>PMIX01000384.1 GCA_003158395.1 Myxococcales bacterium | reverse complement strand
CATGGCGTAGTCCATGAACGATGATTTCATCTCCTCCTCGATCGCCACCGGGATGCGCAGGCCGATGTTGGCCGGCGGCGGGGGAGGTGCAGGCGGGGTTGCGGGAGGGGGCGTGGGGCCGTCGATGTTGTCCATGTCGCTGGGCGCGCAAACTACCAAGGCCAGGGAACCAAGTCACGGCCGCAGAGACAACCCGGCGGCGCGCGTAGCAACGCCGCGAGCGCCGTTTGCGAATGCTCTCTGCCCACAGCGACGGCGCTTACTCGGAAGGGCGATGCAACGCAACCGTGGATCGCAGCCGTCCACGCCTCAATCACGCCGCCCATTCGTCGGTTGGGAAAAACTCACTTTGGAGAACAGCGAAACCAACTTTCGCGTTCTGTAGTGAATTCAATTGCTCCGAAACGTGTAACAGCCACCACATTACTGACATCACGTTCCGGCTTTCTGACTGCGTATTCATCAAATGTCTACGAGCTTGTGCCGCCTGCACCTACACTTCCGTCCAAAACGAGGCGGCAAAGGGGTAAGAATACGCCGTGGCAGCGTTTTTTTTCTTGATTCTACAGCTTCCTGCCCCAAAACTGGTTCCGCTGCTGCAATGCGCACGCTGTGCGAAACAACTCTTGGGTTATTGATGGAGGCTATTACATGACGTGTTCTAAGAATTTCGATCGGTTGCTCCAGGCCACTTGCTTGGGGCTAGTGGGCATGCTGGCGGTCGCCGGCTGTGGCGGAAGTAGCAATCCCGTAGTCGTCGACACTGGTGCGAAGCCGGACGTCGTCGTGGTCATTCCTGTCCAGGACGCTGCCCCGGCGCCTAAGCTGGCTGTTTCACCAGCATCGNNGGTCGTGGTCAGCCCGACCGTGACAGGCGCCGGGTTTACCATCGACACCACGAACACGACCTGCGGGACCGCCGCGGCAACCTGTACGATCACGCTTAAATTCTCCCCCGGGTCCGTGGGCGGAGCGAATGGCATTCTCACCGTAGCCACAGGCCTCACGGTTTCTTTGAGCGGCACGGGTCTCGCGGTTGGGACGTTCCGTGCCACCCCATCGGTGATTCCGCCCACGCTGCTCGTGAATCAGAGCGCCTCGATCTCCGTCACAGTGACGGCGACGCAGGCGATGACAGACCTGTCCTGCCTCGCGAGCGGCCCTGATCTGACCGCGGACTTGACGACGACCACCTGCACAGGGACCGTCGCGGCTAGTGTTCCTTGCGCATACGTGTACACGTTTAAGGCCGCGACGGCTGGACCAAAGAGCGATAGCATCGTTTGCAGCTCCGGCGGCAACGTGCAGACCATCCCCGTGACTCCGACCGTGGTCACCCCGGCGAGCCTGGCGATTGGTCCCAACCCAGGTTCGTTCTCCGCTGTCGTGGGCGCAACCAGCACTGCCATCGCCTTCAACCTTGCCAACAGTGGCGGATCGAATTCTGGCAGCCTGACCACCGCGCTCTCCGGTGTCAACGCGAGCGACTTCGCGATCACGGACAACAAGTGCGTGGTTCCGCTGGGGCCACTTTCGGTATGCGCGATCCAGGTGGTTTTCAAGCCCGCCACGGTGGGTACCAAGATCGCCACCCTCACGGTGACTGATGCCACGGCAGGCTCCACCCCGGTTAGCGCGACCCTGAACGGAACCGCGATCGGGACGCCCGCGGTGGCCATCGCCGGTGCGGGCAACCTGGGCACCGTGACGGTCGGGCAGGCGGGTCCCGCGTCGACGTACACGATTACCAACAGCGGTGGGAGCGCGACCGGCGCGCTAGCCGTCGCGGCTGGCGACGCCGAGTTCGCGATTGGAAGCGACCTCTGCAGCGGGCTTCCGCTGGCGGCCGGCAAAACCTGCACCTTAACCGTTGCCTTCAGCCCCACCTCGGCGGGCGTGAAGTCCGCGGTGCTGAATGCATCGTCCGCCGGAACAGTGCTGGGTACGCTTCAGATCCAAGGGACTGGCGCGGCTGTAGTGGCTCCCCCAGGTCCCCCTGTTCTCACCATGACCCCGCCCACACTGGACTTCGGGACCATCGGCGTCGGGATCGTGAGCGCAACCCAGGCCTTCACCGTAACCAATACCGGCGCGACCGCCTCGGGCGTCCTCTCCGTGGTCAAGAACGACAGCACCTCCAGCGTTGGTGGCGGGTCCCAGTTCAGCTACACGACCACCTGCCAGGCAGCTCTTGCGCCGGCCGCAACCTGCCAGGTCGTTGTCACCTTCTCGCCGACCATCGCGCTCAGTGCCTCGGCGACCATCACAGTGACGGACGGGACCGTGTCGTCCACGTCCCACACCGTGATCGGCATCGCCCTCGCCCGGCCCGGGATTACCATTTACTGCGGCGACGGTTCCTTTGGTCAGGCTGTTGTCGGTCAGACGTCGTCGCCCAAGGTATGCACCGTTTCCAACGACTCCCAGAGCACGCAAGCCACAGGTACCCTTACCGCGGCTACCACGGGGCCCTACGCTATCGCGACGAACAACTGCAGCGCCTCCCTGGCCCCGGGTCTGTCATGCACCCTGTCTCTTGTGTTCAAACCTACGGCCAAGGGAGAGAGCGACGGGACCGTAACTGTTACCGGTACTAACGGCGGCACCGCCAACGCGAACCTGAGTGGAACTGGCTTGGGTGTCATCGAGATCCAGGAGTACCCATTGAGCTGCAGCACCATTACGCACTCCACCGGGTGTACCAAAGGGAGTCTGCTGACGGCTGGAAACTACAACTTCGGTTCGCTTCCCGTCGGTGCGAACTCAAGCACGCAGAGCACGCCAACCAAGGTACTCCTGGCGGTATTCGTTCGCGGTCAGGTCGGCAACCTGGCTGTGACTGGGGCACTGGGGACGCCGGCTGACTTTGTCCAGGAAACAACTACTAGTTTTGTGTGGGATGGTACTGCTAGCCCCGCGACGACGGTTTCAGATTGCAGCCTGACGGCACCGTCCACTGCGGTGACCACCAGCACAACAGTACCGTTCTGCGTTGTGCTTCTGGACTTCAACCCGCAGTCAAAGGGTGCCAAGACTGGCACCGTGACGGCGCTCGGCGGCGATGCAACCACCGATTCTGCAACCGTCCAGGGCAACGCGACTGGCCCAATCTATATCGTGCCGTCGGCCCTGACCTTCTCGGCTGTTGCAGTTGGCACTGCGGGCACCACGCAGATGACGCTGTCTGTGTGCAACGCCGCCGCGACTGCGGCCACCGGGGCGCAATTCAGCATCACTGGGGCAAACGCGGCAGACTTCGTGGTCACCAACGACCAAGTCACGGCCGCCACGATTCCAGCTGGCCTCTGCAAGCTAATCAACCTCATCCTCGACATTCCCGCCTCCGAGACCGCCAAAGCACTCGCCGCGACGGTCACGGCTAGCGCCACGGTTGCTGGTGCGACAGAAAGCGACACCGCGACCCTGTCGGGGACGTTGGCCACTGGGCCGGCGCTGACAGCGACCCTCGGCGCCGAATTCGGCGGCACCGCGATCACGGCCATCAGTACACCTGTCACGGTTACGGTAGGCAATTCGGGTGGCCTCGGAACCTCGCCGGTGACCTTCACCATCCCGTCGGGCAGCGAGTTCAGCCTGACCCCGCCAGGAACCCAGGCCCAGGGGACGTGTGTCACGACATGCCCGACCGGTGTAGTCGCCACCGCCTGTGGCGTCGCACTGGCGCCCGCCGCAACCTGCACCTTGAAGGTTTGGTTCCAGCCGACGGGCGACCTTGGAGTGGGTCTGCGCACCGATACGTTGACAGTCTCAAGCACGAATGCCGGCAGCAAGGTTCTGACTTTGCGAGCGAACGCCACAAGCCAGATCACCGTGACACCCGCGACCTTGACCATTAGCACTCCGGCTGCTCCCTCGGGCGTGTTTGGCGGATCCAATCCGCAGCCCTTCCAGACCATCACGATCACGAACCTCGGTCAGGCGATTCCAGCAGGCGGTCTGCTGGCACCCACCTACACTGATGTCATTACTAAGCTTGCGACGACCAACTTTACGGTCAAGACGAACAACTGTGCTGGCGGCCTTGGGGCAGTGGGTAGCGTTTCGCCCGCCCCGACATGCACGATGGACATTCAGATGAGCGTCCCGAGCTCGAGTATCACCAACGACCAACCGGTGACCGAGTCAGCGAAGATGACGCTCACTGTGAATGCCACGAGTCAGACTGCTTCGACGGTGCTCACTGGCACAACGGCGGGCGGCGCGGATGTCCTGTTCACCACTGCCACCAATCTCAAGCGCGACTTTGGCGCTGTGGCTGTCAACGGAACGTCGGCGTCCATCAAGTACACCGTGAAGAACTACGGTGGCTTCAGCTCCGGTGCACTCACATTCGGCATCTACGATTCGCCGCTGGCGACCACGCCTGTCGCGCACATCCCGGCAGCGGACTTTGTGACCACTGGGTCGACCTGTGTCAGTGGCACCACGGTGCTCGCTCCGGGCCAAACCTGCGATATCCTCGTGGCGTTCAGCCCCACCTCTGCGACCTCCTCTTCCGCTCTGACGGAAGCCCTGATCGTGGCGGCAAGCCCCGGGACCCCGACTGCTCCGTACGCCTCTGCGGCCATGACGGCTGTGAAAGCGGCAGCCGGTCCCTATATCGTCGAGAACACCAGCCTGACGGCTCCGTATGACTACGGCACCGCAGGCAGCACGGCCACGCTCAAGATCTGTAATCCGGCAGGTGGCTCAGCCTTTACCTTTGCCACTAGCAGTGCAGTTGCCTTCAGCCTTGACTCCGCCAACCCCACCGCCGCCAGTGGTGTGGCCGGCGAATTTGCCACGGCAGCCCTCGCCACAACGACGAACGAATGCAGCTTCACTGGTGGGGGGCCAGTCCTCGCTCTGAACGGCGGAGATTGCTGCCTCTTTGGGGTGACATGGACTCCTGCGACAATCTCAAGCACCCAGCCGTCCGGTACGCGTGTGGTCACCGTCACGGTGAAGAGCGGCAGCACCGCCACGTCCAACCCGATGACACTGTATGCGCACAGGCTTGGCCCGGCAGTCCTGACGGCAGTGCCGACGGCGGTGGCCTTCGGCAGCGCGATAGAGTCCACGAATTCCGCGAAGATGACCGTGGTTGTGACCAATACTGGCGAGTCGGCAACCAGCGCAGTTGTGGCGGCGGCCAGCAACAATGCGCAGCTCCTGGTCGTTTCTCCCGACACGACCTGCACGGCCAAGATGAATCCAGGAGACACCTGCAACCTGGTGCTCATGGTCAATCCGACGGCACTGGGCGCTCAGCCGAGCTCTCCTGCTCCTGCTGCCACAGTTGCGACGGCCGGCACCACCACGGACACGGCGGCTTCGGTGTTGGCGACCTGGACGGGAGTGGTTGCGGCCACAATCACTGCAACCCCAACAGCCCAGGACTTTGGAAGTCTCGCTGTGGGGGCGAAGTCGTCTGTATTCACCATCAGTGTAGCAAACGCGGCCAGTGCCCTGCCAACAGGACCGCTTAGCTTCACAGTTGACGATGCTGACTTCGCGGTCAAAGCGACCTCGGCTAGCCCGGCCACCACCGATTGCGGTTACTCGGGCTTCCTGGCCAACGGGCTCGTGGCTGGTGGTCACTGCAACGTGTTCTTGACGTTCACGCCACTGGCCCTCGCCTCTGCCGCCAAGAGCGGAAACCTCGTCGTGACGTCCACCGGGGCGCCCGTAGTGAAGGTGGCGCTAACCGGCACAGCGACGGCGGCTCTTGTGGTGTCTGCCGAAGTGGCCGCGCCAACAACTGACGATTCGCTGGCAATGAGTCCGCTTGTCGGTTGTGTTTACACGGCTGCAAGCGGCACGACCCCAGCGGTTTGCTCCTTCGCAACAGGGGCAAGTATCACGGAGACGAAGTTCGAGTCAGAAACGTTCACCCTCCAGAACACGGGTGGTCAGGCTACGGGGCTGTTGGTGGCAAGCCTGGCGGGGGCAAACGCAGGCGAGTTCAGGATCGTCAAGGACCTCTGCACAGGAACTAGCGTGGCGGCCCAGACCGGCACCTGCAACGTCACCGTCCGGTTCGCGCCGTCGAGCGTTGGCACGAAGGCAGCCTCCTTGACGGTCAGCGGCATTCCTGGCGACAGCGTCACCGTGGGTCTGAGCGGGGCAGCGAATCCGTAGCTAGGACGATAGGGTAGTTCAAAGCCGCCCGGGCGTCGGCCGCAAGCCGATTCCCGGGCGGTTTTTTTTTGGGGGGGACAGCTGCGGCTGCGGAAGACCAACCGGTGGAGGTGGACGGGAGAGGACGCTCGGCGACCACGAGCGCGCCAGCGGGTACGCGGCTACCAGTGCACGACGGCCGCGCCCGGGTAGGGGCGACCTGCGGTCGCCCAGCACGTCAGCGGGGGACGTTGCGGCCGGCCAGAAGCTCGAGCTTCCTGTGCTCCTCGATGCGCACCAAGAAGATGCGCACGATCTCGGGGTCGAACTGTGTGCCACTGCAGCGTTCGAGCTCGCCGCAAGCGATCACATGGGGCAGGGCCTGCCGATAGGCGCGGTCGGTGGTCATCGCATCATAGGCGTCGGCCACCGCAATGATGCGGCCTATGAGCGGGATCCCGTCGGCGCGCAGGCCCTGGGGGTAGCCCGAGCCGTCCCAGGCCTCGTGGTGGCAGTAGCAACCGGGCACGATGTCGCGCATGAAGGGAATCGGCTCGAGGATGCGCTTGCCCTTGGCTGGGTGGGAGCGGAACATGGCCAGCTCTTCTGGGGTGAGCTTGCCGGGCTTGTTGAGCCGATCGTTGCGGATGCCAATCTTGCCCACGTCGTGCAGTAGGCCGACCTTCACGATGGTCTCAATCTGCGCCTCAGGCATGCGCATGCCCATGGCGATGAGGCGCGCGTAGGTGGACACGCGTTCGGAATGGCCGCGGGTGTAGCGGTCGGACTCTTCAAGAGCGTGGGCGAACCCAATGATGGTCTGGCGGAAGTTCTCCTCCAACGACACATTGGCCAGGCTGAGGTCCTTGTTGGTGTCGACCAGGCTCTCGTACAGGCGCGCGTTCTCGATGGACACCGCAGCGCGACTGCCGAGCACATAGAGCATCTTGCGCTGGCCTTCGCTGAACTTGGCGCCCTTGGTGTAGCTGTACGCGCTCAACATGCCAATGATGCGGCCCTTGAGCTTGAGCGGGATGGAACAGAAGCTCACCAGCCGGTTCTCTGGCAGGCCGAGCAGGAAGCGGTGCGCCCGGGCGCCATGCGCGAGAAGGGGCTTGTCCTCCTGAAAGAGGGGCAAGACCTCGGCGAGGTTCAGGGGTGGCGCCGTGTCGGCCGGGCCGAGGCGCGGCGAGACCTTGCGTGCATGCTCGACAAAGGGGCCTGGCGGATCCCCGGGGCGGCGGTTGGACTCGGGCCTTTCCAGCAGCAGATTCGCCACGTCCGCATTGACCGCATCGAGCACAGCCTCAAGGACCAGGTCAAGCACCCGCTCAACCGAAAGGGAGGTCGCGATGGCCTCGCTGATCTTGTAGATGGAAAGGGCATCCTTGAGGCGCAGGTTCTCGTGTTGCAGGCGCTGGCGGTCGAGCCCGCGTTGCACGGTGTGAACGACCTCTTCGACGCGGAAGGGCTTAAGCACGTAGTCGTAGGCACCATGCTTCATCGCTTCGATCGCGGTCTCGACCGTGCCGAAGCCGGTCATGATGACGGTCAACACCGGAAGGCCCAGCTCGGTGATCTTCTCGATCAGCTCGAGTCCGCTCATGTTGGGCATCTTCAGATCGGATATGACTAGGTTGTAGCTGCGGCGCTGCAATTCCTCCAAGGCCTGCGCCCCGTCCTCCACGGTGCGCACGACGTAGCCCTCAAGGCCGAGAAAATCCGACAGCATTTCGCGAATAACGCGCTCGTCGTCGACGACCAGAACGCGTGGGCTTTCGGTACTGAGCGCGAACCCGAACCGCTGGCCTTCGGGTCCAGCGTCGTCAGCAGCGTCGTCGGCAGAGATGCCCAGGTCAACCGTCATTGGTGCGTCGTCAGCAAACCTATAGTTTACCTCAAACTTTGACCGTCGAAGAGCCGGTCAAGCTTTTCCCTGCGGGAATCGTCCAGGTAGTCGAAGTTAACGCTGCGGTCCGTGACCTCCCAGGAATGCTTGGAACGCGAACCACGGCCGGCCGCCACGCGAGGCACTAGGACCAGCTCGGGCATGCACAGGCGCGCGGATGCAGATACAATCATCCGGCTCCCATGCTGCTCGCGGTTGATATCGGAAACACCCATACGGCCTTCGGCCTGTTCGAGGGCGAAACTCTGCGTTGCGACTGGCGCATGGAAACGCGAGTCGAACGCACGGCAGACGAATATGCCGCAACCCTCGCGGGGTTGCTTGAGTTAAAGGGCCTGACCATGGGGCAGGTCACGGGGGCCATCATATCGTCGGTCGTCCCTCCTGCCACGGCGCCCATGGAACGGCTTTTTGCGCGCTACTTTGGCGTGGCGGCTTTGGTGGTTGGGCCGGGGATGAAGACCGGGATGGCCGTCCTCTATGAGAACCCGCGGGATCTCGGCGCGGACCGCATCGTCAACGCGGTGGCTGCCTACGCGCGGTGGACGCAAGGGGCTATCGTGGTCGACTTCGGCACCGCCACTACCTTCGACGTGGTCACGGCACGCGGGGAGTACGCCGGCGGCATCATCGCCCCCGGGCTCATCGTGTCAGCCGATGCGCTCTATCGTTCCACCGCGCGTCTTCCGCGGGTGGAGATCGCCAGGCCCAAGCACGTGGTGGGCACCAACACGGTGGCCAGCATCCAGGCCGGGCTGGTGTTTGGCTGCGCGGGGATGGTCGATGCCTTGGTCAACCGGATCCGTGCAGAGATAGACTACGCGCCGAAAGTGGTGGCCACGGGCGGCCTGGGCGCCTTGGTGGCGCGGGAATCGTCCACCATCGAAGAATGTGACGAGCTTCTGACCCTACGAGGNNCCGCCGGCGGTGGCCAAGGTGGTGGGCGGCGCGACCCCGGCCAAATTCATGGCGGTGCGGGGCATGGCGCCCCTGCGGCCGGCTGAGTTGCTGGCGGTCATCTACCAATTGTCATTCGACGCCGATCCGGCGGTCCGGACGGCCGCCGAGGCCGCGCCGTCCAGCTTCCCTGAGAACGTCATCAACCCGCCCCTGGGCGAGGCCTTGCCTGCGCCTTTGCTGCACTTCTTCGCCACCCGGCTACCCGACCATCGCACGGCCGCCCTGGAGAGGATCCTCTACAACCCGGCGACCGCCGACGAAACCTTTCTCATGCTGGCCGGGCGTCTGGACGAGAGCTTGCTTGAGATCATCTTTCAGAACGAGGTGCGCCTGTTGCGCTGCCCGGCCATCGTCGAGGCGCTGTTTTTCAACAAGCGAGCCCGCATGTCGTCGGTCAACCGAGCGGTCGAGTTGTGCGCACGCAACGGTGTGCGCCTGGAGGGCATCCCTGCCTTTGACGAAATCGTGAGCGCGATCCGCCAGGACCCGGAAGCCACGAATGGAGCGGCCACCGATGGTCGGTTCCAGGCAGCTCTGGCCGCGGCCGAGGCTGCCTCGGCACCAGAGGGGGTGGCCGGGCAGACCGGGGAGCTAGGTGACGGCGGGGCGGCATCCGCGGAAGAAAAGCGGCCGGTCAGCATGTCGTTCATCAAGTTCGACCACCTCAAGGTCTTCGAAAAGATCCGGCTCGCTACCATCGGGAATGCCACCTGCCGCAAGATACTGGTCCGCGACAGCAATAGACTGGTGGCGATGACGGTCATTCGTTCGCCACGGATCACGGACATGGAGATTCAGCGGATCGCAGGCAGCACCAACGTGTGCGACGATGTGATCCGCTACATCGCGAACAGCCACGATCGCAGCAAGGACTACGCCGTGAAACTGGCCCTGGTGAGCAACCCCAAGTGCCCGCTCGGCTCGTCGCTGCACTTCTTGGCCTATTTGCACCAGGACGACCTGCGCAACATTTCGCGCTCCAAGAACATCCCGGGCGCACTCGCGACGGCGGCGAAGAAACTGCTCAAGCAACGTGGGGATGGGCGTCGCTAGTGCTGCCTTCCTGGATTGACCATCGGCTTAACCCCTGCGGAACTTCTGGCAAGCGGCACTAGTATGGCGCAGGGTCCGTTGGTGGACGACAGCAGAGGCAGTCTTGCGCCGGCTTTCCTGGCCCGCGTGGGCATGCTCCTGGTGTCGCCTGGACGTGCGTTGGCCGATATCCAAGCGCGGGAGCGCGGCGGGGTGGGCGATGCCCTCGCGATCTTGTTGCTCGGCGTGCTGTGCTTTCGTCTTCCGGCCGTGGCGCGTGCAGTGCTCATGGTGCGCGAGGCTTCTTTCGCCGGAACATTGGCCCAGCTCTTGGGAATCGTGGGCCGGGACCTGCGGCCTGCCTTGCTGGTCGCGTTACTGGCTGGAGTTGCCATCACCCTTTTGGCTGGCCGGGGTCGCCGCGATCCGGCCCTGGACATCGAGTTGGGCGCGGCCTGCAGTATCCCCTATCTCTTGCTCTCGGGCCTGGCCGAGTTGACCGGCTTGCTGCTCCCAGCTGCCGCGAACGTCCTGGGCTCGGTGATTCCGATCATCGCGCTGGCCTGGGCGTTCATGATTCTCGCGATCGGGGTTCGGCTAGCGCGCAGCCGTCCTTCCGGAGCGAAGGCCGCACCAGCGGGAGGGCCAGCCGCGCCGACGCCCGGGCCGCCAAGAAGCGCACGCGTGGCAGGGACTATCCTGGGCGGCGTTCTGGCCGGCGCGCTGACCCTGAATATCGTCTGGCTCAGTCACAACCGCGATGCCATTGCGCCGGTGGGCCGCGGAGTTCTCGCGCCCGCTTTCGTGCTCCCACGCATCGACGGAGTACCGGGCAGCGTGGCGCTTGCCGAACTGCGGGGCAAAGTCGTCTTGCTCGATTTCTGGGCCCGCTGGTGTCCACCGTGTATCGCCCTTGCACCCACGCTTCACGATATCTACGGCGCGCGCCGGTCGCAGGGCGTGGAGTTCCTGGCCATCAGCTCGGAGGGCTCCATGGCTGACAAGGCCGAGATCCAGGCCTTCCTGGGCCAGTATCCAGCGCTCTACCCGAATCTCCTCGACGACCGGGAGGTCGGTGGCCTGTACCGGGTGGTCTCGTTGCCCCACTTGGTCATCATCGGGCGCGATGGAGTCATTCGCCGAGTCATGGTCGGGCAGAGGCGCAGGGCGGAGATCGACGCGGCGATTCAGCAGGCACTAGACGAGTGACGCCACCTGGTTTGTGCTCGCCAGGGTTAGGCCCTAAAATTACCTGGTGCGCCTCGGGCGATATGTGGCCGCTGAAGCCCTGGTGCTGGCAAGTGCTCTCGCCGGTGCGGCCTGGGCTACCCGAGCCTCCCTGCACTTCTTCAGTGAGCGCGGACGCGCCAGAGCCGGCCAGCCGCGCAGCCAAGGAGGAGTAGGCTCAGAGGCTTCCTTCGCTCTTCTGCCGCGCGGCGAGCTGTCGAGCCTGCCCAGCCCTGCCGTCTTCGAGGAGCCTGCCGGTACCTTCCTCGGCATGTCCGACGAGATGCTGCTGGAGAGGGTGCGCAGTCAGCCCATCCTGGGCATGAAGCTCAACAAAGGGGGGGCAACCCTGTCGTTCCGGGTCGATCTCGCCGATGGCTCGCGCGCCGCCTTCAAGCCGGCGCAAACCGATTTGCGGACCATCCCGCGCAAGGAGGTGGCCGCCTACCGGCTCAACCGATTGCTGGGCCTGAACGCAGTGCCGCCGGCAACGCCTCGTTTGGTGAGCCGCGACGAGATTCTGTCGCACCTCCATCCCGACAGTGTGGCGGAACTGCCGCGCATTCGGGCCGAGACGGTTTTCAATCCGGCGGGCAGGACAGCGGGTGTGGTCATGTACTGGGTACCCGGGATCAAGGACTCGGGGTTGGACACGCCCGAGGGCATTCACGAGAGCATCCAGTGGCTCACGCAGGGGCAGCCCATTCCGGTCGACAAACGCGCGCTGGCGGCGCAGCTCTCGCAGCTCGTGGTCTTCGACTTTCTGACCTCCAACCCCGACCGCTACAGCGGCGGGAACATAAAGACGTCGGCCGACGGCTCACGCCTGCTCTTCATGGACAACACCATGTCCTTCTTCATCGAGCCTGAGGGCAACGAGCACACGCGCTCGATCTTGCACCGGACGCAGCGATTCTCGCGCCAGCTCTATCAGGCCCTCGACCGGGTCACCGTTCCTGCGCTGGAGCGCATCCTGGCCCAGGCGAGCCCAGACGAGTACCAGATCCTGACCCCAAGCGAGATCCGGGCCGTGGTGGCCCGGCGCGACCTGGTCAGGCGCCACATCGACGGGCTGGTGGCCAGCTACGGCCCGCGCAACGTGCTGGTTTTTCCGTAGCGAACTCAGGCGCCGAGGTCGATCATGCGCAACATGGCGGCGGCTGCCCGCTGGCGCACGGCCTCGGGAACCGTGACCAGGCATCGGGCGGGTTCGTCACGCAGGGTTTCGTAGACGCTCTCCAGGCTGATGGCCTTCATGTGCTCGCACAAACGGCAGGGCTTGTAGAACTGCTTGTCGGGGTGTTCCAGCTCCAAACGCACCACCAGGCCGCACTCGGTGAGGATGGCAAGGCGCCGTTTTTCGGGATGGCTCTCGACGTACCTGGCCATTTGCGAGGTCGACATCACCTCATCAGCGGCTTGCTGCAGCTCGGGCTTCACCTCGCCATGGACGATGACCACGGCTTCGGGATCTTCTCGGCGGATGTGGGCTATGTCGGCCAGAGTCATTTGCTGGTGGACGTGACAGGCCCCCTCCCAGGCGAACACGTTGCCGGCCAGGCCCGCCCGCTCACCCTCCCGAATCAGCGGTTCAACGCGCGCAAGATATTCGCGTGGATGGAACTGGTGAGGTTCAGGCGGGGGCAGGTACATGCGCCGGGTCTTGAGCGCCACCTGATAGGCGAGATTCTGGTCGGGAACGAAAAGCAGGTCCGGCACGCCCAGCCGGTCGGCGATCTTCACCGCGTTGGAACTGGTGCAACAAACGTCGGACAGGGCCTTCACGCTGGCGTAGGTATTCACGTAGGTCATGGTCGCGAACTTGCGCCCGAGCGAGCGCAAGAACTCCTGCCGTTCCTCGAGATCGTCGGCATCCATTTCTGCCAGCGAGCAGAGCGCTTCCTGGTTGGGCAGGTAGACCGGCACGTCAGGGGCCAGCGTGGTGCACCCTTCAGCCATGAAGCGGACGCCGCAGAAGACCACCAGACGTGCCTTCACGTCGCGGGCGCGCACCGCCAGCTCGAAAGAATCGCCGACGGTGTCGGCAATGACCTGCACCTCGGGCACCTGGTAGTTGTGGGCGGGCACGAAGGCGTTCTTGTCGCGCTTGAGGCGGCGGATCTCGTCCCACAGCCAGAGCACGCGGTCGGCCCGGCTTTCTTCCACCTGGCCCGAGCGCACCAGCCGCGCAATGTCGACGTCAAGCATCGCTCTAGGCTTACCGCCCTCACCGGCAGAACGCACGCAGACACGTGGCGTTTTGCGGCCCGCACTGATAGCGTGAGCAACTCGATGCGCCTGTTCAACCCAGACATCTGGACCGACGTCACCGGCGGAGCCGTCGCCGAGCGTGTGCGCAGACTGGTGCGCGTGACGCCGCTCATCCCAGCGCCGACGCTGGGCCGTCGTACAGGCGCGGATGTTTGGCTCAAGCTCGAGTCCCTGCAGCGAACCGGTTCGTTCAAGCTGCGTGGGGCTGCCGCATTCGTCGCCGGTATGAGCCAGGCAGGAAAGAAGCGGGTCATCGCCGCCTCGGCGGGCAACCACGGCCTGGGCGTGGCGCTGGCGGCCCGGACCTTCGGCGTCGAGGCCCAGGTCCTGGTGTCTGCGCAGACCCCCCAAAGCAAGCGCGACGGCATCTTGGCGCTCGGTGCGGCGTTGGAAGTCGTGGGTGCGTCCTATGACGAAGCCGAAGCCGAGGCCCGGCGGCGCGCAGCGGCAGACCCCTCGCTCAGCTTCGCCTCGGCTTTCGACGATGACTGGGTCATCGCGGGAAATGGCGGCGTGTTGGCGCGCGAGATCTTGGCCCAACTTCCTGACGTTGACACCGTGGTGACACCAGTAGGCGGCGGTGGGCTTGCGGCCGGGTTGGGGGTCGAAATGGTCCCACGTGGGATTCGCGTGTTGGGCGTCTCGCCCGAAGCCAACTGCGCCATGAGGCGCTCGCTGGACGAGGGTCGGGCCTACACCCAATACGACGGCGGCCCCACCCTGGCCGAGGGCCTGGAAGGCGCGGTCAGTGAGCGCACCTTTGCCATGGCCAAGGACTACTTTCCCGAGGTCGCCTTGGTGAGTGAAGTGGGGATGCGGCAGGCCATCGTGTACGCGTACCGATCCCTTGGCATCGTGTGCGAGGCCTCGGCTGCGGTCACGCTGGCCGGCCTCTTGGAAGACAAGCTCCCAGTGCAAGGCCGTCGTGTGGTGGTCCTCGTCAGCGGGGGCAATATCGAGAGTGAGCTGCTCGACCAGATTCTCGCCGGGTCGTTGCCGAAGAAGCGCGACGGCTAGGGCGATCTCGGCCGCCCGGCAGCGACGCGTGCGCGCTTCTCCGCAGCTCGGCGCAGATCCCTGGCGGTCGGTCCCGCGCCCAGATTGTCGCGCGCGTCCTCGCCATGGCCGGGACCGATGATGCCGCGTAGATAGGCCTCGTATTGGAAGGTGTCTGAGTGCTGTTCGTTGTGGCAGTGCGCGCACACCGCCTCGGGTGTGCGCGTGCGCAGGGCAAGCGGCTTTTCCAGCCCGCGCTTCTCCACGTGGATCGAGCCCGGGCCGTGGCAAGCCTCGCACTGGACGTTCTCTAGGCCCTTGCTGAACCCTAGGCTCGACCCGCCCACCTCGCCGTAGCCCGTGACATGGCAACTGACACAGTCCCCGTGCCCCGTCTTGCCCACAGCCTGCAAGGTCCTCCACGCGTGGGCGTGGGCTGTGCGCTTGCAAAACCGGGCCGCCGCCTTGTGGCAGCGAACACAAGAAGCCTCACCCGAAAAATGGACCCGGCCTGGCTCGGCAGGGGGCGGGGGCTCTGCCACCTTCAGATTTGCGTCGCCCACCGCCCGGTCGAGTTCTCGCATGCTGGCGGCCAGGGCCGGATCGCGGGCCAGGCTGCGTCGGATGGGCAGAAGCTGGTTGACGAAATACGAGCCTTGGCCCGGCGCTGCCCAGGTCGTGCCGACCAGCCGCGTAGCTTCGGCGCGGAGCTGGTCTCGCTCTTCGCGCTTCGCAGCCACAAAGCCCGCATCGCTGGTGGCGTCGTTCTCCCAACGTGCAAGATCGGCGTCCAGTTGGCGAGTCTGGCGATCGATCTCCTCGGCGCGCATGCGATTCGCTGTCGGTCCGCCGGCATCGCGGAGTGATTCTCCAGCGGGCCGTGCCTCACGAAGGACGATTTCTAGTCTTCCCACCTGCTGCATCTCAGAACCTGGGACCAGAAGGAAGGAGGCGTTGCCAACTTTCTCTGCGCGCGGCGTACCCTGGCCCACGTCATTCCCCAGCACCACGAAGTCAACCGCCGCCTCGCGCGCCACTGCGCGCGCCTGCCAGCGCTCGAGCGGCGCCAGGGCGATCACGATCTGGGCGCCAGCCGCGCGCAACCGGTCGGCCTCAGCCCGAGCCGTGCTGACCGGATCTGCCGCGCGCAGCCCATTCTCACGCGCGAGGGCTGGATCCACCAGGCCGAAGACCCCGACCGTGATTCCCCCCACCAGCCTGATACGCGATGGCTCCACGAAAGGAAGGTTGTCGAGGTTGGCGGCCAGGCGCTTGGGCTGAACCTTGGCGACTCCCTGCCCCAGATCGGTTTCGCCGAGGGCCGAGCCGCCAAAGGGCAGGCGGGTCATCTCTCGGGCCAAGAAGCTTGCCACTAGGTCGGCGGCCTCTTGCTTGCGCGACGGAATCTTGCCTGGGGGGTAGGTCAAATTGCCCGCATCCACCAGCAGGACGGCGTTACCGCGTGCGGTCCTACGCACCAGTGCGGTCACGCGCGCGATGTCGCCCAAGGGATCGCTGGTACAGCCACAAGGTTCAAGCGTGCCTTGGGTCTGACCGGTGTAGAAGATGACGGCGCGGCGTTCACGCGGGCTGGCTAATGCAACGCAGCTCAGATGCGCGAAGTAGGCCGCGAAGAAAGCTGCCGGCAGGGGACTCGGGGCGCGTGGACGCATGAAACCAAGGGAAAATCGCACAGGCCTAGCCGGATGTCACTGTGAGGGGCCTATAATGCGTGCAGTCGGAGACAATTCGGCAGCGAAAAGAAGCACCTTCGCCTTGACAATCACATGCGTTATAATCACTCTCAGCCGTTGGCTCAATTCGAGCCCACGAGGATCTAGATAACATGGCCGTTACCCTACGACTCACTCGCGGCGGAGGAAAGAAGTGCCCCCACTATCGCGTGGTGGCCTCGGATCGCCGCAGTCCCCGAGATGGACGCTTGATCGAGCAGGTTGGAATCTACGACCCGCGGCGCAGCCCGCCCGAGGTGAAGTTCGACATGGCCCGTGTGGACCACTGGTTGGCTGCAGGGGCCGTTCCGAGCGAGACTGTCAGCCAGCTCATCAAGAAGGTCAGGCGCGCGGCCGCAGCGGCGCCAACTGAGTAGTGCTCCCGTGACAGAGGGCGCCGAGTCCCCCTCCGTAGGAGGTTCCGAGAAAGCGCCGCCCCTGCGCGAGCTGGTGCTCTATCTTGCGCGCGCGTTGGTGGAACACCCCGATGAGGTGGCGGTCGAGGAGATTGAGGAGCCGGATGGCACGGTGTTCGAGCTGAAGGTGGCTGAGTCAGACCTGGGCAGGGTCATTGGCCGCCAAGGACGTACCGCCAAGGCCCTTCGCACGGTTCTGTCTGCCGCGTCAGCCAAGATGAAACGACGCGCAATCCTGGAAATCCTCGAGTAGCGGGGGGTCTTCCGCTGCGTTCAGATGGCCTACATTCCGAGGGTCTGGCCTTTGGAATCCTGGGGCGACCGCATGGCAACACTGGCGAGATCAGTGTTCGCCCTTTCCACTCGGGAGGCTGGCGCCTGGACACCGTGTCGCCCCCGCTGGCGGTGACGATTGGCGCCCCAGGCCCCGAGACCCCGGCTACGATAACGGCGGTTCGGCAAATGGCGGACGGGTTTCTGCTCAGGCTAGAGGGCGTGTCGACGCGCGAGCGTGCGGCGTCTCTGACTGGACGGCAGTTGTGGCTGTCCAGGACGATGCTTCCGCCGCTGGGCGCGGGCGAATTCTATGTTGAGGATCTGCTCGGCTGCCTGGTCGAGGACAGCGGGGGGCGCGTGCTCGGCGTTGTGCGCAGCGTGTTCTGGAACGGAGCCCACGACGTCATGGTGATTGNNTCGCCCCGGCTGGTGATCGAGATCATCACCCTGTTTCCAGAGGTCTTGACTTCGTTCCTCCAGGCCAGCCTGTTGGGAAAGGCTCTGGCAAGCGGCCTCATCGCCGTCGAAAGGACCAACCCGCGGGATTTCGCGCCGGGCCGCCATCGTCAGGTCGACGATTCGCCCTACGGCGGAGGCCCCGGCATGGTCTTGCGCCCCGACCCCGTCGCGGCGGCCATCGATGATGCGGAGAGTCTGCGCGGACGATGCCATCGGCTCCTGCTCTCGCCGTCCGGGCGGCTCTTCGATCAGAAGTGCGCTGCAGACTTGGCGGCCCGGGGGCGCATCATGCTCATCTGCGGCCGCTATGAGGGCGTGGATGAGCGGATCGCCCAACTCTACGCCGACGAGTCGGTGAGCATCGGGGACTACGTGCTGGCAGGCGGCGAGGTGGCCGCTGCCGTCATCATCGAGGCCACCGCACGCTTGGTGCCGGGGGTGCTGGGATGCGGGGAGTCGGTGGTGGAGGAGTCTTTCTCCGCCGGCCGGCTGGAGTTTCCGCAGTGGACCAGGCCTGCCCTCTACCGCGGGCTTGGCGTCCCCGAGGTGCTGCTCTCAGGTAACCACGCCGAGGTGGCGCGTTGGCGTCGTCGGGAAGCGTTGCGCCGCACCTTGTCTTGCCGTCCGGATCTAATCGACCGGTACCCGCTGACCGAAGAGGAAAAGGCCATGCTCGCTGAACTGGATGGGACCGGATAGCCGCGTGGGGAGCCGGCGAGCTTTGCTCGCCGCGGACCATCGCGGAGGTTGATGTTGACTGTGGCGCTCCTTCCGCGTAGTAAATACGCCCCTACATCGAGCCGACCCATGAGCACGCACCCCCTGATACGAGCGATCGAAAGTGCCTACCGGCGGGACAACATTCCGAACTTCCGGCCGGGCGACACCGTCAGGGTCCATACCATGATCAAAGAAGGCGACAAGGAGCGGGTCCAGGTGTTCGAGGGCGTGTGCATCGACCGGCGCTCCGCTTCGGCTTGTGCATCGTTCACCGTGCGCAAGATCTCGTATGGCGTGGGTGTTGAGCGCATCTTCCCTCTGCACACAAGCCGCATTGAGAAGATCGAGATTGTTCAACGCGGGCGCGTGCGCCGGGCGCGTCTCAACTACCTGCGGAATCTGCAGGGTCGGGCGGCGCGTATCAAAGGTGAGCGCAGCGTGGTTGACCAGGGCGAGGGCGGCCGCGCGGCTGCCGAAAATACCGCTCCCGCCACGGACGGCAACGCGCCCAGCGCATAGTCGCGTGGGGAGCCGGCGAGCTCCCCCTACGGGGGCTTCGGGACGGACAGCCTACCCTGTCCACCCGTCTGGCGGGCAGCACTAGGTCACGCGAAACGCGTCTTCCACGTGGGTGATCGCGGGCTGGCCTCCGTCAGGCGCGAAGGAAACCCCCACGACGTCGAAGCGAAAGGCCGTCGCCGCGGGCTGGGCGGCTTCCAGGTAGAGGCGAGCGGCGCGCACGACGCGGGCGCGCTTGCGAGCATTCACCGTCTCAAGCGGATGTCCCCGTTCCTCGCCCGTACGCGAACGCACCTCAACGAAGACAAGGATGCCTCGATCATCTGCCACCAAGTCCAACTCCCCCTCGGGGCGACGCCAGTTTCGTTCAACGATGCGATAGCCACGCGTTGCTAGCAGGGCGGCAGCCAGGTCCTCCGCGCGGGCGCCAACCGCCGCGCGTCCCGTGAACGGTGGGCCAGACACGGCGAAAGACGTTCCTGTCTTTCGCCGCCGCTATTCTTGGCAGCCCAGTCCGCCGTTCCTGGCTGGGTCGCAGGTCTGAGGCGCCTGCAGACCAGTCCCAGGCGGCAGGAAGTCCTTGCAGAGGCAGAGCTTCTTGCAGCAGAGCGCGCCCACGACGAAGGCTACACCACAGGCGTAGCCGCTTGCGCAGCGGTGGTCGCTATTGTCACTCATGTCCTTCTTCTGCCCGTCGCAGTCACTATCCTTTGAACAGGTGGCCGAGCAGTAAGCGCCAGTTTCCACCACCGTCGTCCCCTGATTGAGTGGCTTCAGACAGATGCGGCTGGGGCACTCGAGCGCCTGGGGGTTGTAGACGGCCTGCGCCTGGCCAGCGTCGGCCAATATGTCACAGGGCCGGCCGATCCCGTTGTCTTCGCAGGCCATGCTGCCAAAGGCGGCAAGGGTGAGAAGTGACGCTCCAAGCACAGACGCACGAACCAAGGCGATCCGCCAGTGGCGACAGGGGGCAGAGAGTTTCGGGCTCATCGAAGGATTCCTCCAGTCCGGTTCGGCCGAAGCCGAGTGCAAGCACGGTGAGGTACCAATGATGGGGCATCTTAGCGTCGCGAAGTTGCCTGTCAACAGGGAATCGCAGCCCCGCAGGGCGACATTTTGTTCCGAAGATTCGCGTAGTTGAGCACAGGTCGGGGCGGGATGTTCTCGCTTGACACCTCAGATCCGCGTGCCTAGGATGGCCCGGTTTCTAAGCCTAACACCGACGGTAGTGTTCTCGATACGATCGCCACGGTTCGCCAGTTGAAGCCCTGCAAACACCCAAACACTAGCTTATGTTCGCGCGGCGGGGTAGGCGACACCAAACACTTGATTAGTTTCTTCCACCAACTGCCCGCCGAAATTGTTTGAGGTGGGCGTCACCGAGCGAGGTCATCCATGAGCCGTGAAAAGGGTTGCGCATTGTTCGTGCTTTTCGCCCTCACCCTGGCGGTGACGTCCGACGCCTGGGCGCAAAGACGGAAAAAGAGCAAGCCGGCCGCCGCCGCGCCCGCGGGCGAGACTACATCGACGACGCCCAAGGCCGCGGGTGAGCCTTCGCCCGAGCTTGAGCGAGCGGAGAAGTTCTACCAGCGCGGCGACTACTACATGGCCTCCATTGAATTCAACAAGGCCATCGAGGGCGAAGCAGGCGCGGATGCGAGGATGCGGGCCGAGTTCATGATGGGCAAGGCGCTGTTCAAGCTGAAGTTCTTTTCGGCGGCGTTGAGCTATTTCGATCGCATCGTTCAGAAGGGTCCAGCCCATCCGCATTACAACGAAACCCTGCAGTGGCTGGCATCGCTCACCCATCAGCCGGTGGATGTTGCAGTCGTTCTGGAGAAGATCGGAAAGTACAATCGGCAGGAACTGGAAGCCCCGCAGCTGGAGGCGGTTCGCGACGAGCTGTACTTCCTGCTGGGGAAGTACTACTACAACAAGGGTAAGTTCCAGGAAGCCGTTGCGCTTTTCAACCTGGTTCCCGCTGGGAGCGCCTTCTACCCTCAAGCCAAGCTGTTCGAAGGTGCGACCCACGTTCGCGAGTATGCCGCTCGGCCCGCGGTCGAGGCCTTCAAGGCGGTCCTACGGGGCGCGGAGGAGAGTCAGGATCCGAAGGTCAAGCCCTTCAAGGATCTGGCCAATCTCTCGCTCGCTCGCGTTTTCTATTCCACGGGCCAGTTCGAGATGGCGACCAAGTACTTCGACCGGGTTTCACCCGAGTCGTATGACTGGCCGAACAGCCTGTTCGAGGCTTCGTGGGCCAACTTCATGCTCAAGCAGCAAGGGTATTCAAAGGCCCTCGGCGACATCCACACCCTGCGTGCCCCGTTCTTCGAGTACTTCATCAAGCCTGAGTCCGTGGCTGAGGCTCTGACAGTCAAGGCGACCATCTATTATTACAACTGCCTCTTCGACCGAGCCGCCAATTCCATCCAGGAGTTCAACGACTGGGTTCCTCAGGTTGCGGAAGGCCTGGCCAATGCACTGTCCAGCCACACCGCCAATGACCAGTTCTACGATCTGGCGGTGAAGATTCGCACCGGCAGGTCGGGCCTTCCTCCGGCGGTCGAACGGGCCGCGCGTGCGGTTCTCTCTGACCGCAGCCTGGTCCGCCGCTTCGACGCCATCCGTGAGCTCGACCGTGAGCTGGTCCAGCACGAGAAGGCAGATGCGGCCTGGAAGAGCACCGCGGTGGCCACAAACATCTATTCCGAAATNNCAGGGTCAAAAGGGCCAGTTGGAAGAGGATGTCAAGACTGAGTCCCTGACCGGCGCCGCGGCCCGCGCCAAGGATATCAGCAACGTCCGCATCGACGACGAACACGAGTTCTGGCCGTTCCTGGGGGAGTATTGGCGTGATGAACTCGGCTACTANNGTGCGTGCACGGAAGTGCGGGACCTGAAGGGGCGCCGGCCGGTGGAGGACAAGAAGGTGCAGTGCCAGAAGATGGCGAAGCGCCGGCCGAAGCACCGGCACCGGCACCGGAATCGGCACCGGCAGGCGGGCAACCCTGATCGGACCCAACTCAGCCAAGCAAGGGAAATGAACATGACGGATCATCGACACTCCATACGCTGTGCTTCGCTCGGCATCGTCCTCATCAGCATCGTGGCTAGCTCAGGGACGGTTTTCGCTGAGGGAAAGTTCAAGAAGAAAGAACTGGAAGTCCAGGGAACCGCCCAGACCGAGCTGACGAAACCAAAGGAGCCACCCAAGGAGCAGAAACAGACCGGGCCGGTTCTGACGGTGGAACAGTTCGTCGGNNTCAAGATTACGCCCAATGACGACCCCCAGAAGGCCGACTTCTACTTCCGGCTGGGCGAGCTCTACGCCGAAAAGCAGCGCTTCAACAGCCTCCAGGCGCGTAGCTTCGACGAGAAGATCTTTCAAGCCGAGCAGAAGAAGAACACCTCTCTGGCCGCGAAGCTGAAGAGGGACCAGCAGGACAGCGAGAAGGCGGCCGAAAAGTGGGCCAATGAAGCCGTCAAGGACTATGTCGAGGCGTCCAAGAGCGCCAAGTACGAGCGCATGGATGAGGTCCTGTTCCGCCTCGCCTATCTTCTCCAAATGATCAAGAAGGACGACAAGGCCCGGGAGTTCTTCCACCGTCTCATCAAGGACTACCCACAGTCGAAGTACGTTCCCAACGCCTACCTGTCCTTTGCTGAGTACTTCTTTGCCAAGGGCGAGATGGAGAACGCGCTCAGGTTCTACGAGAAGGTGGAACAGTTCCCCAAGTCGTCGGTCTATGGATTCGCCGTGTACAAGAAGGGTTGGGCGGAGATCAACCTGGGCAACTTCAAGTCGGCGCTCGGAATCTTTGTCCACGTGATTGAGCTTTGCCAGGCGGGCAAGATCGACAAGGCTCAGCGTGGTCCCCTGGAAAAGGAAGCCAAGAAGGACCTGGTCAAGGCCTACGCGCGCACCCCTGGCACCTCCCCGGAAAAGGCCTGGGAGTTCTTCCAGCGCATGGGTGGTGACTACGCCCCCAAGATGCTCGAAAGTCTGGCCGAGTTGTACTGGGAACAGGGCATGTTCCCCGAGTCGTCCAAAGTCTACCGCAAGATCATCTCGCTGAACGAGAAGTCGCCCCGTCTGTGCGAGTGGCAGTACAAGATCCTGCGCAACACGCTGTCTTCCGGCAATAAGCGGGACCAGGTGCAGGAGGTCAAGCGCCTCGGTACGATCTACGAGCACGTCCAGAAAATGGAAGGCGTCAAGAAGGACGTGATGACCGAGTGCAAGAACAACTACCACGACACGGCAAAGGAACTTGCCCTCATCTGGCACAAGGAAGCGCAGCGGACCAAGAACGCCGACACCTATCAGCTCACGCGCCTTATCTACAAGGAGTACCTGGATCACTTCAACAATGAGAAGGACACCCCGGAGATGACCTTCTACTTCGGCGAAATCCTGTGGGTGACCGAGCAGTGGGCCGACGCTGCCGAAACCTACACCAAGGTTGTCCAGCTCGACCCCAAAGGCAAGTACGTGAAAGAAGCGGCCTATGCGGCAGTGTTGGCGTGGAAGAACGCGCTCAACATCGACGACTCAGGTGCCATGCCGGACAAAGACAAGAAGGACATGAAGCCGCGTACCATCCCGCCTGGCCAACAGAAGATGATTGCGGCTTTCGACACGTACATCAAGTACGTGCCTGACGCGCCGGAGTTGGTGAAGATCAAGTACCGCAAGGCTAGGATCTTCTACGACTACAACCACTTTGAAGATGCGGTGAAGCTGTTCAGAGACATCGTGGACAAGCATGTGACGGATGAGCTGGCCATCTACTCGGCCAACCTGCTGCTCGACTGTCTCAACATCACGGCCAAGTACAAGGAGCTGCTGGCGACGGTGGAGAAGTTCCTGGCCAATCCCGTCCTGATGAAGGACGAGGAGTTCAAGAAGCAGATGATCGGCCTCAAGACCGACAGCCTGGTGGTGGAAGCCAAGCAGTACGAAAAGGAAAAGAACTACAAAGAATGCGGCATCTCGTACGTGGCCGCCGCGGAAACCATCCCCGACCACCCCAAGCACGCCGAACGTCTCTACAATGCCGGCCTTTGCTTCCAGAACGCCCGTTTGGTCGGCCAGGCCATCAGGGCTCGCCAGGAGCTGATCGAAAAGCACCCGAAGGATCCGTTGGCGCAACGGGCTCTCTTCCAAATTGCCAGCGGCTATCACCAGCTCGCCTACTACAGCGAGGCGGCCCGGCAGTACGAGGCGTTCGCCACCAAGTTCCCGGGCGAGAAGCAGTCGAGAGCCGCTCTCGGCAACGCGTACACCTTCCGCATCGGGTTGGGTGAGTTCGAGAAGGCGGTGGACGACATGAACGCCTTCGTCAAGTACTACGGAACCAAAGACTCACAGGATGCGGCCAACGTCGTGTTCCAGATGAGCGAGGTGTACGAGAAGCAGAGCAAGACCGAAGAGCTGGTCAGGCACCTGACCGAGTACCTGAAGAAATGGGGCGCCAAGGGTGGTGTGGACAAGCAGATTCTCGCCCACTTCAAGCTGGGCGAGATCGCTTGGAAGCGTTCCTGTCCACAGGAAGGGGTCAACGGCGCCTGCCTCAAGATCGATCGCGTGAGCGCCACGGGTCGGCAGAAGGTCTTCGCCGAGATCAACTCCAAAATCAAAGACAAGAAGAAGAAGCTGAAAGAGAAGCTTCGCACTCAGTGCGGTCCGCCCACCAGCTCGAAGATTACCGTCTACGATCGCAATTCCAAGTATGCCAAGGACGGCCAGGAGCACTTCAAGGAGGTGCTCAAACTGTGGAGTCACGGCGAGGCGGCGAAGAAGATTCCCGGCGCCAGTCCGGGGGAGCGCGCGACGCGGGAGGTGTTCGCCCGCTTTGCGGCGGCCGGAGCGGCCTTCTACCAGGCCGAACAGCTCTACGAGCAGTTCCTGCGGGTGAAGTTCCCGTCAGGGCTCGACTTCCAGCAGCCGACACAATGGGACAAGCCGAAGGTCGCCGCGGCCAAGAAGAAGAAATACGAGGAGTCGAGCAAGAAGTTCCTCGCGTACATGACCGAGAAGACGGCCCTGGCCGAGAAGTTGACCGGGCCCAGCGCGGACAAGAAGGGCCTGTATGACTTCGTGCTCGACCACCACGTAGCGCACTGGACGATCGCGGCTTCGGCACGCATCGGCCAAGTCTACGCAGATTTCGTCAACCAGCTCTACACGGCGGAAATCCCCAAGGACCTCAAGGAGCAGGACGAGTGGGGCAACCGGCCGCGCGAGATCTTCTGCGACGCCCTCGTCGACAAGGCTGAGCCCATCGAGTCGAAGGCCATCGTCGGCTACGACCTGTGTCTGAAGGCCGCCACCAAAGAGTCCTGGTACAACGAATGGTCGAGCATGTGCGAGGTGGAGCTCAACCAGATGAAGCCCGCCGAGTACCCCCTGGCGGCCGAGATGAAGCCGGAGCCTGGCTATGTCTCGACGCCTATTACCCCCGGCGGTGTCGTTGCGGAACTGCCCGACGATCTCCAGGTCACTTCCAAGGAGTAGGAGCCAGCGATGATGACGCATCGAAGTCTCGGATTGTGTTCGTCCCGGACCCTGGTTGGGGTCGGAGCCTTGCTTGCCTTGTTTCTCGGCTGCGCAACGGCCGGGCCCAAGAGTCCAGAGACAGGCGCACTGCCTGACGACGAGGAATGGGCGCCGGGCCAGAAGCCAACCTCCGCCCCGGCCGCCCCGGCCGCCCCGGCCGCAACGGCCGGTGGTGCTCCCGCGGATGTTCCTCTCATCACGCGGAAACCGACGACCGAGCGCCAGATCACCGAGGAGCAGAAGGCGGCCTATGACAAGGCTGTCGCTGAGTACATGAAGGCCAAGAAGGCGGGGTCGGTTCCCGGCCCGGAGTGTTCAAGCGTGGCGTCCGCGTTCAGGAAGGTGGCTGACCAGGTGCCCGCGCTTCTCGAGGCGCGAGGCGACGAGGCGGCGGTCGATCTTGAGTGTGGCAAGAAGGATGAGGCGGTCCGCATCTGGGAGAGGCTGTCGGGCGGAGCCAAGCCCTTTGCGCCGGCCCTGGCGAATCTGGGCTACGTGGCCTGGCAGGGCGGGAACAAGGCCAACGCGGAGGCTCTCTTCAAGCGCTCGATTCAGGTTGATCCCTTGACCGGCTCGATCGCAGCTCGCATCAACATGGCCCAGATCTACCGCGAACGAGCCCGTCTCGCGAGTGGCTCCGACAAGAAGGCGCTCAACGACGCGGCCGTGAAGGAACTACGGCGCGTTCTCGCGCTGGACGGAAACAGCCTGCAAGCGTACGCCGGCCTCTGCTTCATCTACTTCGACTTGGATTTGCCCGAGGCAGCCAAGCTGGTTGGTGCCCAGGCCATCAAGCGGGCGCAGGAAATCGCCACCGGCAAGTTCGAGGAGGAGGCATCCGTCACCGACGAGGCGAGCAAGAAAGCCAAGAAGGGAAAGGCCAAGAAGGAAGAGACGAAGGAGAAAGAGGGGGACAAGACGGCCCAGGAGACTCCGGTGGAGGGAACCGGCTACACGGCCGAGATGAAGAGGGCCCTGGCGGTGGTCTACAACACGATGGGCATGATCTACCTGGCCAAGAAGAACTACACGGACGCAATCAAGAACTTCACCGCCGCGGTAGAAAACGATCCCGCGCTTTTTGAGGCGCGGCTCAATCTGGCGGCGGTCTCACTCAAGTTCCGCAACTACGACATCGCGGAAGACAACCTCAGGGCTGTGCTCAAGGCCAAGCCACGCAACTATGAGGCGATCATAGGGCTGGGAGTTGCCTTGCGCGGCAACAAGAAGTTTGACGAAGCGGAGCAGAAGTACAACGAGGCTCGGAATCTCGATCCGCAACGCCCAGATGCCTATTTCAACCTCGGCCTGCTGTACCAGGAGTACAAGGGTGGCAGCGACAAGCCCATGCTGCACAAAGCCCAGGACTATTATCGGGACTTCTTGACGCGGGCAACTGCACCCAAGGCGCGCAAGGACGCGGAGAAGCGCATTAAAGACATCGACGAGGTTTTCGCCGCGCTGGACGAAGCGGCCAAGATGATGAAAGAGGCTGAGGAGATGCAGCGCAAGGCGGAGGCGCAGCAGAAGAAGATGGAAGAGGATATGAAGAAGATGGAGGCGGAGGAGAAGCGCCAGCAAGAGGAGATGAAGAAGAAAGAGGAGGAGGACAAGAGGAAGAAGGAGGAGGAGAAGATCAAGAAGGCCGCTGACGCAGAGAAGGCAGCAGCAGACAAGGCTGCAGCAGCACAGAAGGCCACGGCGGACAAGGCCGCAGCGGCAGAGAAGGCAGCAGCAGACAAGGCTGCAGCAGCACAGAAGGCCACGGCGGACAAGGCCGCAGCAGAGACCAAGGCAGCTTCTCCTGGTGGATCTGCGACCGCACCCCCTGCGGCAACCCCCCAGGCCGCGCCAAGCGCTGCCCCGGACAATGCCGGTGACAAGCCGGGTGATGCTACGAACGCGGCGCAGAAGCCGGCCGGGAAAAAGAAGCAGCCGTAGCGCTGTGCTTCATTGATCGAAGTCGGTCCATAATTGTGGGAACCGTATTCGATCTTGGTTGTCAATAGGAGGCGAGCTTTCCGTGCTTGTCTCCCAGCGCAACCGAAGGAAGGAAATGAACCGATGCGACTCATAGCAATGATTGCGGTTCTCACCATTGGGGGACTGGGTACGGCTTTGGCTCAAGAAGGCGGGGCTGAGCAGTTCAAGTCCAAGACCGTCTACGATTTCGAAGACGACAATGTCGAGGGCGACCTGCAGCGGCCTGATGGCGAGTTGGTAAACGCCATCAACAAAGCCAAACACTCCAGCCTCATCGAGATTCGCAAAGACTTCATTCCCGAAATGCTCAAGTCGCTCGAAGATATCTAGCCGCTCGGGGTCGCAAGCCCCTCGGCCAGAGTTCGAGAGCACGGGCGTGGCCGCCGACGGCCATTGCCTACCGTAACCGGAGGAGACCAAAATGGCCAATGTCGCAGTCCCCGTCAAGTTCCAGATCTTCAGGGGGGATCAGGTCGTACGAGAAGAGGTGCTGACGGAGGCCGTCATCAAGATCGGCAAGCTGGCCTCCTCCCATCTGCGCCTCGACGACGAGTCCGTGTCACGCATGCACGCCGTGCTTGAAGTGAATGGGCCCAACGAGGTTCAGCTCATCGATTTGGGTTCAACACGGGGGACGCTGGTCAACGGTGAGCGGATCGCCAAGGCCAACCTCAAGAGCGGGGATCAGGTCCAGTTCGGCGACGTTCGCGTGGGCATCACCTTCATGGAGGCGGACGCGGAGGCGGCTACGCCAGTGCCTGTCGCGCCCGCTGCCCCGGTGGCTCCCGCCCCCGCCGCACCGGCGCAGTATTCGGCTCCGGCCCGACCTCAAGCCCCTACGCTTGTCGGCTACGGAATGCCCGCGCCGTATTCTCCGCCGCCGCCCCAGGCTATGGCGGCACCCCAGGGATATGCCCCGATGGGGCCCGGCATGGGCAGCTTCGCCAGCCACGCCGGGGCCGAGGTCGAGGTCCACGATGGGAGCCACGCCATCGAGGTCCAGGCCCTGTACCGTGGTGTCGTGACCCAGACCCGCCATTTGTCTGACCCCACGGGGCGGAGCACAGAAGGCCAATCGAAGTCGATGCTGGTCGCAGGCGGCGCCTTGATCGCGGTGGCCTTGGTGGCGTTCTTCGCCACCATTCTGAACCTTGGTGCGGAGAAGAGCCGGTACGACAAGTTCGTAAATGACGGCGGCGAAGGGAAGAACTTCCAGTGGAAGGCCCAGTCGCCGGCCATGGATCTCCTTGTATTCGGCGGTATCGGCGTGGGAATTGCCCTGTGCTACATGGGTCTGAAGCGCCGGGGGCGGACCAACCCCAATTTCGTGATTGGCGCAGACGCGAACGTGGACGCGCCCCTGGGAACCGACTTCATCGGCGGCCAGTCCTTTGCTTTGGTATCCACGACGGGTGCCGATTTTCTCGTCAACGTCACACCCTCGATGACCGGTGAGGTCTTCCTGGACAACCAGGTGGTTTCTCTGCAGCAGTTTGTGCAGCAGCGCGGAGCGAGTTTCTCCCTGGGCGACCGGGGCCGCGCGAAGATCGACTGTGGCGAGACCAGCTTCCTGGTGAGTGCCACGCCCAAGCCGCGGACCTTCCCAGTTCCTTTCCTGGTCTGGCGCTGGAGTGAGCAAGCCTACACCGTCGGTACGGCCATCGGCCTCCTGCTCTTCCTTCTGATGATCTTTTCTGTCCCCCCAGATCCCAAGTCGCTCTCACTGGATCTTTTCAATGCAGACAGTCGCTTTGTGAACTTCCTCATCAAGCCACCTGAGGAGAAGGAAGAAGAGATTCCTGAATGGCTCAAGAAGAAGGGGCCTGATGAGCAGGGTGGCAAGGGCAAGCGGCACAAGGGCGAGGAAGGCAAGATGGGGAAGAAGACCTCCAAGAACAAAGAGGGCCTCTACGGCCTCAAGGGTCCCAAGGACAACCCTGACCCACACCTGGCCAAGAAGCTTGCCGAAGAACAGGCCAAGAATGCAGGCATCCTCGGCGTGTTGAAGATGGCCGAGGGTTCGCACCTGGCCTCCATCTTCGGTCGTGACACGGCAGCCGGGAACGATGCAGAGAACGTGCTGGGCGGCCTCATCGGTAACCAGATTGGCGAGGCCTACGGAGTCGGCGGACTTGGTCTGGTCGGCACCGGGACAGGCGGTGGTGGTACCGGCGAAGGCACCATCGGCCTCGGCAACTTCGGCACCATCGGGAAGGGTGGCGGCGGCGGCTCAGGGTCGGGCTATGGCCGCGGCGCCGGTGGTCTCGGTGGCCGCCGGGCACGCGCGCCAGACGTCATCCCGGGTCAGGCCAACGTGCGCGGGTCGCTGGACAAGGAAATCATCCGCCGCATCATCCGCCGCCACATCAACGAGGTGAAGTACTGCTACGAAACCGAGCTAACGAAGAAGGCCGATCTCGCGGGTCGTATCTCCGTCCAGTTCACCATAGCGGCGACGGGAACGGTCATCGCCTCGGTCTTGCAGAGTTCGACCATGGGCAACATCCGCGTGGAGAACTGCGTGGTGCAGGCCGTGCGGCGCTGGGAGTTCCCCAAGCCTCTTGGTGGCGGCATTGTTATCGTGTCGTATCCGTTCAACTTCACCGCCGGTGGCGCGGGCGATTAGCGCTGGGTATTCGACAACGGAAGGAGCTGCGATGGGTCGCTATCTGAAAGCTATTCTGACGCTCGGGTTGATTCTGCCGGCCTGCGATTCGTTCGTCTGCAGCCAGCAGCGCATCAAGGCAATTGAGATCGCAAACAAGGGCGTCGAGGCGTTCAAGAACAATCTCTACGACTCGGCCGAGCGCGAGCTGAGGCTGTCTATGCAGACGGATCCAACCTACGAGATGGCCTACTACAATCTGGGCAAGGTGTATCAGAAGCAGCGCAAGTGGGACAAAGCCATCGAAGCCTTCGAGGGAGCAGCTCAACGAAGTCCGAGCAACGCTAACTTCCAGTACGACCTGGGCGAGGCCTATCTTGAGGCGAAGCACTTGGACAGGGCGGAAACCGCGCTCAAGAAAGCGACGGAACTGGACCCCAAGCTCTTCAAGGCCCAGTGGCGTCTGGGGCTGGTGTACGTTTATCAAGAGCGTCCCAAGGAGGCCGATCAGGCTCTGCGGAACGCGATCGAGCTCAATCCCCGCATGGACAGGCCGTTTATTGCGTTGGGCCGGCTCTACCTTGATTTCGACGCGGACAAGGAGGCTGAGCAGGTCCTTGCGGAGTGCGTGCGGGCCAATGAGAACAGCGCTGAGTGCTACAATCTCCACGGCGTGGCTCTGAAGTCGCTCAAGCGGTACGAGCAAGCCGCGTCTGAGTTCAAGAAGGCGCTCGACGTGGACAATGGACTCTTCGATGCCCTGTACAACTGCGGTATGACCTACGCCGAATGGTATGAGGAATCGCACGCCAGCGAGCAGAAGCAACAGGCCCGTGACTACTTGCAGAAGTTCGTGGCCACCGGTGGGGGCAAGGACGGATCGGCGTTTGGTTTCCTGCGGGCTGCGAGCGATAAGCTCTATGCCTTGAGCGGCCCGTAGGCTCATTGGATCGGTGTCCTCTGCTGCGATTTGACGCCCGAGCGCGGTCAGCCCTCGGGGACCGCAAACGCCCCATAATCCGTCCCGTTTCAGAGCGGATGAGGGGGACTGCCTATGGGGCGGCTCTTATCGTTGGACTTCCACCCCGCGGCGGTCGGGGGTCGGGGCGGGCGCGATGGGGCTGTCAGGGCGGTTGAAAGGGCCCCCAGCGACGAGAGAATGGGGTTCATTCCCGTTGTGTGCAAACAGGCCACCGTGGTATAAAATGCTCTATTTTCCGCGGTCTTAGCCTCTCCACACTGAGAAGCGAGGAGCATGCGGTCGCGACCCTGCGGTTGCCTTATTCATCTCGGAGGACCAAGTGGGCAAGGAACCTACCTCGAACGCTGTGCTTGCGGACTTTCCAGCGGAGCTGCAGGGCCAGGCAGCAGCGGCGCTGGAGACCGAACGTCTGTCGGTGGAGAAGGGCATCGATGCGTGGAAGAAGATCGTGGCGGCCGCTCCCACGGCCTGGGCGCCCAGGCGCGAGTTGGCCCGGGTCTACCGGCGGGCGGAACGCTGGAAGGCCTGCGTCGAGGTCCTGAAAGAGGCGGTTGAAAAGGCGACTTGGCCCACTCCCGAGGCGAAGGTCCCGGTCCTCTTGGAGATGGTCGAGCTGTACCGCGATCGGCTCAAACTCGATGTCATGGTGGTCGAGGCCTACAACCGGATCCTGACCCTTCAACCCAGCAACATCGAGGTGATGGATGCGCTGGCGGCCCAGTACGAGGTCATCCCACGCTGGCCTGAGTTGATTGCGGTGTTGCGCAAGAAGGCGGCCATCGTCGGCTCGGCCGCGGCGAAGATCGCACTGCACCTGCGGGTGGCGAACCTGTACCTGGAAAAGTTCTCCAACCAGGCCGAGGCCATCAAGGCGTTCGAGGCGATTCTCGAGATTGATCGGGGGAACGCCGAGGCGCTGACCTTCCTCAAGCAGATGTACGAGAAGCGGCGGGACTGGGATCGACTGGTGGCGGTGCTGCGGCAGGAGATCGGGCGCGTGGCCGATCCGGCCGAGCGGGGGAGGCGCTGGGCCGAGGTCGCCAAGCTGGCCACTGAGAAGCTCAAGAAAGCAGCCGTATCGATCGAGTTGTGGGGCAAAGTTCTCGAGGTCAACGACAGCGACGCGGAGGCGCTGGCAGAGCTGGAGAAGCTGTACGAGCGTGAGAAGAGGTGGGAGGAGCTGGCGGCGGTTCTGGAAAAGCAGGCGGCTCTTGCCGACGATCCGGTCAAACGGGGCGTCGTCCTCTCCAAGCTGGCCACGGTGTACACCGAGAAGTTGCAGAAGCTCGACCTGGCTGTGGCCGCGTGGAAGACGCTGCTGGACGCTGAGCCCGACAACCGGCGCGCGCAGGATGCGCTTCGCAAGCTCTATCTGCAGAACAAAGACTGGGATGCGCTCGAGGGTTTCTATTCGGTCCAGGGCAAGTGGGACGAATTCGCGCGGGTGTTGGAGCGGCAAGCCGAGACGGAAACGGACGCGGCCCGGGTGGGACTGTGGAACAAGATCGCGGTCCTCTACCGCGACCGTCTGAGCAAGCCGGACAAGGCGCAGAAGGCTTTCGAGAGAGCGCTCTTCTTCGATCACCACAATCTCGCGGCGGCCGAGGCTCTGATCCCGATGTACGAGAAGGCTCGGGACGCCAAGCGGCTGGCCGAGGTCCTGCAGGTGCAGCTTGAGCACACGAAAGACCCGGCCGAACGCCAGGAGCGCATGCTGCGTGTCGCCCAGATCCTCGAGAGCGACGCCGGCGACAAGCCGCTGGCGCTCAAGGTGGCGCTGCGTGCCCTGTCTGAGAATCCGCGCGAGGAATGGGCGCGCGAATACGCCGAGCGGCTGGCCGGTGACACGAGCAACTGGGCCCTGCTGGTGGAAGTCTACGAGGCTGTCTTGCCAAGCCTACGGGGGCCAGAGGCTCTTCCCTTCTTGGCCACGGTGGCGCGAGCTTATGAGAAGGAGTTGGCCAACACCGAGGCGGCTATCGCGCGCAACCGAAGGATTCTGGAGATCGTGGACCGCGACGAGCAGGCCGTGCTGGCTCTCGAGCGCCTGTATATTGCAACCGGCCAGCACGACCAGTTGTTGGCCATCTACGACAAGAAGCTCGCTCTGGCCGGCTCGGAGGAGGAGAAGCGCGAAGTTCGCCTCCAGCTCGCGGCGCTCTACGAAGAACAGGTGCACGACGCGGACAAGGCGATCGAGCTCTACAAAGACATCCTGAGGACGTCCAAGGAGGACGCACAGGCACTGCGGGCGCTGGACCGCTTGTATCGGGGCACGGGGAATTGGAAAGAACTGGCCAGGATCATCGCGCGTGAGCTCAAGTTGCCCAATGACGACCCCAGCACGGCTGAGTTGAAGTTCCGACTTGGCGAGGTCTCCGAGAAGTATCTCAACAGTCCTGGCGTTGCTGTGGGGGCGTATCAGGAGGCCCTGGCGCTGGATGCGACCCATGCGGGAGCGCGTGCGGCTCTGGAGGTCTATCTCGAGAACGATCGGTACCAAACCAGCGCGGTGGGGGCCCTTGAGCCCATTTACGAAGCGGGGCACGAGGTCGAGCGGTTGCTGCAGGTTCAGCGCATCAAGCTGGCGCGTGAGAAGGATGCTGCGGCCCGGGTGGCCTTGCTCTTGCGCATTGGCGCACTAGAAGGCGAGGCTGGCCGTGCCCAACAGGCCTACCAGGCCTATGCCGAGGCGTTCAGCATCAGCCCAGAGTCGGCTGAGGCGCGTGCGGCGTTGGAGGCATTGGCTGATCGCATGGGGAAGTGGCGGGAGTTGGTGGACCTCTACAGCGAGGCTCAGACGGCTCGCAAGCTAGCGCCCGGGTTGGAGCGCGAGATCCTGTTGGTCATTGCGGTGGCCTGCGACGAGAAGCTCAACCAATCGGACAAGGCGGTCGAGTACTTCCGCCTGGCACAGGAGACCGAGCCGGAAGATGCCTCCGCACTCGAGGCGCTGGAACGACTGTACACGCGGACCGAGCGCTGGTCCGATCTGGTCGATATCCTGAGGAAGAAGGCGGAGTTGGTCCGTTCCAGCGACGAGCGCGAGCAGATTCACGCCCGCATTGCTACCATCTGGGAAGAGGCTATCGGAAATCCCGACGAGGCCATTGCGGCGTGGAAGGAGGCGCTGGGCGACAACTCGGGTAGCTTGACCGCTCTGCGCGCACTCGATCGCCTCTTCGTGCAGAAAGGATTGGACCTCGATCTGGCGGACAATCTGCAAAGGCAACTTGAGCTGGCGAGCGATGAGGACGAGCAGGTGCGCCTGCTCTCTCGTCTCGGGCAACTGCGGGAACGGAAGCTGCATGACGTCACAGCCGCGGTGGAGACGTATCGACGACTGCTCGACCTGGAGCCAGGCCATGAAGACACCGTGGCGGCACTGGAGAGACTCCTCGACCACCCCGACCACGACCTGGTTCTGGCAGAGATCCTGGACCCGGTGTACCGGACGCGAAGCGATTTTGGCAACCTGGTGCGGGTGCTGGAGATCCAGGCGCGCCACACCCTGGACATGAGGCGCAAGATTGACCTCTTGCACGAGATCGCCACCGCCTGCGAGGATGGCCTGGACGATCCCGCCCGGGCGTATGAGGCTCTGGGGCGCGCGTTGGCCGAGGATCCCCTCGATCCCGAGACGACCCGACGCCTGGAACGCTTGGCCAAAGCGCTCGGCCGGTGCGACGATCTGGTGGTCCGCTATCGAGCCGCCGCTGAGACGCTGCAGTCAGATGAGTCAAAGGGCGCCGTCTACCACGCCATCGCGAAGCTGGCCGAACATGAGCTCGGCAACTCCGAGATAGCGGCGGAGGCCTACAAGCAGGCGCTGGCCGTGGGGCCGCGCGACCTGGAAGCGGCCGACGCGCTGGAAGCCATCTACATCCGCGCGGCCGACTACGGTCAACTGGTGTTACTGCTGCAGCGAAAGATGGAGATGGTCGACGCGCTGGCTGACAAGAAGGAGCTGGGTTCGCGTGCGGCCAAGATCTGGGAAGAAGTCCTTGATGACGCCAACAAGGCCATCGAGGTCTATTGCCAGGTCCTGGCCCTTGATGACACCAACGAGTCCGCCCTGGACAACCTGGTACGGCTGTTCTTGCGTTTGTCGCGCTGGAACGACTTGAAGGACGTCTACGCCCGCCAGGCCGAGTTGGCCAAGGACCCGGCACGAAAGAAGGAACGTCTCTTCGTGCTGGGCCAGGTGTACGACCGCGAGCTGCAAGACGCAGCCCGCGCCATCGAAACCTACACCTCGATCCTCGACATGGATCCAGATGACCTGGATGCCCTGCAGGCGCTGGATCGCTTGTATCTGCAGACCGAGCGTTGGTACGACCTGCTCAACGTACTCGAGCGGCAGACCGAGCTGTCCTCGTCGTCAGCCGAGGTGGTTTCGTTGCGCTACCGCATCGGTGAGTTGTGGGCGGACAAGCTCAAGGATGCGAGCCGGGCCACGGAAGCCTACCAGCGCGTGCTCGCCATGGACCCCGCGCACGAGCCGACCCTGAAGGCTCTTGAGGGCATGATGCAGCGAGGGGAAGAGCCCATTGCGGCGGCCGAGGTGCTGCTGCCCGTCTTCGAAAGTGCGGGCGACTGGCGCAAGGTGGCAGCCGTCTACGAGGTCATGGTTGCCAACATGCAGGAGCCGATGCGTCGGGTCGAGCTGCTCGACCTGTTGGCGAAGCTTCACGAGAACCGTCTGAACGATTTCGATGGGGCGTTTGATGCCTACTGTCGCGCCCTACGGGTGGATCCGTCGAACCAGGACGTGATTGCCCACATCGACCGCCTGGCCGAGTCGAGCGGCCGCTGGGCCGATCTGGCAGCGGTGTACGACGCCGAGATCGACCGCATCCTGGACAGTCGACTGCAGACCGAAATGCTGCTGCGCTTGGCCCGCATCTACGAGGAGGAGACCCACGACCTCGACAAGGCCATCGCGACCTATCGGCGGGTCGCCGATGCCGAGCCCGATCGGAAGGACGGACTCGAGGCGCTCGACCGCCTTTACACCAGGACCGAGCGCTGGACCGAGCTAGCGGACGTTGTTCGTGGCGAGATTCGTCTGGCGGACACCGACAATGAGATCATCGAGCTCACTTTTCGGCTGGCTCAGATCCTGGAAGTGGCGCTGGGGGACATGCCCAAAGCGGTCGAGGCGTACCAGGACATCCTCAACATTGATCCCAAGCAAGCTGAGACGCGGGCCACGCTGGAGCGGCTGCTAGCCAACGGGACGATGCAACGAGAAATCGCCCAAGTCTTGGAGCCGCTTTACCGTGTGGGCGAGGAGTGGGAGAAGCTGGTTCGGATCTATCAGGTCGAGCTGGGCGTCGAGTCCGACGCCCAAGAGCGACAGCGGCTGTTGCGACGCCTGGCGGAGATTTTCGAGGCCAAGCTTATGGACCAGGTGGCCGCGCTCGAGTGGTGGTCGAAAGCGGTGGTGGAGGATCCGGCCTCCGAGCAGGGACTGGATGAGTTGTTGCGCTTGGCCCGCACCACCCACCAGTGGGAAACCTACGTCGCCAGCATGGCGGACGCGGCGGCCAGGGCCAGCGATCACCGCGTGCGCCGCGACGTTCTCTTCCGCCTGGCCACGGTTTTTGACACTGAACTCGCCGATCTGGTGCGGGTGGAGGATGTGCTGGGGCAGGTGCTGGCGCTCGACCCCAATGACGGCGAAGCCCTGGCATTCCTCGATCGGGTCTACGACAAGCAAGGCGACTACGAGAAACTGGCGGACGTGTTGCGCCGGCGCATTGCCGTCAACGATGGGTCGAGGGAACTGGTCGCGCTGCATCTCCGCCTTGGCAAGATCCTGGCCGATGTCATCGACGACGCGCCGGGAGCGGTGGCCAGCTATCTGGCGGTGATTGAACAGGAGTCACGCTCGCCGGAAGCCTTGGAGGCCCTGGAGCGCATCTACTTCCGCGCCGAGCAGTGGGAAGACCTGTACCAGGTCTACGAGAAGATGCTTGACATCGCTCCTGGCGACGAAGCGCTTTCCGATTGCTACGCGCGCATGGCGAGAATTGCGTCTGATGTGCTCGACCAGCGCGAGCATGCCGTCGAGCTGTGGCGGCGGGTGCTCGATCTGCGCGGCGCCGACCCGATGGCCCTTTCGGCCCTGGCTGACCTGCACGAGCAGGCTGGGGAATGGCGCGAGCTGACGGAAGTTCTGGACAGTCAGATTCGGGGGACTGAAGACCCTGAAGCGCGCATCCCGGCGTACAAACGCCTCGGCCACGTGTGGGGCGAAAAGCTCGGCCGCGAGAGAAACGCCCTTGAGTGCTGGAAGAAGGTCATCGAGATCAATCCCGGAGACGTCGAGGCGTTGCAAGCCATTGCGACCAACTACCGGAGCGCGGCGGCTTGGGAGGAGCTCTCGGACACTTTGCGCAGGCTGATCGCCGTGGGCAGCGAGACCTTCCCGGCGGCCACGCTGAGAGATTGCTACGCGGAACTTGGCGAGCTGGAGGGCAGCACGCTGGTGCACATCGATGCGGCTATCGAAGCGTGGCGCCATGTGCTGCAGATCGATCCGGCTGATGCCCCTGCCCTGACGGCCCTGGAGACGCTGTTCACGCAGGAGGGGCGCTGGGAGGAGTGTGTCGACGTGTTGGAGCGTCGGGTTGCTGCGCTCGCGTCGGTGGGTGACAAGGTAGACGTTCTGATGCAGATTGCCTCTATCTGGTCCGAGAAGATCGGAGACGGCGGTGCGGCGGCTGAAGCCTACGAGCGCGTCTTGAAGATGGACCCCTCGCATGGCGCGGCCTCGGCGGCGTTGGAGGAGGTGTACCGTCAGCGCAAGGTGTGGCCCGCGTTGGTGGAATTGCTGCTGGCTCGGGTGGAGTACACGGGTGAGACGGAAGAGAAGATCAGACTGTTCTGTGAGATTGCACGCATCTACGAAGAACACCTCGGGGACCGGGACTCCGCCTTCGTCATGCTGCAGGCCGCGTTCCGAGAGGACTACTCAAGCAACACCGTTGCCCGAGAGCTGGAACGGTTGGCCAATGTCACCAACAAGTGGCCGGATCTCCTGTCCGAATACACGCAGGCCGCCCAGGGCATGGAGGACGCAAAACAGGCGGCTGATTTGTGGGTCAAGATCGCACGTTGGTACGACTCGGCCTTGCACCATACCGAATATGCCATCACCTCGGCCAAGGAGGCGCTGTCGCGGCAGCCTAACCACGCGGGTGCCATGGCGGCCCTGGCTGACTTCTATCGCGAGGAGTCCCGCTGGAAGGAGCTGGTCAGCATCCTATCCAAGCACGCGGAGATTGAGTCTGATCCGGCGCAGAGGGTCGAGGTGTTCCTGGCCTTGGCCGAAACCTTCGAAACCCACATCGGCGACGCGGGCCAGGCAACTTTGGCCTATGACCAAGCCCTGGAAGCTGACGAGCACTGTCTGAAGGCCATCGAGGCCCTCGAACGCCTGCACCGGCGCACCCAGGCGTGGGAACGACTGGCCGACGTGCTGGCGCGAAAGTCGCAAGTGGTCAGTGACGGCGAGTTGGCCGTGAAGCTCCGACTGCAGGTTGGCGAGTTGTGGGAGACCCGGCTGGGTGACAACGAGCGGGCGGTGGAAGCGTACAAGGAGGTGCTCACCGTCGATCCGCAGAACCTGCCCGCGCTGAAGGCGCTGGAGCAGTTGTACGAGAAGGCCGGCCGGATGGACGCGTACCTCGAGGTCTTGGAGCATCAGCTCCAAGTCACGGCGTCCGAGGCCGACCGGGTGAACCTCCTCGAGCGCATGGCGCAGGTGTGCGAGCAATTGCCCGGCAAGATCGAAAGCGCGATCGACAGCCTGCAGCAGGCGCTCGCGATCAATCCGCAGAACCTCAAAGTCTGCCAGGATCTGGAACGTCTTTATCGCAGTGAACGCAAGTGGGATGCCCTGGTTGACACCTTCCGCAAGCACATTCAGGTGGAGACCGACGTGGCGGCCAAGATCGCGCTCTACCTGGACATGGGACGGGTGTACGAGGAGGGCCTGCGCGATCCCGACAACGCCATCGAGGCCTTCAACGAAATCCTCAATGCGGACCCGGACCATGCGGAAGCCCTTACCGGGCTGGCGCGACTCTACGAGGAGACGGAGCAGTGGGAGCGCGCGGTCGATATCATGCAGCGGCTGGTGGGTCGAGCGTCCTCCCCCGAGAAGGTCGACCTCAGCTACCGCCTGGGCAAGATACTCGACGAGCAGATGCAGATGTCGGACATCGCCGAGGAGCGTCTCAGCGACGCCTTGGCCATCGACCCCACGCACGTGCCGAGCATGTTGTCCATGCTCAACATCTACAAGCGGCGGGGTGACTCCTTCAAGGCGACCCAGTTGATGGTACGGGCCGAGGCCCACACCCCCAACGTGTTGGAGCGCACCCGACTCCTCTACGAAGCCGGCAAGCTGTACCAGACGGAACTGGGTGACGAGGGAAAGGCCAAGGAGCTCTATGCGCGCACCCTCGAGTTGGATCCGGAACACGTCGAGGCGGCGACTCCATTGGCCGACATCTACTACCGCCAGGGTGAATGGGGGCCGCTGGTGCCCATTCTGGAGATGCTGGCGCGCAAGGCGGATCGTCGGGCTCATCGCGAACTCAACATCTTGTGCTACCGGCTGGCCAAGGCGGCGGAGCAACTGGGCGACGAGGAGAAAGCGCTCAAGTACTACCGGCAGGCGTACGAGCTGGACGCCACCCATCTGCCCACCTTGGTGGACCGGGCCAATCTCCTCTACCGACGCCAGCAGTGGGACGAGGCGTTCAAGCTCTATCAGACCATCCTGGTCCACCACCGCGAGTCGCAGAGCGAAGCCGAGATCGTGGAGATCTTCCATCGCATCGGCCACATCAAGATGATGATCGGCGATCGGGCCAAGGCCATCAACATGTTCGAGAAGGCGCTGGAGATCAATCCCGGCCACCGACCCACGCTGGAGGCGTTGACCGAGATCCACGCCGCCGCAGGCGATTGGGAGGCGGTGATTCGGCAGAAGCGGGCCTTGCTGGCGCACGTCGAGAGCGATGAAGAGAAGCTTCGCCTGCACGAAGAGATCATCGAGGTCTACAAAGAACGATTGAACAACCCGCAGAAGGCCATCGCGGCGTATCTTGAGGCGCTTGAAGTCAAGCCCGACGCGCGCGGCCTGCTGGCCAACGTGCTGGAGCTTCTCACCGAAACCAAGCAGTGGAAGAAGGCGGTGGAGATCCTGCTGCGCCTGGCGGCCATCGAGACAGGTCGGGTCAAGGCCAAGTACCTGGAGACGGCTGGGCAAATTACGAACGCCGAGCTGCATTCGCCCGATGAGGCGGTGGAACTCTACAACAAGGCGCTGGATGAGTACCCCGACGACCTCAAGCCCTTCGAGCGGATTGACAAGATCATGACCGCGAAGAAGGACTGGACCAACCAGCAGCGCGCCTACCGCCGCATGATCAAGCGCTTGGGTGCCGAGGTACCGCCGGAGAAGCGGTCCACCCAAATCGCCCTCTGGCACGCGTTGGGCGAGATTTACCGGTCACGCCTCAAAGACTACTGCGCCGCTGCAGAGGCGTTTGAGGCGTGCGCGAGGTTGGAGCCCGAGAACATGCCGCGCCACCAGATCCTCGCCGAACTCTACCAAATGCAGGGGCCAGAGGCCTACGACAAGGCCGTGCGTCAGTGGCGCGTGATTCTCAAGCACACGCAGGATATCGCGGCGATGGTGCCCATCCTGAAGACGCTCCGGCACCTCTTTACCGAGATGGGCAAGTACGACCAGGTCTGGTGCACAGCCTCGGCGCTCGCCTATCTGCGCCAGGCCGATACCGAGGAGCTACGCTTCCACGAGCAATACCAGCTGAAGACCCTGTCCCGGGTGAATGCGCGGCTCAATGAGGAGCTCTGGCAGAAGTACATCTACCACACCGACGAAGATCGCTACATTTCGCTGATTCTCGCGAACGTCAGCCAGGCCATCATGGCGGTGCGCGCTCGCGAGCACAAGGAAGTGGGGATTCGGCGGAGGGATCGGCGCGATCCCGTCAACGACAAGCTCATGTTCAGTGGTGTCTTCGTGTACGTGAGCCAGGCTCTCGGCGTCGCAGCGCCTGAACTGTACTTGCGCCAGGATTGGCCGGGAGAGATCGAGCTGATGAACGCTCGCGAGAAGCAGCAGCTCTGTCCCGCCTTCGTCGTCGGGGCTGCCTTGTTGCAGGGCAAGCAGGAGAAGGAGCTGGCCTACGCCTTGGGCAAGAAGCTGGCGCTTATGCGGCCCGATCACGTGGTGCGCTGGCCGACGGTGGTGCCCCAGGTGTCCGAGCTCAAGGCGTACTTCCTCGCGGCGCTCAAGCTGGTGCAGCCCAAGCTGCCCGTCAAGTCAGACATGGAGCAGCCGGTGGCGGAGCGTTTGGAGCTCTTGCGTCGCCTGGTCCCGCCCCAGAACGTCGAGCAGTTGGCCGAAGTGGTTCGGCGCTTCATCGAGAGCAAGGCCGAGGTGGATCTGCACCGTTGGTCGAAGGCGGTGGACTACACCTCGTCGCGGGTTGGCTTTCTCATGTGCAACGATCTGGAAGTGGCAGCTCACCAGATCCAGTCGGAGCCGTTGGCGGTGGGATCCGCGGATCCCAAGGACAAGGTCAAAGATCTGATTCAGTGGTGCGTGTCGGACGAATACTTCGCCCTGCGCGCGCACCTGGGACTTGCGATCGCGTAGATGGGTGAGCCGGCCGTCTGGATCGCGGTGCTCGTCGGACTGGCGGCCGGCGCAGGGTTCGGTGCGTGGGCAGGCCGTCGTCTGCGGCGGCTGGTCACGGAACCCGACGGTGAGGCCCGGCGCATCCGCAGTGACGCGGAGATCGAACGACAGGCCTTGCTGCGGGAGTCGGACATCCAGACGCGCGAACAGGCCCTGGCGACTCGGGCTGAGGCGGAGGCAGACCTGCGCGCACGGGAAGCCGAGCTGGCGGAGGGCGAGACTGCCCTGGCGGCTCAGGCGGTACGGATTGACGAAGAGGCGCGGCTTGCCGGAGAGGCGCGCGACGGCCTCGCGGAGCGCGAGGCGCTCGTCGCCGAGCGGGAACAGGATGCGCGTGCCCTGGCGGCGGAGGTGAATTCGATCGAGAGAGACCGGCAGGCCGAGTTGGAGCGGGTGGCGGCCCGGCCCGCAAGCGAAGTCCAGCGGGCGCTGGTGGAAGGAGAGGTCGAAGACGCACGCGCGGCTGCAGCGCAGATTCTGCGTCAGACGGCGGAGTCGGCGATGGCGGGGACCCAGATCCGCGCGGCCAAGAGAATCATGGGCATCGCGGTGGGTCGCTTTTCCGGCCACGATCTGGCCGAGCGACCTCAGTTCGTCATCGCTCTGTCGGACCTACGTCCAGGACAGGTGCCACCTGCCGATGCCGACTTGCGCGCGATCGAGGCGGTCACGGGCGTGCAGCTCTCCATGCTGGAGGGGCAACTGGCCCTTCGCATCGAGGGCCTCGACGGGGTGGGACGGGAAATAGCTCGCCGCTGCGTCAATCGCATGTTGAAGCGATCCATCAGCGGACCCGCCGCGGTGACACGGCTGGCCCGCGGCATTGTTGTGGATGTGGAACGTGAGACGCTCGACCTGGGGCGACGAGCCTTTTCCCTGCTTGCCATCGACCGCGCGCATCCCGACATCGTGAAGCTGGTCGGCCGACTAAATTTCCGCAGCAGCTATGCGCAAAATCAGTGGAAGCACTCGGTGGAGGCGGGATTCCTATGCGGGATGATGGCGGCGGAGCTCGGGTTGGACATCGCGATCGCCCGGAGGGCGGCGCTGCTACACGACATAGGTAAGGCTCTGACGCATGAGCTCGATGGATCGCACGCCTCTATTGGAGCGGAGCATGCGCGTCGACTTGGCGAGCCCGAAGTTGTGGCCAATGCTATCGGGGCGCACCACGCCGATGAGCCGTTCAACAGCCCGTATGCGTATCTGGTTGCAGCGGCTGATGCCATGTCGGGCGGTCGACCGGGCGCGCGGCGGCAGGCCGAGGATAATCACATGGCCAAGCTGGAGGAGATCGAGCGCATCAGCCGCGCCTTCCCCGGTGTTGATGAAGCCTTTGCGGTGCAAGGGGGACGCGAGGTGCGTGTCTACGTCGACGAGAATCGGGTGGACGACCGGGGGGCAGCCAGCCTGTCCTCCCAGATCGCGGAGAGCATTTCGCGCGAGATGACCTTCCCGGGCCAGATCAAGGTGACGGTGATTCGCGAGTTCAGGGCCGAAGAGATCGCAAGCTAGCGAAGCGGGAGATGGAGAAACGATGCAACTGAATCTGCCTCCCTTCATCCCCTACGCGGTCGGGTGCATGCTGATCCTCTTTGGCGCTCTTCGGGTCAGGTATCTGGGCGCCCCGCGCCTGCGCAGGCGTCCTGCCAGCGACGAGAACGGGGCCGGAGGTTCCGCTGACCGAGCCAGCGAGCCCGAAGAGCGCCTCGAACGCGGGCCCGAGCAGCGCCGGCACATCCGTTGGGGCATCATTTGGCTTCTGCTGGGTCTCTTCCTCGTGATTTCCACCTTCATCCAGGTCAGGCGGCAGATAGGCTAACGGGGCAGCGGCCAGAGCCAGGCCGCCCCGCGCACCCCGCTCGAGTCGCCATGGCGGGCGGGGACGATGGGCGTGCTGACGGTGTCCGAGAAGACATATTGGCCGAGCCGCAACGGGACCTCACGATACAGGCGCGCGATGTTCGAAACGCCGCCGCCCAGAACGATCACATCTGGATCGAGAAGGTTGATCACGGACGCCAGGCCCCGTGCCATGCGGTCCTCATAGCGTGTCATGCTCGCCACGGCGGCAGCATCGCCGGCTTCAGCGCGCCCGGCGATGTCGCCCGCGTCCCGTGCTTCACCGGTGTGCCGCTGATGGTCGCGGGCCAGGCTAGGGCCAGCCAGGAAGGTCTCGATACAGCCGCTTCTTCCGCAGTAGCAAGCTGGCCCCGGGCGTTCGTCGTCGCGTGGCCAGGGCAGGGGGTTGTGCCCCCATTCACCCGCGATGGCGTGCGGTCCGGTCAGCAGCTTTCCATCCACCACCACGCCGCCGCCGGTCCCCGTGCCCACGATGACGCCGAAGACCACCCGTGCGCCAGCTCCCGCCCCGTCTGAGGCTTCCGACAGAGCGAAGCAGTTGGCGTCGTTGGCCACGCGCACAGGCCGGCCGAGGGCACGCGCGATGTCGCGATCAAACGGGCGCCCGATGAGCACGACCGTGTTGGCATTCTTGACCAACCCGGTGGCAGGAGACAGGGCGCCGGGGATTCCGATGCCGACCGTGCCCGTCTGCGCGACACAGGCCTCGGTGTCGTGCACCAAGCGTACGATGGAAGCGATGATCTCCTCGTAGCTATGACTGGGCGTGGAAATTCGCAACCGGGCACGTTCGGCTCCTGTGTCGTCGATGGCAACGCTTTCGGTCTTGGTTCCGCCCAGGTCAACTCCGATGCGCATCGATGCTGGACACTACACCGACTCCACGGATCCGGCTCGCTCTATGGCAGCATCTGGCCATGTGCGGCAGCATTCGGTCCCGGTCAAGTGATGCGCGTGACTTTCCGATACTAATGAGAGAATGCGGACTCGGTCGTCACGAAGCTTGGCAGGAAAGCCGGTCGCGCTCGGCCTGATGATCGCCTTGGCATTGTCGGGCACGGGATGCGACGTCTTGGGCATTGGCACGGGAAAGCCGCCGCCTCTTCCCCAAGTCCCGATCGTGGCCTCGACATATGTGCCTAGCGCGCGGCAGGTCGCACGGAAGCTGCCAGGCTTTGGCCTCGCTGGCCCCCAGGGAGAGGGCGCGCAAGCCAATCCAGCGCCGGTCGCCGCCGTGAACCCTGCCGCGGCTTCGGGCGGCTCAGGCACGCTCAACGGGAATCCGAATGGACTTAGCCGTGAGGCGCTGAACTCCGCCGTCCAGGGCACAATGGCGTCACTGGCAACCTGCTTTTCGCCCTCTGCTCAGAACCCGATGGTGGCGGTGTCGTTCGAGGCTGATCCGTCTGGACGAGCCAGCCTTGTCCGCGTCAGCGGGGCGCCCGCCGATGCCGAGCGTTGCGTTCGGAATATCGTCCAAAGCATGAGGTTCCCGCGATTTGAAGGAAACGGGGTGCATGTCGATTTTCCTCTGACGTTCCACCAAGTCGGGCGCAGCCAACCGGCGGCGCCGGCCCCGTCTGGCGAGTCCCAGGGACCTTTCGGGCCTCCGCTCTACATTGAACCGTAGAGGCTGTCGGGACGGGCCGCTGGCCAGGCCGGGTCGCGGCTAGCGGGTCGCGTGGGCGTGGGCGTGAGGGTGAGCGTGTTCGTGGGTGTGAGGACGGATCGCGTGCCGCGGGCCGCACACGCTCACGAGTGGCCGCGCTACCGCTCACGGGCACGGTGGCCGACCTGCGCTGCCTCGGAATCTCCCGACAAGCTCCAACTGGCTCAGAACCGCATGCCACGTTTGGCGCGGTACATAAACCACTTGTAGGTCAAGTACCCAGCGCCGCCAGCAGCAGCCAACCCGAGTATCGGCCAATGCACAAGGACAAGCAGCCCCGATCCACCCCAGGCCCCGACCGCCAGCATTCCCTTCTTGCGCGCTTCGTTCTTGTCCCGGGTCGTCAGGCTTGTAACCATCGGATTCCTCCGTCGAGTGTTTCAATCATGGATGGGGGTGGGCCGCAAGGCCCCTACATGGTTGCACGGCCTGCGCCTGAGGTGATAATGCCTGGCGAGAGGAGAATGCCATGCGGATCACGCCCTCGATCATCGCAGTATTCAGCCTTCTAGTTTGGGCGCCAAGTTTGGGTTTCGCCAAAGAGAAGGCAGCCAAGGCGGAAGCAGAACCTCCGCCAGCCGCAACACCCCTTAATGAGTGCGGCTGCTATCGCGACGCCAAGGACCAGTGCCACTGTAACAAGGGGAAGAAGCTCAAATGCGAGTGCGAAGGCGACTGCGAGCCGGCGGGCTGTGAGGAGCAGCGTCGCAAGAAACAGGAGCAAGACGCCGCGGCTGCGCTGAAGAGGATCCAGCAGAACGACAAGAAAGGGCAAGCGGCGGCGAGGGCCGCCCAAGCGAAGAAGGACAAGGAAAAGGCTGCCGAAGAAGCCAAGAAGAAGGCCGAGGGCGGCGACAGCCGGTGGAAGTAGTGAGCCTCCGGGTTGCGCCCTGTGTGAGTGAGTTCAGCCGGACAGCCGAGGTGGGCTGAGAATTCAGGGAGGAGTGGGGAGGGCACGAAGTGCTCCCGGGCGGGCTCCCTTCGGTGCGCACTGGGGGCCGCAGGGGGTGCGTGTGAGGGGTGGCACCTGGGACCAATCCAGCATAGTGGGCGTGTAGGCGGCGACGCACATGGTGGCGATCTTGCGCATCAGCGCATCCTGGGGCGTCTAGAATAGTCAAATGATTACAGCATGATATGTGTATTTCGAGGTATGAGACGCCTGTCTTGACGTCACGTTTTGATTTTGGCCCGGCTTGTGCCAGCATCGGAGCCTTTCAGCCGGGGTACCCCTCTTTCCCAACCGATTCACTTGGCCGTAGGAAAGCACAAGTCTGATGAAGAACGCAGGCCTTGACAAAGACTCACTCCAGACCCTGATCGACACGCTGGCTTCGTTCGGCAAGCAAAAGCTGCCGCTCAAGGTCCGGTTGGACCTCGATGAGAAGGACCTCTTTCCACTGGATCTCATCCGCGAGCTGCTGGGACCCGACATTGGCCTGCATCTCTTGTTCATTCCTGAAGAGCTAGGCGGTCTGGGCGGCAACGCCTACGACGTCTACCGAGTCTCGGAGGAGATGGCCAAGCTGGACCTGGGCGTTGCCACCGCCTTTCTGGCCATCTTCCTGGGAACCGACCCCATTGTCGTTGGCGCGACCGAAGAGCAACGGACCTACTGGCTGCGCCGGATTGCCGACGAAGGGTTGATTGTCGCCTACGCCGTGACCGAACCCCTGGCAGGCAGCGAGCTGTCGGCCATTCGCACGCGGGCCGAGCGCGTGATGGAGAATGGCGAAATCAAGGGCTACAAGATCAACGGCGCCAAGCAGTTCATCTCCAACGGCGGCTACGCGCAGCTCTACACGGTGCTGGCCATGGCGCCCGACGGACCTACCTTCTTCGCCGTGGAACAGGGGACCGCAGGTCTGGTTCCCGGCAAGCACGAGAACAAGCTGGGCATCCGCTCGTCGAACACGTCGCCGGTCAGCTTCGAGGATGTTTACGTTCCCAAGGAGAACTTGCTTGGGGGCGTGGAGGGCAAGGGACTGGTGCACGCCCAGTCGGTGTTCGGGTTCACGCGCCTGATGGTGGCGGCTTTTGGCCTGGGCGGCGGCGTTGCGGCCATGTTGCGGGCCATCCGCTACTCGCGCGAGCGCGTACAGGCGGGCTCGCCCCTGTCTGAGAAGCAGGGATACATGGACAAGTTGATCGTTCCGCACGTGGTTCGGCTGGAGGCGGCGCGTGCCCTCATCGAGGAGACGGCGCATCGACTGGACCAGGGCGAGCCCGAGCTGCAGACCGAGGGCGCGATCGTCAAGCTGTATGCCACCGAGGCGGGCAACGCCGCGGCCGACGCCGCCATTCAGGCCCACGGTGGCTATGGCTACACCAGGGAGTACGAGGTCGAGAAGATCCGGCGCGACGTGCGCATCACCACGATCTACGAAGGCACCAGCGAGATCATGCAGTGGACGGTGTCGCGGGATCGCTGGCGCCAGCACCTGCAGGACCACGGGCAGTACTACAAGAAGATCGCTGCCTCACTCGAAGCCCTGCACCGCGAGGACCCGAACGTGGGGGCTGATGCGGCGGCCTTGGCGGTGAATGTCGTTCAGGAAACGGCTGAGCGTTGCCGCATTGGCCGCCTGACCCGCAATCAGCATGTGCTCTTCGAGTTGGGTGAGCTGATGACACGGGCAGAGATTGCGGCCAACTTCGCCCGCTACGCTGCGGGCCGGGCCGCGCCCAGGTACCAGCCCTTCTTTGCCCCCTTGGCCCTGAAGGCCATGTCGCGTATCGGTGCGCGCGAGGCGGCGCTTGACGTGCTGGGTTTGGCGGTTCGTCTGGTACGCGGCATGGATGCGGTGGATGATGCAGGTATCGCCGACTTCGAGCGCGCCCTTCGGTCCAGCGCAATCACGGCTTGCGCCAAGGGCCTGATGGCCGACATGGACGTCGTGGCCAAGGCTTTGGTGGAGCAAGACGCCGCCCGCGCCTAGCCGGTCGGAGAGATAAGAGACACCTAACCATTCGCTTGATACGGACGCCGGCGAGGGCCGCGGGGCACCCGGTTTTCCGTTTTCAATACCTGAGAGGAAGTTGAAATGAGTCGTTCGACACGGGATCCGGCCGAAAGAGCCGTCGCTGTCATCGGCGTCGGGGCCATACTGCCCGACGCACTTGACGCAAAGGCTTTCTGGCAGAACGTCGTGACCGGCCGGGACTCGGTAAGCGAAGTCACGCTGGACCGCTGGGACCCGGCCGACTACTACGACCCTGATCCCAAAGCGCCCGGCAAGACGTATTCCAAGATTGGTGGCTGGGTGCGCGGCGTCTCCTTCGAGCCCACCAAGTATCGCATTCCGCCCACCGTATCGGCCGCGATGGACGGCGGCCAGCAGTGGGCCCTGCTCTGCGCCTCCGAGGCGTTGCGCGACGCCGGCCATCCCGACCGGCCGCTCGACACCGAATCGACCGGCGTGATCCTGGGCAACGCTATGGGCGGCGAGCTGCACTACCTCACTTGCTTGCGCCTNNGACCGCGCGGCCTTCGTGGCGCAGTTGCGGGAATCGGTGAGCCGGCGTTTTCCGGACTGCACCGAAGACACCATGCCTGGCGAGTTGACCAACATCACCTCCGGTCGCGTGGCGGCTGTGCTCAATCTGCGCGGACCGAATTTCACCACGGACGCCGCGTGCGCCTCGGCGCTGGCCGCCTTGCAGGCCGCGGCTGACGGTCTTGTCGATCATCACTACGATGTGGTTGTCACCGGTGCCATGGACCGCAACATGGGCGCCACCACCTTCATCAAGTTCTGCAAGATCGGCGCGCTCTCGCCCGACGGCTCGCGGCCCTATGACAAGGACGCCAACGGCTTCATCATGGGAGAGGGTGGCGCCATGTTCGTGTGCAAGCGGCTGGAGGACGCGGAGAAGGCGGGTGATCGCATCTACGCGGTGGTCCGCGGCGTGGGCGGCTCCAGCGACGGCAAGGGCAAGGGCATCACAGCCCCCAATCCGCTCGGGCAGATCCTGGCCCTGCGTCGCGCTTGGGAGCGCGCCGGGCTGGACCCCGCGACCATGACGCTTCTCGAAGGCCATGGCACCTCGACCCGGGCCGGGGATGTGGCCGAAATGGAGAC
>PMIX01000397.1 GCA_003158395.1 Myxococcales bacterium | reverse complement strand
TGGGTCACCCCTCTCCCTATCGGGAGAGGGGCTTGGGGGTGAGGGCGAAACTTCCTGTGAGCCGGACGCTGAAGTCACCAAATTGTTGTGATTGCGCCCGCGGCACGATTCGACGTGCAAATGCAGTACCCTCACCCCAGCCCTCTCCCAGGGAGAGGGTGGTCTACCCCAGCTCCTTCCGGCGCAATTCTGCCGCTTAATGTCTATGGGTGGGCAGGGTGGGCTGTCCGTCCCGAAGCCCCCCAGGGGCGAGCGGCCCGCGACACGCTCTCCGCCTTCCGCGTACCCCACACGAACTCGCTCACGCCCACGCTCTCGCGAGCCGCGAGCCGCGACCCGCGAGCCGGCCTGCCCGGCGGTCCCGAATTTTCAGCCGCGGCTAACCCCGTACCGGCGTCGCCTTGATCGCCGCCTTGCCGTCCTTCACATAGACCGTGAAGCGCGCCGAGCGGCAGTTGTACTTGGCGATCAGCTGGTCGCGGTTGCTCTTCAGCTTGGCGAAGAATCTGTCGGCCGAAACCGAGCTGGTGGACTCACCGCACCTGGCGCGAAGGGCGATGTATTCCTCAAAGACCCGCTGGAAGTGCGCTGCCTCTTCGTCTAGGGAACCGCTCGCTGTTGGGGGCGCCCACAGTGAGGTAGGCGGTGCAGTCGCGACGGTAGCACCCGCGCGCGCGGACAGGGCGGCCGAGACAGGCACCGGTGGCGGAGTCACATCGCGGCGCTGAGGCGGGGGCGACGGCGCTTCGATGAGGGAGGAAGGCGAGACGGCAGCGAACTCGCCGGAAGGCGACGACGTCGTCCTAATGGGTGAGGGCAGGGCGGGCAGAAATGAAGGACGGTTCGTGCCTGTCCAAGCAACAGTTGCCTGAGGGGCGGGCACGGACGTGGACGGGATCGCAGCGGGTGGGGGTGCCCCACCAACGGTGGGTGGAAGCTTGGGCGCACCGAACAGCGAAGCGGCCACGGACGCCGGGTGGGGCGCGGGCGCAGGCGCGGGACGAGCAGGGTTGGCCCGTGACACGTCAAACGACTGGCCATCGGCTGAGCCTCCCCGATCTAGAATCGCTGCGATGTCCTTCTTGGCCACGTCGGACTTGGGCGGGACGGCGTGGGTGAAACGCTCCACCGTGGCGTTGATATCCCGCGCGACACCACCCAGCTTGCCGCCGTACTTGGTGTCGTCGATCTTTTGGATTTCGTTGCGGGCCAGACTGTGGACCTCGGCGCGCAGGCGCCGGATCGGACCCTCCACCTCGGTCCGCTGCAGGAAGAGACCGATGCCGATCATGGCCAAGATGCCCAGAGCCAGGGAGAGCCAGGGGAAACGGCCCCAGGAGAGGTCGTCCGAAGAAGTCTTCGACAGCAGAACCCAGGGATCGGACTCGGGAGACTTTCTGTTGAGCAGGACGTAGTAGGCCCGCTGTTCCGAGGCCTCACCGACAAAGGGTGCCGCGACCAGGAGCATGCGGTCGTTGCCCATGTACAGGACGAGGGCGCGCGTGCGCTTGTGATTGGTGATCTCGTTAGCGTGCTGCTCGATGAGTTCGGGCAGCTGACTGAGCAGCGCCTCGGGCAAGGTCGACGACACAACGTTCTTGCCTAGAACGATAGCCACGTCCACGCCCAGGTTGCGCTTCCACATCTCAGCCAAGTGCTTGCCGGTGTCGACCGCAACCACAACGACACCGACGATGCGCTCACGTGACTTGGACATGACGGGCGCCGCGCCCACCCGGCGCAGACGACCCGCGGCCCCCCACACGTCGTCCGACAGATAGCCACGCAGGGCGTCGCTCACCACCTCGGCTCCGGCCAGCGATTCGCCGTACTCGCCCTCATCATCGCCCACCCGAGCCACCACGCGTCCTTTGTTGTCCAAGGCGATGAGCGACTCTACGCCGATGCTGGCACGGTCAGGCACCAGCGCCTTGAGGCGGTTGCGCACGGTCTCGTGGAGCGCCCTGGGCTCCCCCGCCCCACGCGAAAAGGAGTCGAGAGCCTCGGTGAGGTGCGCATCGCGGCCCAGCTTGGCCACATAGTCGATCCAGCGGCGCGCATCGTTCTTGAGAATCTCCTCGGCCGCATATTGCGCGCGATCCAAACGCTGACCTTCCAATTGCTCGATGCGCCGATCGGCCGGGCGGGGTGCCACGAAGGCCGCGGTAACTGCAACCCCGGCCAGCAGACCGACGAGAACAAACCATATTTTGGACAGGAACATCGCTTCCGCCCCTATGGCTCCGTGGGCTCTTTGTCGGCCGTGCCGGGCACCTTGATGGTCAGCTCGACCCCTTTGGACGTCACCTCGACCGCCTGTTCATCGACCCAGCGGCCATTGCTCCATATTTTGAGCGTGGCCGGGCCTTCCGGCACATCGAGCAGCCTGAAGCCACCTTTCTCATCCACCGCCGCAAAGAACGGCGAGCTGGTGACGATCACAGAAACCTCGATATGGGGATACTCCGTGCAGCGCACGACGTATTCTCCGCTGATGCCGAAGCGCTGCTTGCGCACGGTGCCCGGGCTCAGACGTTCGGGCGGCATGATGTCGGGCCGGCCTGGGACGCGAAGGTCGTGCGAAACCTTGTCCGAGTTCCTGAATTCCACAACCGCACCCTCACCCACCACCACCGTGGCGGGATTGGCCTGCATGCCAGCGATGTCGACCTGAGTGTTCTTGGGGGCCAGGACCTGCGGCTTGGGGCCCACCAGGACCACCACGGTGTCGCCCCGCGCCGGAGCCGGCTGAACGGCAACGGTGGTATTTTCGACCCGCCAGTGGCCCAGAAAGCGCCGGCCAGACTTGAGCTCATCGGGCAAGGTCACTGTGCCGTGCACCGTGGCGGCTGCTACCAGGGAGGGCGCCAGCGCGAGGAGGACGAAAAGGAACAGAGGCGAAAACCAGCGATGTCGCATTATCCGATAGGGCCTCGCAGCGGTAAGAAACCAAGACTTCCGGTTTCCACAAGTGTCAACCAAGAGGCGCCTGCTATCATGGCAGGTGCATGGGCACTTCGCCATCCAAGACGCTCGATACCTTCCCCAACCCGAAGCCTGAGCGGGACTATCTGATCCGCTTCGAGACGCCCGAGTTCACCTGCCTTTGTCCCAAGACGGCTCAACCCGATTTCGCTACGGTACGCGTCGAGTACGTGCCCGACCGGCTGTGCGTCGAGCTCAGGTCGTGGAAGCTGTACCTGTGGTCGTACCGGAACGAGGGCGCCTTCCACGAAGCCATCATTAACCGCATCTTGGACGACCTCGTGGCGGCAGTCCATCCGCGGCGTGCGCGTGTCGAGGGTGACTTCAACATCCGCGGCGGCATTCACACCACCGTCGCGGCTGAGTATCAGTCCGCGTAGTACGGCCGGATGTCTGCCACGGGCTTGCCCCGACTGGGCCGAGAGAGGAACCCCACCGCCTTCTGACTTGTGACGGCCAACGGTCGACATGACGCCCAGGGAGCCGCGCGAGCGAACCCGCGGTCCTAGTTGGCCTTCTTCTTGTTCTGAATCACCGCCAAGGCGACGCGGGTCTCGCCGAGGAGGTCGCGCGCGCCGGGTAGGCGGACGGCTTGTTCGTCGCGCTCGATTTGTTTGAGCAACTTCTCTTCGCACATCTTGCATGATGCATCAGCCAGCTTGGTGAGCGACTGTAGGATGGCCTGGTGCACGGGGTAGCGAAGCTGGGGCAGCGAGGCCACTGGCTTGAGCGCACTGAGTAGGATGGGTATGCCCTTTGCGGCGTTTCCGGAAAACCCGATGGCGAACGCGGCTTTCTCCGCACGTGTCCACGAGGGATCGCTGCTGAGGACCTTGGCGTAGCAGTCCAGGTCTTTGTCGCAGTCCTTGGCCACCTGCATACGATCAAGCGCCTCGCCGAAGATCCCCTGCGCGTCCTTCTCTTTGTCGGCCAGGGCCTTGAACGCGTCGTAGGTTTCTCTGCCCGCAATGCGGGAGAGATCGATGGCGGCGTTGGCGCGCAAGTCTGATGCCTTGACCCCACCCACGACCACGTAGCCATTCTTGGCCGTATCGAGCAGAATCGGCACTGCGCGTTTGTCTCCTGACAGGTAGATACCGTCCTCGGCAGCCTGGCGGTCCGTCGCTTCGGCCTTCTTGTCTGTCAGGAGGTCGAGCAGCACCTTGACCGCTTGTGGAGTGCCGATGAAGCCGAGGCCGATGAGGATGGCCTTGTGCTCGCCAGACTTGGCCGGGACTTTCAGGCGTGCGGCCAGAGCTGGCACGGCACGCGCCGCTCGGAGGTCGCCAAGCAGATAGGCAGCCTTGAATGGCACGATGCCTGGGCTGGTCTTGTCGAAGTCCAGCTTGCGCGCCATATCGGCGATCTCGGCGTTCTTCTCGTTGAGCAGGTTGATCAGGGGATCCACCGCGGGATCGCCGATGCGGACCAAGGCCAGACGGCATTCTTGGAACACCTGCGTCCCACGGCCGGTCATGAACAGACCCTTGATGAGCGCCGGGATCGACTGCGGGTCGCGGAACTCGGCCAGGCCCAGGGCCGCCTTTTGATTGAGCAAGAAATCCTGCTCGTCGGCCGAGGTGGTGAGGATCTTCATCAGCGTAGGCACAGCCTGCCTGTCGCCGATCTTGACTAGGGCGCGAATCGCTGCCAGACGCACGGTGTTGGCGCGCGACTTGATGGGGAGCTGCCGTTCAACCGCCTTGATGAGCTGCGGGACTGCGTCGGCCGCTTTCATCTCGCCCAGCGCGCCGGCGGCAATCACGGCGCGGTCGAAGTCGTCCTCGCTGAAGTCGAGGGCTTCGATGAATAGAGGCTTGGTCTGGTCATTGGGGAAGCGGCTGAGCGCCTCCAGGTGATCCGGCTTCTTGGTCTCCTTGTACAGCGCAATCATCTCGGGAAGCGCCCGCTGGGCTCGCTCGACGCTCATCTTGGCAAGCTGATCGAGCGCCTCCTTTTGGTCGCGCACGCTCTTGAGCTTGCGCGCCCAGGTGCGCGGATCGTTCGGGTCGCCTTCGCACCCGGACAGAAGCAAGCCGGCGGTGAGCGCACCGACTACCACGAAGCTAGCTTTTCGCATCTCAGCACCTCCCTAGGAAAGGTCCTCCCGTGACAAGTCCATGCGGCCGGCCGTGGGACAGGCCGGCTGCACGGGCCACTGACAGCGGATTGAGAAACGCGATCGACGCGCGGAAAAGTCACTCGGCCGCGGCCGGAGCGCCGACGTTGCCCTTGGCCTTCGGCCGCACGGCAAAGTTCACGTTCTGGTACCCTGCCGTGGCTGCCGAGAACATGACCTTGCGCAACATTTTGAACTCAACGCTCTTGTCCGATTGGATAATGCACACCCCTTTGAAGTCTTCCGTGGGATGCAGGAGCTTGTAGTTGTTTTTTGCGGTCACGAGCTGATCGGCCAGCTCCGGGATCTTGGCGTCGCCGGTGGCCGAGTCCTTCATCAGCTCCTCGCCGGTGGCCACCTGCCTGCCGTCCAGGGTGACGACATCCTTGGTAACACCAATGACCGGAGCGCGCTCGAGGTCGGTCCAGTTCTGCGCGTCCGGCAGTGCGATGTTCTTCTGCACGAAGAGAATCTCGCCGCTAGCCGAGAAGGTCATGAGCAGGAAGATGACAAGAATCGTCATCATGTCGATATAGGCCACGAGGTTGAGGGCCTGGTAGAGGCTCTTGCGGCCACCGCCCCCCAGCTTTGTGTTGGCAGCTTCGAGTTTGATCGAGGTGTAAAGGTGTGCGCGAGGCGCCTTGATTCCCATGATGGTTCTCCTCGGGTTCTAGATCCCGGCTGCGCCTGAGTCGATGAGCGAGATATCAGGGAATCTCGCTTGTATGGCGGTGTCCATGGCTCGTATCAGGACATCGAACTTGATGGTGTCCTCGGAAGCCACCTGGGCGTCGTTCTTGTCCGGGTGACTGTCCTTGGCCTTTTTTAGCTCGGTCGCCAGCCGTTCGAAGTCGTAGTCAGATCCCTTCTTCGGAATCGGGGTCTGGTCTTGACCGACGACCAGGTTGAAGCCTTCCTGGTTCACCATGACGACGATCTTGACCTGCAACTCGGGCGGAGTTTCCTCGCCGGCTTGCCCCTGGCCCTTCTGCTGGGCCTGCAGGCGGGCGAGCTGCGTCCACACCGCGGTGATGAGAAGGAAGGCGACCATGCAGGTGAGCAGGTCGATGTACGGCACCAGATTGAGCTCGGCGTTAAGCTCCTTCTTGCCGGACTTGTTGCCAGTCTGTACTGAAACACTCATGATTGAGCTCCCGTCTTGGGGGCCGGTCTCGGCCCCCGCGTTCGCTGTCGACTAGCGCTGAGCGCCGGCGTCTGAACGGCCGGCGACCACCAAGTTGAGTGCCTCGACCGTGCCCTGGTTGACGCCGTCGAGGATGCCCTGCGTCCTGCCGTTGAGGACGGCGAACATAGCAAGGCCGAAGATACCAGTACCCAACCCGAAGGCAGTGCAGTTCATGGCCTCGGAGATACCTTTGGAGAGCATGGTCGCCTTCATGGAGGGGTCAACGCCGGCCACGGCTCCGAACGACTTAATGAGGCCGGTGATGGTGCCGAGAAGCCCGGCCAGGGTCGCCAGGTTGCCCAGCATGGCCAGGTAGCCGGTTCGCTTTTCGACCTTGGGCAGCTCGCGAAGAGCCTCTTCATCCATCGCTTGCTGGATGTCATGCTCGGAGCCACC
>PMIX01000120.1 GCA_003158395.1 Myxococcales bacterium | reverse complement strand
ACGCGAAGGGCCTGATCAGCCAGGGCCAGGGTGCTGAGATCGCGCGCATGAGCCGCGCCGACTTCATGCAGACCCTGAGCGATGCCGGCGTCACACCCTTCCAGGAGACGCTTGACGAGGTTCGGGAGAGCCTGCGGCGTGGTTGACGTCTGGGTGTGTAACAGCTCACCGCTCATAGCCCTGGCTCGCATCCAGCGGCTCGATCTGATCGAATCCCTGCGAGCGTATGGCGAAGCCGCGCCGAGAACCGCACCGGAGCATACTTTGGGGTATGTGAGGAGCGGAAGCGCAGGCGCGGCGAGCCAGACGCCCGGATCGTCGGCCGTCGGCAAATCGAAGAGCGGAGGCCCCTACCCTGGTGGCCAGGCGAGCACCCGCCCCGCCAAGACGTGTAGATGCACGTGCAACACCGACTGTCCCGCGTCAGCCCCTGCGTTCATCACCACCCGAAACCCGCCCTCAGCCTGACCCGACTCGCGCGCCAGACGGGCTCCCACCAGCATCAACTTGCCCAGCAGCGCAGTGTCCTCGGTAGTGGCTGTGGCCAGGCTCGCCAGGTGGCGTATCGGGATCACGAGCTGATGGAAAGGCGCCTTGGGGCTGATGTCCTTGAATGCCAGCACGTCTTCGTCGCGGAAGGTGACGGCCGCAGGGATCTGGCCGTCGCGAATCTTACAGAACAAACAGTCGCTCATATGCTTCTCCTCAGATAGGTTGGGTCCTACGCCAGCGCCAGAAGCCGCTTGCGCGCCTCCTCGAACGAGGACACCTCGTGGGTTCCTTGGCGCAAGAAAGCGTTGATGGGTTCCATCGCCGCGATCGCCTCGTCGGTTCGCAGGTCGCTGCCGCGTTTGTAGGCACCGAGCGCGATCAGGTCACGCTTCTGCTCATACGCTGCCATCAGCTCACGCACGCGCCCGGCGGCCTCGCGGTGCCTCCTATCCACCACCGCGTTCATCACCCGCGACAGTGACGGCAACACGTCGATAGCTGGCCAGTGGTTGCGGTCGCACAGCTCGCGCGAAAGCACGATGTGCCCATCGAGAATGCCGCGCACCTCGTCGGCGATGGGCTCCTCCATGTCGCCGCCCGACACCAAGACGGCGTAGATCGCTGTGATGGAGCCGAGGTTCGAATTGCCCGTGCGCTCGAGCAGGCGCGGCAGCAGGGCGAACACGCTGGGGGGAAAACCCTGCCGGGCGGGCGGCTCACCGGCGGCCAGGCCCACCTCGCGTTGCGCGCGGGCGAAGCGGGTGAGCGAATCCATCATGAGCAGCACGCGCCGGCCCCGGTCGCGGAACCACTCGGCCACCGCGGTGGCCACGAAGGCCGACTTGAGTCGAACCAGGCTGGGCGCGTCGCTGGTCGCGCAGATCACCACCGAGCGGGCGCGTCCCTCGGGCCCCAGTGCGTCCTCGATGAACTCAGTCACCTCGCGACCCCGCTCGCCCACCAGGGCGATCACATTGACCTCAGCCTCAGTCTGGCGCGCGATCTGACCGAGCAGCGTCGACTTGCCAACCCCTGAGCCGGCGAACAGCCCCACGCGTTGGCCCTCGCCCACGGTCAGAAAGGCGTCGATGGCGCGCACCCCGAGGGCAAGGGGCTTGGCCACGCGCCGGCGGGTGAGCGGGTCAGGCGCGGGCCGGTCAACCGCCCATTCGTCGGTCGGGCCGACGATGGGTCCCTGTCCGTCCAAGGGTTCGCCCAGACCGTCCAGCACGCGCCCCAGAACCCCCTGGCCCACCCGCACGCGAAGTGGCCGCCCGCTCGGACTCACCACGGCGTCCGGGCCAATGCCCGCCACCTCCCCGAGCGGCATGAGCACGACCTCGTCGCCGCGAAAGCCGACCACCTCGGCCTGTAAGCGTGGCTGTTCCACCCCGTCCAGCCCAGGCATCGCCTCCCGATCGATGGTGACCAATTCGCCCACGCGCACACCGGGGGTGGTAGCGCGCACGACCAGGCCGGTTATTTCCGTCACCCGGCCGGCCAGCCGCCGCGGATTGACCTGGTCCAGGGCCTTCAGGGCATCGCCCAGCTCGACCAGCACAGGTTCGCTGTCGGATTCAGCCATGCTTGCCTCACGACGATGGGCCGGCCTTGCCCCGCAAGGCCCGCTCCAGGGCGTCCAGTTGCGTGTCAAGGCGCGCGTCCAGACGGCCGACAACTGTCTCCACGACACACCCGTAGCGGCCGACCGCCGGGTCAGCCACCACGCGCACGTCGACTCCGGCCGCCACGTGCGCAAGCCATCGCGGCCGCTCGCGCTCAACTGTAGCCAGGTCCTCAGGATGCGCACGCAGCACGAGAGGCCCTATCCGAGCGCGACTGGCGTGCAGCGCCTCAGCGACTATCTCGCCCATCAACTCGGGCGAGATCTCGACGGCCCGGCCCACGATTCGTTGCGCCATCCGGCGGGCCAGCACGATGGCCGTATCCTTGGCGCTGTCGAGGTCGCGCCGGGCGCGCAGGCGCGTGGCCAGCAGCAGCGCGCTCACCTCGTCCACCCCTTCTTGCTTGCCAGCCTCGAAACCGGCGCGCTCGGCCTGAATGCGCGCAGCCTGCGCCTCAGCCCGGATCGTGGCCGCATCTTCCTCGGCACGCGCCCGAATCTGTGCCGCTTCTGCCTCTGCGGTGAGAACCGCAGCCGGCACCACGTGTCCGAGGCCTTTGACCAGGCGGCCCATACCCTCGCCTTCTACCATTTCACCCACTGCCGCCCCAGCGTCGCGGGCAGGCGGCCCGCAACCGCCCACAGGGACGCGTCGCCCTCGGCGCATAGCTCCTGACGAAGTGCAGCACCTCGGCGGGTAGCCTCGGCCAGCAGTTCTTCGCAGCCCAGGCGACACAGTCCCGCACCCACGGCGCCCGAGGGCCCTACACAAAGCGGTGCCAGCCGACCGAAAACACAGCGCTGGAGCTCAGCCACCGACTCGGACAGCCAGGCTTCACCCTCCTTTGCGATCGCGGCCTTACCGTAGGATTGCGACAACAGCGACCCCACCTCCTCCACTCCGGGCAGTCCCGCAAGCAGCGCCGGCCAAAGCTCCATCGGCTCGCTGGCAATGGCCTGCACGAGCCAGCTCGGATGCAACCTTTCCATTCCCGGCGGAAATGGTGTGGTGGTTTCGACAATCCAGCCTGCCAGCAGGGCGGCCCGGTCGTGACGAGAAAGGGCGCGCAAGTCCTGCCAGGCCGTGCGACACCCCTGGCAACGATCGCCTGCCAGGCGAGCCAGGGCGGAATCGCCTGCGGCCAATAGGCTCAGGCCGAGCAGAAGGCCCCGCTCTTCGGCGCGCAGTTGGTTGAGCGCGAACCCGGTTCGTTCCGTCACGCGGTCAGCCTACCGCAACAGGGTGAGGCCCGGCCAGGGCTGTCGCCCGGTCAGTTGCAGTCTGTCAGCCAGGATGTGGTATGCCTGCCCGCCTCCCATGAGCAGCTCCGGCCCCGAAAATGACGAAGCGCCCCGCCGGCGCGACGTCCGCAACATTGCAATCATCGCCCACGTTGACCACGGCAAGACCACGCTGGTCGATGGTTTTCTGCGTCAGGCGGGCAGCTTCCGGCCTGGTGAGGTCATCGCCGACTGCGCCATGGACTCCAACGACCTGGAGCGCGAGCGCGGCATCACCATCCTGGCGAAATTCACCGCTATCACCTGGAAGGGCACGCGCATCAACATCGTGGATACGCCCGGCNNCCCATGCCGCAAACCCGCTTCGTCACGCGCAAGGCGCTGGCTCTCGGGCTGCGACCCATCCTGGTGGTCAACAAGATCGATCGCCCCGGTTGCGATCCCGACGCCGCTGTCAACGACACTTTCGATCTCTTCTGCGCACTGGGGGCCAGCGAGGAACAGCTCGACTTCCCGGTGGTCTACGCCTCGGGTCGCGAGGGCTATGCGGTAAGGGATCTCAAGCACGAGCGCAAGGACCTGTCCCCGATGCTCGACTTGGTTGTCCAGGCCGCGCCCCCCCCTCTGGCCGACTTGGACGCGCCCCTGGCCATGCACGTAGCCACGCTCGACTACGACGACTATCTCGGTTACGTGGCCATCGGCCGCATGCTCTCAGGCCGCGTCCACCAGGGCGAGCGCGCCCTGTGTGTGCATCGCGACGGGAGCCGTGAAGAGTTCCGCGTGGCCAAGATCCTGGGCTACCAGTCGCTCAAGCGCTTCGAGCTTCAGGAAGCCGTGGCGGGCGACATCTGCGCCATCACCGGCATGCATGATCTGACCGTGGGCGAGACCATCACCGAGATCGCCCGCCCGGTCGTGCTTCCCCTGCTCGAGATCGAAGAGCCCACGGTGAAGATGCAGTTTCTGTCGAACAATGGACCCTTCGCCGGCCAGGAGGGCAAGTTCGTCACCTCGCGCAATATCCGCGAGCGACTCTTCAAAGAAGTGAAATCCAACGTGGCCCTGCGCGTGTTGGAGACAGACTCGCCCGACACCTTCGAGGTGTTGGGCCGCGGCGAGCTGCACCTGTCGNNATGCGCCGCGAAGGCTACGAGCTGATGGTTTCCCAGCCACAGGTGATCTTCAAGGAGGGGCCCAACGGGGAAAAGCTGGAGCCCTATGAGGAACTGGTCATCGATCTCGACGAGGCCTACAACGGTCCGGTGATCGAAGAGTTGGGCCGGCGCGGGGGCCGCATGCAGGACATGGGGCCGGCGGGCGAAGGCCGCATGCGTCTGGAATACGTCATTCCCTCGCGTGGGCTCATCGGTTATCGCTCGCAGTTTCTCACCGACACGCGCGGCACCGGCATCCTCAACCATAACTTTGCCCACTACGGCCCCTACGCAGGAGCGTTCAAGGGCCGGACCAGTGGTGTGCTGATCGCGCAGGACCCCGGCCAGACCAACACCTACGCCCTCTTCTACCTGCAGGAACGCGGAGCCCTGCTGCTGCCGCCGGGTGTACCGGTCTACGGCGGCCAGGTCGTGGGCCTGCACTCGCGCGGCAACGACATCATAGTCAACCCGTCCAAGGCCAAGAAGTTGACCAACATCCGCACCACCGCCGCCGACGAGAAGCTCTTTCTCACGCCACCCTTGGCCCTCACGCTGGAAGCCGCGCTTGAGCTCATCAACCAAGACGAGCTGGTCGAGGTCACCCCCAAGAACATCCGGCTGCGCAAGCGTATCCTGGACCACAACGAGCGCAAGCGTGTCGAAAAGCTGCGTGGCCAGGGCTTGGAAGGATAGGCGTGAAAAAGCTTATCTGGCGCGTGACCCTCGGCGTCGCCGCTGGCGTGGCCATCTACGTCGGCTTCTCGGTTTGGGCCGGGGCCAAGAGCGTCGGCCACGCGCTGGCCACCTTCAACTGGACGGTGGTGTTGATCGCGCTTGCGCTGGCTTCGCTGAACTATGGGGTCCGCTTCGTGCGCTGGCACTACTACCTAAAGGTGCTCGGGCTGACTCAGGTGACGCTCGGGCACAGCTTCCTCATCTTTCTGGCTGGCTTCTCCCTTACCGTCACACCGGGCAAGCTGGGCGAGGCGGTCAAGGCCCTGCTGTTGCGCGAATCGCATGGCATCCCTGCCGCACGCACTGCCCCCATCGTCGTCGCCGAGCGTCTTACAGACTTGGTCGGGTTGTTGCTGCTCGCATGCGTCGGCGTGTTCACCTTTCACGTGGACCGGCGCTTCTTGGCCACCGGGGCCGTCGTGATCGGCTTGGGCTTGGTGGTGGTTTCAGTGGAGTCCATCGCCCATTTCTTTCTGCGCCTGTCCAGTCGCCTGCCTGGCGTGCGTTCGTTTGCCGGCAAGCTGCACGAGGCCTACCAGGCGACCGCTGCGTTGCTGCGTCCCGGCCCCCTGGTCGTCGCCGTGCTGCTGTCCACGCTGAGCTGGTATTTCGAGTGCGTGGCCTTCTGGGTGGTAGTTCATGGCTTCCCAGGCGCGGCGGTCGGAATGCAAGCCGGCACCTTCATCTACGCTTCCATGACGGTGGCCGGTGCGCTCTCGTTCTTGCCGGGTGGCCTGGGGGTTACCGAGGCGGGCATGCTCGCCCTGCTCGGGCAGCTTGGCACGGGAACGGGGCGCAGCGTGGCCGCCGCCGCCACCTTCGTCACGCGGCTGTGCACCCTGTGGTACGCAGTCATTGTCGGGCTGGCGGCCCTGTTCATATTTGCACACCGAGCGCATATCCAGATCCAACTACCTGAAAAGACGGCCGACACCCCGGCCGGCGCGCCTGTTCAAAGGTAGCGCCCACCGGCATCTGACCTGGGAGCCCTCGGCGGGCTCCCACGCGACTAGTACCGACTCTTGGAAATCCAGCAGGTTGCCGGTTCCGGGGCCGGGACAGGCCGTCGAATCCGGATCCGGCCGCCAGCGCCGGTCACCGGCCGCCCGGCCGCTCAGCCAGCTACGAATTCACGAAAGGCGGTACTAGGCCTTAGGAGCAATCCCTTCGGACCACGCCTCAAGTTCTGTGGCCGAGGTGCCGAACCAGCATCTCATTCAACGGGTGCTCACGGCGAGCCACCCCCAACCGAGAGAGCAGACATGGCAGACGCTTCCCGTATCAACATCTTCGAGAGTACACACGGTGCGTGCCGTCGATTGCCCGGCCCCTGCCCCTACGCCATCTGCCGTTTCAATCTGACGGCCGAAACGCGCGATACCCGCGGGGCCAAACCCGCCCACACCAATGAACCGATCCTGCGCGAGGCCTGCGCCTTGGAAGCCGCTGAGCACGGCGGCATGACGCTAGAGGAAATCGCGGCGCGCTTCGCGCTGACGCGCGAGAGGGTGCGCCAGATCGAACTCAGCGCCTTGCGGAAACTCGGGCGTCAGCTTCAGCGCGACGCTTGGACCGACGAATCTCCGGCTCGTCAGACATCCAAAGCGGCATAACTGCCCTCCGAAGGCGGCGGGGCGGGAAACGGATCCGGCCACCGGTTCCGAATCCGGCCATGGTTCCGGTCTACTTCGGCATCGCGCAGCTATTCACGCCCGCCGACGGCAGATAGCACTCGCGCACATAGTCCCGCACCATGCGGTCGGTGTTAAAGCGCCAGCCGAGGGTGCGAATGGCCCGCTTGATGCGCGCCACCCATCCGTGCGGCACGCCGTGCTCGTCCTGCTCGTAGTAGAGCGGAACCACCTCGCTTTCGAGGCCGCGGTAGAGCGACTCGCAATCGCGCACGTCCTGCTCGGCGGTCGACACATGGCTCACGCCGTTGCCGATCGCAAAACCATTTAGCCCGTCGTAGGCCTCGGCCCACCAGCCGTCGAGAATGGAGAGATTGAGGCCTCCGTTGAGCAGCACCTTCTGACCGCTGGTACCGCTCGCCTCCTGCGGCCGGCGCGGAGTATTGAGCCACACGTCCACGCCCTGAACCAGATGGCGAGCCACGTTGATGTCGTAGTCCTCGACAAAGACGATGCGCGAGCGCAAGTCGGGAAGCAGGCTGGCCCGATAGACCGTGCGCAGAAGCGCCTTGCCAGGCTCGTCATCTGGGTGCGCCTTGCCGGCAAAGATGAGCTGCACCGGCCGATTGGGATCAAGCAGCAAGCGCCGCAGGCGCTCCATGTCGGTGAACAGCAGATTCCCCCGCTTGTAGGTAGCAAACCGGCGGGCAAAGCCGATGGTAAGCGCGTCGGCATCAAGGGTCGTCTTGGCGGCCTCGATCAGCTCCTCACCATGGTTGTTGCGCTTGCGCTGAGCCTCAGCCTCGCGCCGCACGAAGCTGACCAGGGTGGCCTTGAGCGAGCGGTGGGTTTCCCAGAGTTCAGCGTCGGCAACATTGTCGATACGGGCCCACATCTTCGGGTCCGGCAGGTTTTCGGTCCAGTCAGGGCCTACGTGACGGTTGTAGAGGTCCTGCATGGCCGGCGCCAGCCAGGTGCGCACGTGCACACCGTTGGTGATGTGGCCCACCGGCACCTCGTCTTCACGGTGGTGCGGCCAGAGCGGCTGCCAGGCGCGCCTGGTTACCCGGCCGTGCAGACACGACACACTGTTCGCGTAGCGCGACATCTTGAAAGCCAACACCGTCATGCACAGGGCCTCGCGCGCATCCTGCGGTCGCACCCGGCCCAGCCCCAAGAACTCCTCCTTGGATAGACGCAACGAATGCCGCAGCGGTTCCAGGTATTCCTCCACCAGATCAGGCGGAAAACGATCGTGGCCCGCATCGACCGGCGTGTGCGTGGTGAAAACCGTTGACTGCGCCACGTCCTGGGCCACCTTCCAGAAATCTGCGCCGGTTTCCTCCATACGCAAGCGCGCGTATTCGAGCGTGGCAAAGGCGCTGTGGCCCTCATTGAGATGAAGCCCGCTCCAGTCGATGCCCGTGGCGCGTAGAGCCCGAATGCCACCCACGCCCAGGAGGAGCTCCTGCCGGATGCGCACGCGCTGGTCGCCGAAGTATAGCCGCGCGGCCAGCTTGCGATTCTCCTCGGAGTTGCCGTCCACATCCGTGTCGAGGAGCAGGAGCTGGTTGCGTCCCACGTTGACCTGCCAGACCTGCGCGTGCAGGCGCTCGCGCCCCAGCGGAACCTCGATGATGAGAGGCTTGCCGGCCCGGTCCAGCTTGCGCGTGGCCGCCAGAAACTCTTCCTGCGCGCTCTCGTATTGGGCGTGCTGCCGGCCCTCGGCGTCGATCTGCTGACGGAAATAGGACTGGCGGTAGAAAAGGCCCACCGCCACCAAGGCCAGGCCGAGGTCAGATGCCGTCTTGACATGGTCGCCGGCCAGAACACCGAGACCACCGCTGTAGATGGGCAGTGACTCGTGAATGCCGAACTCTGCTGAAAAATAGGCCACCGGCCGCACGCGCAGAGGCGCGGCCTCGGTCTGTGCCCAGGTGTGCGCGTTGGGCGACACATAGGCTTGGAACTCGCTGTGCACCCGGTCGGCGCGAGCGCGCAAAGCCGCGTCCTGCGCCAGCTCGCGCACGCGCTCCGGGCTGAGGGTCTTCACCACCTTGAGGGGGTTGTGCTTGGAAGCGCGAAACCCCTCCGGATCGAGATCGCGAAACAGCTTGATTACGGATGGGTTCCAGGCCCACCACATGTTCATCGAGAGTTCGTGCAGTTGGTGATACAGCTTCTCTTCGGGCGACATAGGGGGAGCAGTTTGTCACAAACCAGGCACGGGACCAATTCGGGGATATAATGGCCCGGCCAATCTCATGGACCAGCCTCGCCTCCTAGCCTTCATCATGGCCGGCGGAAAAGGGGAGCGCCTTTTCCCATTGACGCGGGACCGCGCAAAACCCGCCGTTCCCTTCGGCGGACGCTACCGCATCGTCGACTTCGTGCTGTCAAACATGCACAACTCGGGGGTGCGGGCCATCTACGTGCTCACCCAGTACAAGGGGCAGTCTCTGGTCGAACATGTCCAGCGCACCTGGGGCGCGCGCAGCACGCACGCCGACTTCGTAACCATCGTGCCGGCGCAGATGCGCACGGGCGAAAGCTGGTACCGCGGCACCGCCGACTGCATCCACCAGAACTTCCACCTGGTGGAGATCTTTCGCCCCGACATGGTGCTGGTCTTCGGCGCTGACCACGTCTACAAGATGAACGTCCGCCAGATGGTCGATTTCCACCGCAGCAAGGATGCGGTGGCCACCATCGCCTGCCTACCGGTGCCCGCGAGCGAGGCCTCTGGCTACGGCATCGTTGAAACCGATGCCAGTGGTCGGGTGACCGGCTTTCAGGAGAAGCCACTCGACAACGTCACGACCATCCCGGGCGACCCCACGCGGGCGCTGGCCTCGATGGGAAACTACATCTTTGCGCCCCTGGCGCTCCATGAAGCGCTGGAGGCAGACTCCCGGCTCGACACCCACCACGACTTCGGCTGCGATATCCTGCCTTCCTTGGTCAAGACCGGCCGCGTGTATTTCTATGACTTCTCCCACAACGTGATCCCGGGTGTCACCGCCGTGGGCGAGCAGGGCTACTGGCGCGACGTCGGCACCATCGAGTCGTACTTCGAGGCCAATATGGACCTGAAGAATGTCGTGCCTCGCTTCAACCTGTACAACTGGGAGTGGCCCATCATCAGCCAAAACTACCCTGACCCACCTTCCAAGTTGGTGTTCGACGACGACCGGCGGCGAGGCATGCTGGTGCAGTCCATCATGTCGAGCGGATGCGTGATCGCGGGCGGCTTCGTCAAAGATTGCGTGCTCGGCCGCAACGTGTGGGTCGAGGAAGGCGCCCAGGTGCGCGACAGCATCCTTTTCGACAACGTCTATGTCGGCCCCGGCGCGCGCATCCAGCGCGCCATCATCGACAAGAATGTTCGCGTTGCGGCTGGTGACCACATTGGCCACGATCTGGCGCGCGATGCCGTCCGCCACCACGTCAGCGAAGGCGGAATCACCGTGGTGGCGAAGGCGCGCGACACGTGGCTGACGCGCGCCCGCGATTTCTAGACAGGCGGACATGGCCAAGCCTCGTCCTGTCGCTCTCGTTGTCCACGGCCACTTCTACCAGCCGCCGCGCGAGAACCCCTGGACGGATGAGGTGCCGCGCGAACCCGATGCCACACCCTTTCACGACTGGAACGCGCGCATCCACGCCGAATGCTATCGCGCCAACGCCTACGCGCGCATTGTCGCCGGCACAAACAAGATCAAGTCGCTGGTCAACAACTACGATCGACTCACCTTTGATTTCGGCCCTACCCTCGCGCGATGGCTCGAACGTCACGATGCCCAAGCCGCCCGACGTATCCGGGAAGGCGATGCGACGCAACGCCAACGCCTAGGCCAGGGTGGTGGCCTGGCTCAGGTCTGGGCGCACCCCATCACGCCGCTGCTGTCGCCACACGACCGCCGGACCCAGATCGCATGGGGCCTGCACGATTTCCGCCGCCGTTTCGGCCGTGACGCCGAGGGCATCTGGTTGCCCGAAACCGCGGTGAATACGCCCACGCTCGAAGCGCTCATCGACGCACAAATCCGCTTCACCATCCTTGCGCCCGAGCAGGTCGCGGCCGTTCGGCAGCCAGGCAAGGACTGGGTCTCGGTCAACGCGAACACTCTGGACACGGGACGCCTGTACCGCTGGCCCCATCCTGATGGCTCGGGACGCTCCATCGCCCTGGCCATCTTCGACGGGCCGGTTTCGCGCAACCTGGCTTTCGGTACCGCAAGCCGCGACGCCGGCACCTTTCTGGCGGCCGTGCGCGACGCGGGCGATCGTTCAAGCGCGGAAGGACAGGGTCTCGTGCTGGCTGCCACCGACGGCGAGCTCTATGGCCACCACAAGAAATTCGCCGATCTGACCCTGGCCTACGCCACGGATATCGCGGCCGCCTCGGCCGGGATCGAAGTCACCAACCTGGCCTCGTTTCTTGAGCACCAGCCGCCCACCTGGGAAGCCCAGCTCAACACGGGTCCCGACGGCGAGGGAACGGCGTGGAGCTGTTCGCATGGAGTCGGCCGCTGGTGCCGGGACTGCGGCTGCGCCATGGACACCAGCCGGGGATGGAGCCAGGCCTGGCGCGGCCCTCTGCGAGAGGCGCTCGATCGGCTACGGGACGGGGCAGCCCGTTTCTTTGCGGACGCCGGGGACGATTTCTTCGCGGATCCGTGGCAGGCCCGCGATGCCTACGGCGAGATCGTGGATGCGCCCCCCGAGGAACGCATACGGTATCTCCAGTCTCTAGGCCGAGGCCCGCTCAAGCGCGGCCAGGCCCACGCCGCCCGGCGCGCCCTGGGGCTAATGGAGATGCAACGATCTCTGCTTCTCATGTACGCGAGCTGCGCCTGGTTCTTTGATGACATCGCGGGTCTGGAGAGCATGATCGGGTTGCGACGCGCGGCCCACGCCATAGATGTGTGGCGCTCTCTGGGCGGCCGTCCGCCAGAAAGTGCGTTCCTAGACATTCTGGCGAACGCAAAGAGCAACCAACCTGTCCTCGGTACAGGCGCCGACGTCTTCCGCCGGGTGTGCCAGGCGCGCGTCACCCCCGCCCGCGCGGTTGCGCGCGCGGCCTTTGCTGCCCTTGCGTCTGCGCCGGCCACGCTGCGCGAGGTGCCCGGCTTCGATGTCGCGATCGTCCCCGAGCCCTCTGCGGCCGGGCGGCCGCTGGCCGGCCAGGCCACCGTGGTGCACCGCCGGACCGGCGAAACCGCCGAGCTTGCGTTCTCCGCCCAGTACGACGGCAAGACGGGTTTCTCATGCCAGATCGGTGAGGAACGGCTGGCCCTGGCCGACCTCGACCCCGACGCCACTCAGGCTCTCCGTCTGGGTGCCCTCTCGCGCCTGGCCGGCCAGGCCACCACCACGGCTGGGGGCCAGGCGCTACTCGACGCGGCCGAGCTGGTGGGCCAGCTGTCCGACGACGAAGTCACCTCTCTGGCACGCCTCTTCGCAATCGCCCTGGTCACATTCCTTGAGGCTCTTCCACCTGAGTCGACCGACGCTGCGGCCTGGGAGATAGCGCTTCTGCTAATCAAGCGCGCGGCCTTACCGCCCGACGGCGAGCGCGCCCACCGCGCCCAGGAGGCGGTGTGGGAACACCTGTCCTTCTTCCGCTCCAGCCGCCGGCGTCCTGCCAAAGCCCTGCGCGCTCTCGCCGAACTACTCGGCTTCGATGTGTCGTCGCAACCGTGATCCTACGGCAGGCGCAGTTTGTCGCAGACCGCGGCGCTGGCCACCGGCGCGCCGGCAACGAAGCGACCGTCGCGGTATTCGCCCTCGGAGACCCTTGCGCCGGACTTGTCCCACTGACTCCAGCGACCGTCGGGACGACCGGCTGCGAACTGGCCTTCGATCCACACTTTCCCGCCGGGAAACCAGGCGGCGAAAGGCCCCTCGGTCCGGCCGTCGCGGTAGTCACAGACCTGGCGCTTGTCCTTGCCGCCCGGCTGCAACTCGATGTACTGAGCGCGCTTGCCATCCCGACTGCGACACCATACAAACTGGCCGGGCTTTGACTGCTTGTCGTCAAGCGACATGCCCTCGGGGCAGAGGCTAGGTCCCGAACGCCGACAGGCCAGAAAGCCAAGACAGGCGATCGAAAGCAGGGGGAGAAGATGCCGATGCATTGGAAGGTGCCTCTCAGAGAAGCATCGGCAGGTTGTGCCCGGCGGTCAAGTCCCGCCTGGCTATCCGGGAAAGGGTCTCAGATGCACCCGCTCGACCTCGATCGGCGCTGAAAGGATGGCCTGCCCCTGCCGGGCGAACCACGTCGGATCGTCGGTGGTGGCGTAGTGCCGGGTGCTGTTGCGCCAAAGCCGCCGCTCCATCTCGGGGTGCCGCTGCAGCCAGTAGGCCAAGCGATCGGCGACCAGCCCACCTTGCGTGATGATCTCCACGGAAGGTGGCACCATGGGACGAATTGCAGGCAGCAGCAACGGGTAGTGGGTGCACCCGAGCAGCACGCGGCTCGGCCGATCAGGCGCCGCGAAAAGAGGGTCCAGGTTTTTGTGCAGAAAGTACTCGGTGCCGGGCCCTGACAACTCACCCGCTTCGACCAGCGGAACCCACAGCGGGCAGGCCTGCTGAATCAGGCGCAGCCCGGGTGCCAGTTTTGATAATTCCAGCGCATACGATCCCGACGCCACAGTGCCCACCGTGCCCAACACTGCCACCGTGCCCGTGGTGAGCGCCGGTTCGGTCACGCCTGGAATGGCGCTCGGAGGCATTCCCGCCAGCGCCTCAGCCGAGGGCCTCACCACGCCCAAAATACGCCGATCGGGTCGGTGCACAGGGAGATGCCGCTGCTGGAGCGTGCGCAAGGCCTGCGCCGAGGCGGTGTTGCAGGCCAACACGACCAAGGGGCAACCGGCATCGAAGAGAAACTCCACAGCCTCGCGCGTGAAGCTGTGCACGACCTCCAAGCTGCGCGGGCCATAGGGCGCCCGTGCGCTGTCGCCGAGATAGAAGTAGTCGTACGCGGGCAACCGCTCAAGCAGCGCGGCCAGCACTGTCAGACCACCGAACCCGGAATCAAAGACACCAATCATGCTAGTCCTCAACCAGGGACGCGTATTCGTCCGACAACATGAACGCGATGATCTCCCGCAGCGCCGTCGAGCTGCGGATCCGCTCCTGACTCACGCCTTCCTCAGCTGGCGAGTTTCCGCCGTGCTTGAACTGGCCGACCAGCGCTCGCAACGCAACCAAGGGGCTTCCGCAACAGAGCAGTCCGACCCGGTCGGCGGTGTAGCGACAGCCATGCACGTAGCCTTCCAGGTCAGGGGGCCGCGCCAGCGCCCCGCCCGCGTCGACCAGCAGGTCGGCGCGGACCTTTCCTGTGGGCATAAGCCCGGCGATAGACGGCTGGGACAGCAACGACGCCCAGGCGGCTGCACGATCGCTCTCGCTGTCCTGCTCGGCAACCTCCCCGTCGGATGCCCCCAGGGACACTGCGCGAATGACCCCACGCAAGAGCCCGCGTAGGCTGTCGACCGAAAGGCGCGCCACGGCCAGTGTCCCCGCTCGCGCCTGCTCAAGCGCGCGCCCGACAAGGAAGCGCAACTCGACGATGTCCAGGTCCTCAGCCCGCGCTCCCATGATGACCGTCAGCGGCTGCGTGGCGGCAAAGCTGACATCGGCCCCCGGGCCCCGCACCACGGCTCGCGGGACAGGCGCCCCCAATTGGTCTCGGAGCTCCTGGAAGACGGCCTCGGCCTTGGGCTGAAGGGGCGTCCCTTCGACGGGAGCACCTCCCGCATGGGGCACCTCAGCTAGGGCCGGCGCTAGTGCGCGCAGGACGCGGCGCAAGGGCCCGCGGCAAAGGGGATGCTCGGCCACCGTCGGGCTCCACGCGGCCGCGAGGGCGGGATTTTGGGCGCCCAGGTTTGCGAGGCTTCCCGTAAGCGCCAGATTCGGGTCGAGGAACAATGCCAGATCCCGCGCCGCCCTCGAAAGGGCGAGCCGGCCGCATCGCTGCTGCAAATAGGCCGCGAGCACAGCCGAGCCGAGATCCGCAGGGTCGCCCAGCACACCCCGAACCGCGGCCGCGCACAAGTCCGCCTCGAATTGCAGCGGCGTTGCCGTGCGTATGAACCCAAACACCGCGTCCAGCATCTCGAAGATGTCCCGCTCAGGGGGCGGCCCACGCACACCGCTCTCGCTACCGCCGGACGCAGCCATACCCGGCGAGGCGGGCTTGCACGTCATCCGGAGCAGTTCCCCCAGACGACGGGCTACTGAATCCGCGTCGAACCGCACCTCGACTAGCGCGCTGCGGACTAGGTCCTCGTCCTTGCTTGCCAGGATGGCAGCCAACGCCACCAAGCAGGGAAGGTCCGGCTCGCCCGGCAGCGGGCGTGGGGCTGTGCGAATCAGGCCACTGCCCACCTCGGCCAGGTTGGTGAGGTCTCCCCGTTCCCAGTAGTAGGTCACCAGGCGAGCCAGCGTGGGAGCAAAGCTGGGATCCAGATCCGAGGAGCGCAGGTACGCGTCGTTGGCGCCTTCCCGATCGCCGAGCGCAACCCGCAGAATCTCTCCCCTACGATACAGCGCCTCCGCCCTCTTGTGTGGATCGTCGAGCTTGCGGGCCAGGCGCTCACAGCCCTCGGCCGCCTCGCGATGCAGGCCCAGCCGCTGATAGGTTTGCACCAGGCATTCGAGAACTCCCGCGCGGTCGGGATCACTGGCCAGCGCCAGCTCCAGGTTTTGCCGGGCGGCCGCAAGATTGCCGAGCGCGAGGTAGATCTCACCAAGTCGGTGCCGGGTTTCGGTCAAGCGCGAGACCGCGTCCCGCGGCAAGAGGCGGAGCACCTCTTCCAGCTTCGCGACGGCGCCCGCGCGGTCGTTGCGCGCGAGCGCAAAGCCCGCTAGCGCCTCGCGCGCGCCGGCGTGGTGCGGATCCGAACGGGCCAGCTCTTGGTAGGCGTTCTCCGCGTCCCCTGGGTCACCGAACATTTCGGCCAGCTCAGCGCGACGCACGGCCAGCTTGTCAGGAGCGACAAGCGCAGCGACGTCGGGCATCGCGGCCAGGCGCGCATAGGCCTGGCGCGCCTTGTCCCATTCCTGCGCGCGGTAGGCGAGGTCGGCCTGCACCGCCAAAGCGCCCCCATGGTTGGGCGAGAGCGCGATCGCCTCATCGAGTGAGGCCCGGGCCTCGTCGAGCTGACCCCGCCCCGCGGCGAGGCGCGCCCGCACCGCAAGCTGGCCGGCGCGAGACTCTGCTCCCCCGTCGAGAGCGCTTGCGCGCGCCAGCTCCTCTTCGGCCAAGGGAGCGTTCCCGTTCCGCTCTGCGGCTTCGGCCTGAGCGAGGTGCCACCGCGCATGACAGGAGGCTGGTAGGGCAGGCACGCGTTCCAACAAGGCGGCCCATGCCCGGTTGCGCCCCTCGACGTCTGGGAGCCGCCCGTAAACGTCAAACAGAGCCTCGGCCAGCGCCCCGTCCGAGGGATTGGCGTCGTGGAGTTCCTCTAGTATCGCTCGCGCAGTTTCCGTCGACACCGTGGGACGCACCACCAACGCCGCCAGCCGTCGATCCACTTCGTCCCACGCCGCCCGGTCGTCTTTGCGGATGGTCCGCAGGCGTTGCCAGCAGGAGAGTGCGTCGATGGTGTCGCCGACCTTCTCGGCCAGGTCGGCGCGCAGCTCCAGCGCATCGTCCGGCAAGACCGCGCGTCCCGCCGATTGCAGGAGCGTCAGCGCGGGGCCTTCGCCCTCGGGCCGGGCCAGATGCAACCGGGCGCGCTCGACCAGCAGGGCCGCCGCAGCCGCTCCATCGGTCTCGCTGTCCACCCGTGCCAGCAGCAAGGCATCCGCCTCTTCAAGCGCCCCCTTCTTGGTCAGGAACGCACTGAGCGCCTCAAGGCCTGCGCGCGAGCCCTGATCGGTCAAGCGCCGCAGGATAGACTCCGCTTGGGCACTGCCGTCGTTCTTCTGGGTCAGCAGGCTGGCCAACTCTAGCCCCAGGGCTTCGGTGTCCAGGCCCGGGAGCGCATCCTGACCCTCGAGGGCCGCCCACAAGCGCTCGAGCAGCGCCGCCAACTCTTCGCTGCGGGATTGCTGGCGACAGATCGCGGCCAGACGGCCGAGACTGCCCACATCCTCGGGAGCCTGCTCCAGAAGACGGCGGCAGGCCGCCTCCGCCTCGTCGAGTTTGCCCATCTGCTCCAGCACCTCGGCCAGCGCCCGTGTAACCGCGATCCGAGCCGAGCCTTCATCCAGCGCCTGCTCACGCAAGACCAGGCACTCCGCCAACTTGGTTTCCTGGCCAAGCGCCTTCAGACTCTCGATCAAAAGGTCCAATGGCGCCCCGTCGGGTTCAAGCGAGAGGGCCGCGGCGAGGGCAGCTTCCACCTGCGACGGCTGCCCGGCCTCCTGCGCTTCCTGTGCAATGCGGAGATAGGCCTCGCCCATCACCGCCGTCGTGCACCCCAGCTCGGTCAGCAGCGCTCCATACTCCCGCTGACTCTCCTCCCGGTCACCCGCGCGCCAAAGCAGACGGGCCAAGGCGAGACGCGCTGGTGCGTTGCCCCGATCGAGATCGAGCAGGACCTGGTAGGTGTCCAGCGCGTCCTTTTCGTCCTGCAGCCGTTCCCCCAAGACCGAGCCCAGTCGCTGCAGCAGCGCCTTCGCTTCTTCTGGCCTGACCTCGCCCAGTCGCCGGCGCAACACCTGGGCCAGCCCGGCCCAATCGCCCGTCTCGCCCGCAATCGCCTCAAGGGCATCTAGGGCCGCCGCGCAGGTCGGATCCGCGCGCAGCGCTGATTCCAGCAAGTTCACCGCCCCCTCGCCCTCCGGCGCTGCCTCGTACACCAGCCGAGCCGCCTCACAAAAGCGCGCCGCCCGTTGTTCAGCCGAGTCGAGGGTGCGCGCGTCGGCTGCCCACGCTGCCAACACTTGCGCCACCCCTTGGCTGTCTCCTCGCTGAGCGTAGATGTCCACCAGGCGTTGCCGGGCCGCCTGAGCGATCGGGCCCGGCGTCTCACCCTGCAGACACTCGTTCAACCATTCGATGGCAGCGTCCTCGTCCCCCAAGACCAGGCACAGCGCTGCCATCTGGCGCGCCGCCTCGGCGCGCGGCACGGTGGGATCAGGCCAGTCTTCGCGCTGGAGTAAGTCATCCAGGGCGTCCACTGCCTTGGCACACAGGTCCGGCTCACCCGAGGCTACCGCCAACTCGGCCATCTCGACGGTGGCGCGCACGTCGTCCGCTGATCCGGTCCTGGCGCAAAGTTCCTGCCGCGCCAACACGGGCAGAATCTCGTCCCAGCGGCCTTCCGTCCCAAGACGCAGGGCCAGGGCACGAACCGCGGGGCCGATGATGAAACGGTTGGCGAGCGACTCTTCCAGCGCCCTGGCGGCGCGGTCCATCTGCTCTGCCCGTGCCCATTGGCGTGCCGCCGCCAGCGAGGCAAACGCGCGATCCATGCGCGAGCGGTCGCTGCTGCCAGCCAGGCTTTCGAACAACTCAGCCGCGTGCGAAGGGCGACCGCTCTCGCTCGCGGCGACGGCTTCGGCCAGAAGAGCGCTGGCCAGTCCCGGCCAGCGTTCCAGCGCGGCCGAGGCTGCCGTCTCGGCTTCGGGCAGCGTCTCGGCGGACGAGGTGAGCAGATTCAGCAGCCGGGCAGTTCCCGTTTGATCTCCGGTCTCCACCGGCGCCGCCTGTCGATAGCTCTCGAGCGCGCGGGGCACGTCCCCGGCCAGAAGGGCCCTCTCCGCCGCCGCCAGCCGGCTCATGGCCGCAGCGTGATCGGCCAGCCCAGCCGGCATCACCGCAAGGCCCGCTGGCTCCGGCGTATCCTGAGAGGGGAAGAAGGCAACCGTGAGGCGTTGTGAGGCCGCCTCGGCGCGCAAGGTGGTGCCGTCCAAATGCCGGCGCTCGGGCATCCGCCACCCATGCATGGGCAGAAGGGCAAGCAGCGCCAGCTCACGCACGTCGATCTCCAAGTCGGTCGCACCCTCGAGATGCAGGAGCGGGGCCACGCCCTCGTCAGGTTGGTGGGAAGGGGCTGCGCCTAGGGCCGTGAAAAGCGCGGTCACCAGCAAAGGCGGAGGCACCGGGAGAAAACCGTACACCCGCACATCGAACATGGAGAGACGGGCGCGGCCCGGCTGCACCATGGTGAACGCACCGGTGGCGGTGAACTCGGCCTGCCGATCCCCGAGCACTGCCCGCGCGCCGATGCGAACCAAACCATCATCGATCTCCACCTGCGGGGCGAAAAGGCCGTAGTCCGCCAGGCGAGCCCCACGCAAATAGCCAGCCAGATCATCGGCCTGGAACGACACGGCCATCTCGCGCAGCCTGAGGCGATGATTCTTGAACCGGGTCACTCCCCCCGACACATCGAACGGAAAGCGCAGGTTGGGGATCTCGAGCTCCAAGCGTTCCACACGACCAAACGCCGAGATGTCCCGACTGGCCAGGCTTAGAAGGCCTCGCCCCTCCCCGAAGGTTAGTCGGAATCCCCCTTCGGTGTCAGCCATGATCTGCCTTCACACCGCCATTGTAGAACAGGCGGCCGCGGCGTCCACCGAAGGTGACAAGGAGCAGAACGCTAAACAGAACCCCCAGTGCGGTGGTCAAGAGGGGCACCTGGATCATGAGGGTCGAAGCCAGTTGGGCCAGGTCGGCTGGAGCGGGCGGCGCATCCCCGGTTCGTGCGTGGGCCTTCGCGGCTATTTGCTGCAACACGGGCAGGGCGTCCGCGACCCCCTTACGCACGACCATGAGCAAGAAAGCCCCGCTTCCCACGTGCAAGGCCATCCCGGCCCAAGCTGCAAAAACACTGGCACGGCGAGCCCGAGGATCGCCGGAAAAAACCGCCGCCACGGCGAAGAAAAACACCAGCGCCAGCACCAGACGGATTGCCGCCTGTACCCCGGCAGCGATAGGGTGAGCCCGATCGACAGCCTCTTCCAGGGCAAGCTGCCCGCGGATGAGCACTTCCTGATTGGCGTCGGCCAGGCCATCCATACGGACGTCGGCCATCGACCGGCCCGTCGCCAGTCG
>PMIX01000457.1 GCA_003158395.1 Myxococcales bacterium | reverse complement strand
GGTCGCCGTATGTTCAATCCTTGCCGCGGTCATGCTGCCCGTCGCAGTGGATGTCCCCGCCGCCGGGTCATATAGCTCCGCGCTCGCGAGCGTATTCCCGTCGTTAGCCAATCCGCCGACGATGAGCACCTTCCCGTCACCCAATAGCGTCGCCGTGTGGCTCTGCCTTGCCGTGCCCATAGGCATTTCGAATAGTGTTTTTGAGGGTCGGAGAACCCTGACGGGCCACATCGGCACGGTCCTGATGGCGTCCGTGCAGCCCGCCGGGGCGGGTTTTGCCGCGGTTTCTGGGTCCTGACGGAGGGGCTCTCGACCACGCGAGACAGTCTGCCCCCTCACGCCCGCGTCGACGTTCCGTCAGTTCAGGTAGTCTGCGCCTTCCCCCGGTTCCGAGAGTTCCGAGGGAGGAGGTCGCGCGGGATAGGGTTTGGGTGCCTCGGTCGGCAGGCCCATGGCAGACAAGATCTTCTTGATGGTGACTCAGTAGTTGAACTGAACGCGGTGCGGACGGTTGAGCTGGACCTCACGGTCGAATGCCCAGATGCGGTTCTGCGGAATCACGTAGACGCCGATGGAGTGGCGGCCCGGCTCGATCCGCAAGTCGCTCGCGGGACACAGCTCACCCGAGTCCTTGCCATCCACAAATACCGGATACATCGCCTCTGTGGNNGGTGCAGGTCACGTTCAGTGGCACCCGCCCGCTATCGAGGCGAGGTGCAACAAACATCTCTCGCTCCCACAGCACGCCCTTCGTGGTGTCGACTACGTCTCGCAACATCCGGTAACCCTTCAGGAGCACCACCAAGCGATGTGAACCCGGCGTGGTGATGAGCGTGACGGGGGTCTTCTCCTTCTGTACGCCATCGAGCCAGACCGTCGCGCCACCCGGAGCGGTTTTCACTTGGAGCTGGCCCGCCGGCAGGGACGGAGGTTCGGGCGGCTTGGGCGGGCGCAACTCGGCAGCGCGGCGAGCAGCCTCGGCCATGCGGCGCGCATTCTGTCGCTCACCCTCGGCCCGGTTCTTGGCCCACTCCCGATTGAAGAAGACGCCCGCAACGGCCGCAACAATCAGCAAACTGACCAAAGGTATGAGCGCCAGCCGTGACATCTTGCGGGCCAGCGCACTCCGGTACCAGACCGGAAGCCGTAAGCGGCGGCGGCGGCGGCGGCGCTTGACCTTACCATCGGCCCCGACCTCGACAGACTCCTGCACGTCATCGTCGTCGTCATACACGGCGCCGACGTCCGGATCATCGGCCGAACGCTGAGAGATAACCCTGCACTGTCGTCCCCCAGGCCGAGGGCGTGAGGTTGGTCGCGCTCTGGTTCACGTCCAGCAGATCGGGCGCGCAATCGCTATAGGGGTCGAAGTCCCAGGCGAGATTGGGGATCTGCTTGGTCTCGACGTCGGCGTAGAAGCTGGTGCTGTTGCTGAGACTGCCGTATTCGCCGATGATCACCGGAATGCTGGCGTAGGTGTACGAATTCGTGGTGGGCGGATACCCGTGAACTTCGTAGACCACGTTGTCATAGGTGATGGGCGCGGGGCTGGCCGCGTAGAAGCTGATGTCGCTGGTCCAGCTGTTACCTTGCACCGACACGATGTGATGGGGCACGCCGAGACGATCTTCCTCGGTCCGGATAACCCAGACCGCGTGGCGCATGGCCGCCGTGATGGTGGCGTTAGATTGCTTGTTGCCCCCCGGCTCATTGGTCAGCCCGAACAACACGAAGCTGGAATTCGCAAAGCTGTCCACCAATGCAATGTAGGCGGCGTCGGTGCCGGTGGGGTACGAGGTCGCACTCGGGGTCGTGGTGCTGTCCGAAGGAATGCCGGTCGCCTCGGGATCTCCGTCGGCCGTGTCCTGCCCGATCATCGACCCATCACTGCGCAAGGTGACCAGGACGTAGACGTTGGGGTGGGCGCCGATGGCGTTGATCACGCTTGTCATCTGCGTCTTGTACGACGTGCTGCCCAGCCAGCTGGACTCGGTCGGGAAGCTGTCCATGGACAGGGAAATGCGCACGAAATTGGGTTTCCAGCCGCTGATCAAGCCAGACACCATGGTTTCGACTGTCTGGTCAGGTGACGTCATCCACAGCGTATAGTTGTAGCCGCACAGGTAGATGTCATCGATGTTGACCCCGCGACCCATCCAGGGTGTGCCCGCGCCGCTCGCGGTGGAAACGTAGATCTTGCTGCCGCTAGTGTAGAGCCAGCCCGCCGGCGTGCCCGTGGACTTGCCGCCCGTGCCAGCGCCGCCGTCTTGTCCACCACCCGAGGCGCCTCCGACGGCCGTTCCCCCGACGCTGGTGGTGCCACCCGTGGTACTCGCACCACCGGTTGTGGCGTTTCCGCCGGTGGCGCCGCCCGTGGTTCCACCGATGGCCGTGGTCCCGCCCCGCATTCCGCCAGTGGCGCCGCCTCTCCTTCCCCCAGTGCCCGTGCTGCCGCCTGTTGCCAGGGTTCCTCCCGGAGCCGTGGTCCCGCCCGGTGCGCTCGATCCGCCGGTCCTCAGGGAGCCGCCGGTCGTCGCACCGCCGCCTGCTGCGCTCGTGCCGCCCGCGCTGGTCGAGCCGCCAGAAGGCTGTACGCTCCCTCCCGCCGGCACGGTCCCTGCTGTGGTCCCGGCCGCCGGATTGCCACCGGTCGCAACCGTGCCCCCAGCACTCGTGGCACCGCCATCCCCTGCGCCGCCTTCAGCGCTGCCGTCGCTGGCGTGCCCAGTCCCGGAAGTGCCGCTTCCAGAACATGAGCCGAGCGCCAGGGCCAGCGAAAGACCGGCCATTACGGCGACAGGCATCGAACGCTCAGGGATGGAGGTCATGTCGAAGTCTCCTGTTTCTTGAGAAGAAGAGGCCGGCTTTCACACTGATGACGGCAGAATCTCTGCGCGACTTGCAGCTCTTCAAGAAAGTAGCCCTTGCCCTGCTGACCGACAGCGCAACTGTGCTCCAGAATATTGTAGGGTCTTGTGTCCGCAACAGCAACCGCCGCAAGATTCACTCATGGTCTTTCCCTTTCACCATTCACTACCGCTTCGACGCCCGCGAAATCGTCATCATGGCGGTGGCCCACCAGAAACGACGGCCCGGCTACTGGTCGCGCCGACGCTGAGGAACGCTTCAAATTTGCGGAGTCAAACGCGGCTCTGGACTTCCGAATCGACGGCAACGACGCGGAGATCACTTCGACCTACGCGCCCTGGATCTTGCGGGTGCCCTTTTGCGCAGCCGTCGATGCGCAGAAACGGCTGGCTGCTGCCTCGGCGCCCGAGGGCCATGTCTGGCGCCTCCTACGCGGCCCTGGCTGCCGGTTCGGGACGCCTGGCTGCCGCGGACTGGGCCTTGGCGCAATTCTCCAAGTTGGATGCGCCGGCCCGGGTGGAGATCATGGGCGAGTGGTTGGCTGGGACCAAAGCGCGCGAGAAGTAGGACCGCCTCTCGTGTGGGCGATCTCCGTCGGGAAGCCCCAAAAAGGCTCAAGAACCTGCTGAAAAGGGCCGATGGGACCTTGGTGAAGACAGAGAGCCGGGTGGGACAGACGCTCGCCGCGGCCGCTGACGCGGCCAACAAGGCGCCACACTGTTCCGAGCAGATTGGGAGGCTTTCGCCCGGCTCGGTCGAGATCAGCCTGAACCGCTGGAGAGCCCCGATGGCGTCCCGGTAACGCCGGCGATTCGCGATATCAGGGTTCGCAAGGGGGGGGAAAAAGCTCGTGGCGCAGATGGAAGACAGACGGCTCGCGGGGGACGCGCTCCGAGAAAGCGAGGAGAGTTATCGGATGCTCCTCGACGGAATCCAGGACCACGCGATCTTCATGATGGACCCGGGGGGGCGCATTGTCAGTTGGAATGCCGGCGCCGAACGAATCAAGGGTTATGGAGCCGACGAGATCATCGGTCGGAATTTCTCCTGCTTCTTTCCGCCTGAAGATGTGGGGCGGGGCAGGCCGGAGGAAGTACTCCGGATGACCGCCACAAACGGCCGTCATGAGGAACAAGGCATGCGCGTGAGGAAGGACGGCTCACGCTTCTTGGCCAGTCTAACTATCACGGCGTTGCGCGACCCAGCCGGAAATCTGCGGGGGTTCTTCGAGTTCAGCCACGATCTCAGCGCGAGCAAGGAGTCAGAGGCGAAGTACCGAGGGCTCCTGGAGGCGGCTCCCGATGCGATGGTGGTGGTGAACCACGACGGGGAGATCGTCCTTCTGAACGCTCAGGCGGAGAGGACGTTCGGATACCGCCGCGACGAGCTGGTCGGGCAACCGGTGACGAACATCATCCCGAAAGGCTTCGCGGAACGGCTGATCGCAGACGGAACCCGAACCGCAGCCGAGGCTCTGGCACAGCAGATCGGCACGGGAATCGAGCTTTTCGGGCGGCGNNGTGGAGATCATGCTGAGCCCGCTGGAGAGCCCCGAAGGCGTCCTGGTGACGGCGGCCGTCCGCGACATCAGCGCGCGCAAGAAGGCCGAGCTGCTTCTCCTGCGCACGATGGCGGAGCTCAACCGCTCGAACGAGGAGTTGGCGCAATTTGCCTACGTTGCTTCTCACGATTTGCAGGAGCCTCTCCGGATGGTGGCCAGTTACACCCAGCTCTTGTCAGATCGGTACAAAGGGAAGCTGGATTCCGCTGCCGACGAGTTCATTTCGTTCGCGGTGGACGGGGCCAATCGCATGCAAAGGTCGATTCAGGATCTCCTGGCCTATTCGCGGGTCGGGACAGGAGAGAAGAATGTCGGGGACATTTCCAGCGAAGAAGCGTTCGAGCAGGCGATAGCGAATTTGCGTGGCGCGATCGAAGAAAGTGGCGCGCTGCTGACGCACGACCCCTTGCCCGCGGTCCTGGCGGACGAGGGGCAGTTGGTTCAGCTGTTTCAGAACCTCGTCGGGAACGCCATCAAGTACCGAAATCCCGGAGTTCCCCAGATACACGTCTCATCCGCCAAGGATGGCGGCAAGAACGACGAGGCAAGATGGATTTTTTCGGTGAGAGACAACGGGCTGGGGATCGAGTCGAAGTACTTCAAGAAGATATTCGGCATGTTTCAGCGCTTGCACAAACGGGAGGAGTACTCCGGTACCGGCATAGGCCTGGCCATTTGCAAGAAGATCGTCGAACGACACGGCGGCAGCATCTCGGTCGAGTCGCAACTTGGGCAGGGTTCTACGTTTCGCTTTGCCTTGGCAGCTAGCAAGGGGAAATCATGAAGACAATCGGAAAAGAGGGTATTCCCCTGGAGGTTCTCTTGATCGAAGACAATCCCGGCGATGTCCGGCTGACGCGGGAAACCCTGTGTAGTGGTAAGAGGTCCATCCACTTGCACGTGGCTACCGACGGCGTGGAGGCCATGGAGTTTCTGAGACAGAAGGAGGGCAAAGTCCGCGCCCCTCGCCCGGATCTCATCTTGCTGGACCTGAACCTCCCCAGGATGGATGGCCACGAGGTTATGGCTCAGATCAAGGGGGATGACAGCCTGAAAACGATACCGACCATCATTCTGACCACGTCCGACGCGAAAGCAGACATTGCGAAAAGCTATCAACTGCATGCGAATTGCTACCTTACCAAGCCCGTACAGCTGGACGCGTTCAATTGTCTCGTGAAGAGCACCAGTGACTTCTGGCTGAGCACGGTGACGTTGCCGCCACCAAGCCAGCCCCAATGAGCAAGAATGGGCAAGAAATCGACCCAAACGCTTCTCCTGGTTGAAGACAACCCCGGAGATGCTCGCTTGCTTCGCGAGATGCTCGTCACGCCGGGCTCAAACAGAATGGAGTTGAGGCAGACCGGGTGCATGAGCGAGGCCGAGAAGTATCTTGGGGAGCATGCGGTTGACATCGTCTTGCTCGACCTGGGGCTGCCCGACACGGAAGGGCTGGAGGCGGTTCGGCGGGCCCACGCCGTCGCGCCCCGGGTTCCGCTGGTGGTGCTCACGGGTCTCGACGACGAGTCGCTGGCCGTCCAGGCTTTGCAGGAAGGTGCGCAGGACTATCTGGTCAAGGGCCAAATCGAAGCGCGCGGGCTGCTACGGGTTCTGCGCTATGCCGTCGAGCGCAAGATCACGGAAGACGCGTTGTTCGTGGAAAAAGAACGGGCTCAAATTACGCTCAACTGCATCGGCGACGCTGTCATTTGTACGGACTTCTCGGGCCAAATCACCTTCCTCAATGTCGTGACAGAGAAGATGACCGGATGGCCAAAGCAAGAAGCGGAAGGCCGGCCCGTCACAGAAGTGTTCCGTATCCTGGACGCCACGAGCTGCGAAACCATCCCGATTCCGATGGGAATCGCACTCGGACAGAACCGGACCCTACAGTTGCCTTCGAACTGTATCCTGATCCGGCGCGACGGAGTTGAGATGCCCATCGAAGGCTCGGTTGCCCCTATTCACGACCGTCAGGGGAATGTCACGGGAGGGGTCATCGTTTCTCGCGACGCAAGCTCGGCCCGGGCCACGTCGCTGCAGATGAGCCATTCGGCCGAGCATGATTTCCTGACCGGGTTGCCCAATCGAATGCTCCTGAACGACCGGGTCACCCAGGCGATCGTCTTGGCCCGGCGTCATACGAAACAGGCGGCAGTGATGTTCTTGGATTTGGATGGCTTCAAGCACATCAACGATTCCCTGGGGCATTCTGTCGGCGACAGACTTCTCCAATCCGTCGCAAGACGCTTGGTGGATTGCGCGCGCGCTTCGGACTCGGTCAGCCGGCAGGGAGGCGATGAATTCATCGTGCTGCTTTCTGAAATGCAACATCCGGAGGATGCCGCCATCGCGGCGAGCAGGATGCTGCAGGCGGTGGCGGAGCCTCATTCCATCGGTCAGCACGATCTTCACATCACGGCGAGTATCGGCGTGAGCGTCTATCCCGACGACGGACTTGACGCGGAGACGCTCATCAAGAAC
>PMIX01000111.1 GCA_003158395.1 Myxococcales bacterium | reverse complement strand
CAACCTCGCGGACGATTTCTGGACACTGCGAGTGCTCGAAAACCCATAAGACACTCGCACGGATGCAGAGGCCTGACTGTGTTCATCCTTGAACAGCGAGGATCTGCCGGGGTTCGTCGACAGTTGTGCGCTTGATCAGCCTTGCCTTGTCGAGAGGCGAATGGGCGGGCCCGCTATCCCAGATAAGGGTAGCTGGGACTAATAAGCCGCGCGTCTCTCATCGCCGTCCAGAAGGCAGCCGGAATTTCCGCATTCGCCAGGTCCCGGTTCCGTTGCACTTGCTCGGGACGACTGGTGTTGAGTGCCACGGCGGCGACCCCAGGAGGGGACAGGGCAAAGCACACACAGGCAGCGGCAGGTAGGACGTCGTGCTGCCGGCAGAGCGCGTGGAACTTTTCACGCCACGCAAAGAACGGCCTGTCGGCTGGGTCCTCCTGGCGCAGCTCGCGGTAGTCGAAGAATTTGCCACCTGTGAGAAAGCCCGCGTGGAAGACGGCGGAATTGATGATGCCAATGCCACGTTCGTGCAGAGACGCGACCAGATCGACTACCTCGGGCGGGTGATGGAAGACCGTCAGTGAACAAGCCAGCATGACCCAGTCCAGATCCACCACCTCGGCCAACTCGCGCACGACCCTCCAGTCCTTGGCGCCCACGCCGATCGGTCCAACTTGCCGCTGTCTCTTCAGCTCGTGCAGGGCTCGATACGCACCGACGACGTCCTGCATGACGCGCTGGCGTTCGGTGGGGCCTGCGGCGGAATTGAGAAATTCGTCGGGATCGTGCACGGAGACCAGGCGCGGCCGATAGGGCGGGCCCAATAGCTCGCAGCCTTGTGCCCAACAGCGGAGAATGCCTTCGTAGCTAATGGCCTGTTCGGCGTCATGTTCGAGGCCAAACCATACCCCCCGCTCGAAGGTCGGCTCAGGGCCAAGCAGAGGCGTGCGGATCCAGGCCAGTTTATTGCTGATGATGACTTTCTCAGGCGGAACGCCGAGGGCGCGCAGCCCGTTGCCAATCACCTCCAGGGCCAGACCGGCGCCATACTTGCCGGCGGAGTCGAGTACCACAGGCCGATCCGTGTTCTGGACTATCTCGCGCAGGATGGCCAATTTGGTGTCCAGTGAATAGGCCTGGTAGAGATTCCCCAGTGCACTCGTGCCGAAGACAATCGGAGGGATCTCCAGTCCGGTTTTTCCCAGCGCGCGCATGCTTGCTCTCATGACAGAAACCTCGTGCTGCCGGCCCTGGTCCGGCCTAGTAAGCCCATCTTTCGGCTTTCGGAACGATACACCAAATCCGGTCAACTCGTCGAACTGCCCTGCCCGTGCCCGGGCGCAAAGAGTCCAGTGGAGCAAAAAAATCATCTTGAGTTATACTGCGGGCACAATGTCCAACATCTCTCCGGAAGTGGAAGCCCTTGTTCGCAATTTCGTCGGTCGCTTGATTGCAGCCATTGAAGCAGACGTCGCCCGCCGACTCCACGGCGTGGTGGCGTCCGCGCTCGGTACGCCCGCCGCGCCCGCGGCCGGGCGGCGCCGGTCGGTGGGCCAGTCATCGGTTGTCGCCCCCCCTGTGCGTCGCCGGGTCAGGGTGAGCCGAGAGCTGGCGCAGGCCCGCAAGCTCCAGGGCCAGTACCTCGGTGCCCTGCGCGGGCTGAAGCCGGCCGACCACGCCCGCGTGAAAGCACTGGCTCACCAGGACGGCCTGGTCGCAGCGATCAAGCTGGCCCATTCGATCAAGCGCTGAAGGGCGCGCCGAGGGCGCAACGGCCCTGCACTCGCAGGGCCTGGCGCGCGTGGCAGCACTCTCAGATCGAGGCAGGTTGTGGCGAGCAAGACTCGCGAGGGTGGTGTCTGCCTGTCGTCTGTGCTTGGGCCTCTTTGCGGCTATGCAGCCTGTTGTTGGCCCGCCGGCAGCCGACCTGCTATGACCTCGGCATGTGCCTGGGTATCCCTGGCAAGGTGATCGGCATAGACGGCATGGAAGCCACGGTCGATTTCTTTGGCGTGCGGCGGCAGGTACGCCTTGATGTGGTGGACGAGCCGGTGGCGATCGGCGATTACGTGCTCAATCACGTGGGCTTCGCCATTCGACGTATCCCTGAGTCCGAGGTGGCGGAGACACTCAAGCTGTTTGAAGAGCTGGCTGCGGCCGGAGACGACCAGGATCTCCTGGCGGCGGACCTGCGCGCCGAACTGGCAGTCACCCAGGAGAGCAAGAAGTGAGTGCAGGGCCGAGTGGGGCGGCCGAGCTCAGGTTCCGCGATCCCGGCCGCGCGCGTGAGTTGACCGCGGCGATCGCGCGCCTGGTCCAGTCGCTCTCGCTCGGTCGCGCGCCGGTCACGCTCATGCACGTGTGTGGCACGCATGAGCAGGCCATCGCTCGCTTTGGTCTGCGCGCCAGCCTGCCGCCCGCCCTGCGCGTGATCATGGGCCCCGGCTGCCCGGTGTGTGTCACCGATCTCTGCGAAGTCGACGAGGGCGTGGCCCTGGCTCTGCAAGGCGTGCGCATCGCCACCTACGGCGACATGTTGAAGTTGCCGGGCAGCTCGAAGTCGCTGGCCGACGCGCAGGCCGAGGGCGCCCGAGTGGACGTCGTGTACAGCGCAACCCAGGCTGTGGAGCTGGCGCGT
>PMIX01000011.1 GCA_003158395.1 Myxococcales bacterium | reverse complement strand
GGAGAGGTGGTCACCCTCCGTGGTTCTGAGGACAATGAGTTTTGGGAAACCACTGACCTCAGACAGGAGGATGACCATGGACCGATATATCGGGCTCGACGTTCATATGCAAAGTTGCACGATGGCGGTGATGGGACGGCGCCCCTTTCGATTCCATCCTCGCCATCCTCTGGCGCCTGGCCCATTCCTGATTCCGTCCTGCCCGAGGCCGACGCCAGGCACTCCAGGTCCCCACGACCACTTCCATCTCCTTGTCGAATTCGTCGATCAGCTTCAACAGTTCGTCGATCCTTCGTCGCAGGCGTTCGAGGATGGGCACCATCGTCGACAACGCTGAGGATCACCTCGCCGAGATTACCAGCCCAAGTGGCCGGCAGATCGACGCCCTCACCGTCGAGACACCATCCAGCTGCAAGGCAGGTTTCGCGCCACACGACGTGGCGATATAGAATAGCTCTCCGATGCTGAAGCGCGTCTACGTCGACAACTTTGGTTGCCTGGTCAACTTCGAATTCAGGCCGAGCCAGGTGAATCTTCTGCTCGGCCGGAACGGAAGCGGGAAGACTACGCTGCTCGATGTCCTGAGACGGCTCAGAGACGTCGTTGTCTTTGGACACCGCGTGCCTGACGTCTTTCCACTATTCACCAAGACCCAGTGGGAAACTCGACCTCGCCAGCGTTTTGAAATTGAGATCGAGGACGCCGATGAGACCTACGCGTATGTCCTGGTGATCGAGCAAGACCCAAAGACGGGACCCAGGATCCAAGAAGAGATCCTATCCGTTGGGGGCAAACCACTCTTCCGCCTTGGTGAAGGAAAGATTCATTTGTTCGGCGATGACCACGCCCCCGGCCCGTCGTTCGCATTTCAAGCACCCTATTCGCCTCTTGCAAGCCACGCCTCCGCAGGATCGAAGATGCGGGTATTCCTCGATTTCCTCGAGAAGATCTGGATCTTCCGCTTGAATCCATGGTTGTTGATGGATGCGAGTTCCACATCCGAGCAGGCCGCGCTCACCGAGAGCGGCAGCAACTTTCCGTCCTGGTATCGCGGTCTGGTCCAGGCACAGCCCGAAATCTCCAGTTCCATCCGGGACAGCCTGAAACAGGTACTGCCTGGCTTTGAAGGATTCCGGCTGCCAGACTGGGGGCAAGCAGGGACCCGTCTCCTGGTTGCAGATTTCTCGCGACCTGCTGGCGGCCCCACCTACGTGCTGACTCTCGCCAACCTTTCGGAGGGCCAGCGCTGTCTGGTCATCCTCTACTCGATCCTGCATGCGATCGCTGGTCGAGCAACCATGCTGGTCATCGATGAGCCTGACAACTTCGTCGCTCTGCAGGAGATACAGCCTTGGCTGAATCTCCTGCGCCAAGCGATCGAGGACCAGAATACGCAACTCGTGGTGATTTCGCACAATCCCGACGTAATCGACTATCTCGCGGCTGATTCCGCCTATCTGTTCACCCGTCCTTCGGGTGATGTGACTGTGTGCAGGGAATTTCCGGTCGATCGTTCGCAAGGCATTACCGCGTCCGAGTACCTGAGGCTGACCTCATAATGTCCCGTGATCGCATTCGCTGGCGTCTACTCTGCGAAGACCGAGTGATGGAGTCGTTCTTCTCACGCCTCGGAGAGCTGGTTTTCGGACAACGGCCCGACCGTATTCATGTAGCGCCGCGAGGCGAGGGTGCCGCTGAAGAGTGGGTACGGAAACAGTATCCTTCGCTGGCCAAGACGTACCGGCAGTTTCGGCACCAGAATGTCGCCCTGCTGGTGGCGATCGACGGTGACCGTGCGGGCGTAAGCGGACGAAAGCGCGAACTCGACGAGGCGCTGGTGAAGGCGAACATGTCGGCGCGAACAAGCGACGACGCCATCGCGGTATGCGTGCCAACCTGGAGCATCGAAACCTGGATCGTCTGGCTGTGCGGTTGGGAGGGTGTCACGGAAATCCAGCCCTACAAAGACAGCAACGAGTACACTCGCGCCCGCAGGAAGGATGAGGTGTCCGCCAAGACCGCCGTGGCCAGATGGACGCCAGTGAGGACCGGAGAACAAGATCGGGTACCGTCCTTGACCGACGCAAGAACCGAACTCCGGCGAATGCGTTGAAGGACTCTTCGGCCGGTAGCGCCGACTCCGCCGGGGAAGTCCGCTCCCATCTCGCCGTGGCTGGCCACGGCCTGGGGTGACGTGGATCGAGCCACTGTCACGCCCGCGCTGTCTCTCCTCGATTCGATCCTCGCCATTCTCTGGTGCCTGACCCATCCCTGACTCCGTCCTGGCCTGGGCCGCCACCGTCACGGACCCCGTCTCCGTCTCCGACCCCGTCCCGGCCCCCGAATCCGAATCCCAGTGCGCCTTTCCTGCGCCACGGCTCGCGGCTCCCTGTAGACTACCTGCTCCCAAGGAGATCCCGCGTGCTTTCACCCAGGCTTCTCAAGCAACTGGCCGAGCAGCATGGAACGCCGCTTTTCGCGGTTGACCATCGCGAGATTCGGCGCAACTACGCCACCTTCAAGAAGCACTTGCCGCGCGTGCAAGCCTACTACGCGGTCAAGGCCAACCCCGACCCCGGAATCGTGCGCACCCTGTTCAAGGCGGGCGCCAGCTTCGACGTGGCCTCCATGCCCGAGTTCATGATCGTGCACGAGCACATCCAGTCGATGCCCGCGAAGAAGCGACAGAATTGGATCTGGGACAAGATCATCTACGCCAACCC
>PMIX01000014.1 GCA_003158395.1 Myxococcales bacterium | reverse complement strand
AACGATCACGCGCCTGGAAAAGGCGGCGGTCGACAATGGATTCGATCAGGAGCTCCCCCGCCAAGGCGACTGGCTCGGCTTTGCCAGCACGCAGGCCCCGCTGCGCCTGTGGCTGTCGGCGTTCAGCGACGCAGTCTTTATCGCCGCACTTTCCCAGGCCCATGTAGCGCGGGCGCTGGGCGAGTACGGCACCACGGTGGTTTCGCCCTTGCCCACGGGCGCCGCCGCCGGCCGATCGGTCGTCGACATTCCCGCCTTGCACCGCCTGGTGCGCCGGGCGTTCCAGCTATCGAGGACGTTGCCCGACGAATTGCTGAACCAATTCGCGAAGCAGATCGCCTCGCTGCCAAGGAGCACGGAGGCCGAGCGATTGGTCGTGCAGCGGGTAGGCCAGGACGTCTTCCGCGCCGGCCTCCTGGATTATTGGGATGGTCACTGCGCCGTGACCGGCCTGGCCGTGCCAGACCTCCTTCGGGCAAGCCACATCAAGCCTTGGGCCGCCTGTGCAAGCGACGCCGAGCGCCTCGACGTGTTCAACGGCCTCTTGCTGGCCCCGCACCTCGACGCCGCCTTCGACCGTGGTTTCATCACAGTGGCCGACAACGGGCAGGTGATCGTCTCGCCCCGCCTGTCCGACGACGACCGGAAGCTCCTGGCCCTCGACGTCCCACTACGTGTCGGCCGCCTCGCCCCCGGCCACCGCAGCTACCTTGCCTGGCACCGAGCCGAGGAGTTCAAGGCTTGAGTGCCCGACTTCGTGACGTCCGACCACTGGGATCTCGAAGTGCTCGGCGGCCCGCTCAGCTCCCGCGTGGCACTGTTCTTCGTTTGGTCCTACGCCGCGAAGATGCGCGGCGGATATCTGCGATTCCAGGCACAGTACCTGCGGCGGATACGGTTGCCCGCCCCCGAGAGCTTGCTCGCCCCGCTGTGCGCGAAGATCAAGAAGGCTTTCCGCAATCGCGACTTCGCGAACCTGGACGGCCTGAGCCTTCAGGCCTACGGGATCGCGGAACTGCCAGCGTTCGATTTCGTGGATACGAGGGGGCGGTGTTAGCGCCAAGAGAGCGGCGCTCGCTCAGCGCGATTGCGCCCCGGCGCTCCTGGATGAACGTCCACGCCCCGAACGGATGCCAAAGTGTGCGATGATGCCCGGAGGGGAACCTATGCCGCTTCCACCGAAGAATGCAACCGACCTGCTCGATCAGCTTGAAGCACTCAAGGCCGTGAAGCCGGATGAACTGACCGAAGCAGACACTCGCGCCCAGCTTGTTGATCCGCTCCTATGGCTCCTCGGTTGGACGCACGGGGAGATCAAGCGTGAGCCCTACTCCGGGTGGTCTGACCACAAAGGGTACATCGACTACCTCCTTATGCTGGAAGCCCGCCCTGCGATCGTCGTCGAGGCAAAGCGCTCCGGTCGGACCTTTGACGTGCCCCAGGCCCTGTCTCGTCAGCTCGCGACGAACTACCGCAAACTCTACGCAACCGGATCACCCGATCTCCGCGAGGCTCTTGAGCAGTGTCTTCGCTACGCACAGCACACAGGTGCTCTATACGCATGCGCGACGAACGGACTGGAATGGATATTCTTCAAGCCATCTCATCCCTACCGGTCTCTTCCAGACGCCCGCGTGGTTCTGTTTCCCGGCGTCGCGGCGATTCTCGCCAACCTCAACCTGTTCGAGGACGTCTTGTCGCGATCGGGGCTCGAAGAAGGCCGCTGCGAAAAGGCGCTGCTGGGCCGCGAGATTGTCGTGCCGACCTTCGCAAAGAGACTCCGCGATGCCTTTCCGTATCGGCGGGATCCGTCCGTGGAAGAGCAAGATTATTCTCACCTCCTTGATGAGATGCTCCGGCACTACGTCATCGATCTCACCAGCGAGGTCGATTTCGACGAGTGCTACATACCGGTGAAGGGGAATAGCCGCACCGCCTCTTCTCTGGATGCACTGATTTCTGACCAGGTAGCTGCGCTGGCTCAACCGGGCGAGAAGGGCGCAGCCGAGTTTGGCAACGAACTGGTTGGCCAACCTCAGCTACCAAACGTGGTCGCCGGGCGCACAGTGATCCTCCACGGCGCCATTGGCATCGGCAAGACATCATTTCTTCGCCACTGCGAACGAACGCTGAAGAAGACGGGAAAACTGCAAGAGGCTGTGTGGGTGAAGGTAGACCTGCTGCCGTTTCAAGATCGGCCGTTCGAGATTGAAAACCTAAACGACATGCTTGTGCTGCTCTGCAATAGAATTCAGTCGAAGGTATCAGAATCGACGGATCTCATGAGCGGCAGATACGATCCTGACTCCTGGGATCACCTTCGAGACATCTATAACCAAGAGGTGCGCAGGTTTCAAAAGGCCCGGTTTCCTGGGTCGAACGACTCGGACGTGTTGTACATAGAGGAAGCACGCAAGTACGTCTGGGAGCTGAGCCGCAAGGATCCGCAGGACCATCTTGTGCGCGTCATCAGATGGCTGACGGTTCACTGTCGCCTTCCTGTCGTGATCGTCCTCGACAACTCCGACCAGCTCGGCCTCGGCTTCCAGGAGTTTCTCTACAAGCTCTGCGAGACCTTGCAGCAGGGCACCTGTGCCCTGACAGTGCTCGTCCTTCGAACCGAGGCGTTGCTATCCCATCGAATCCGCGAGCACTCGTTGGCTTCAGTCGCGGAGCAGTTTCATATCCAGCGAGCACCGCTCGCCAGGGTACTTCAGAAGCGGTTTGAGCGAGTTGCCAGGGAAATTAGTCAGGATAGAAAAGGCGAGACGCCCGAACAACGTGTGGCGCGTGAGCGCATCTCGGTCCTGATGGACACGCTGCAATATGAGGCCGACCTGGGAAGCGATGCGTTTCGCCTTATCGACGCCGTTGGGGAAAGCAGCCTGCGCGACAGCCTCAGGTCCATAGCCGCAATCTTTCGTTCGTCGCCGAGATTCATGGACAGGTTGGTAGCGGACCAACACAAGAACGCGAACGCGCGTCTCCCGGTCTCCCGCGCCATACGAGCGCTGCTCAAGGAGGATCTCAACAGCGTCGAGCCAAGAAAACTGATGCCCAATATCTTCATTGTTGAGAGCCAGGTTACTGTTCCGTACGCCTTGGGGTTCCGGATGCTTCAACAGGTGAAGTCGAAGGTGGCGGTTGGAGAGTACATCGTCGGGGGCCTTCTTAGTGACTTCGCGCTAGCTGGTGTTGATCGTTCTGTAGCAGCACGCGTTCTAGCAAGACTGCGAAACGATCGATTCTTGGCCGTTCCTCATATGCTTCCCGAACTTCGAGAGGCAGACGTGCTGAGGGTAACCGGACTTGGTGACGTGATGCTGGAATTGATCATTGGCGTGCGGGACTACTGCGACCAGATGGTCTTTGAGACTGTGATCTATGATCGCGCGCTGTACAATGACTTGCGGTCAACCTGGAACTCCGGCGCCGATTTCCAGATGAAATTCGCTGCAATGGGCAGGAGGTTCTCCGAGGCGATTACGGCGGATGATGGGAGTTGGCGCCGCGGCCTCAACATCTCAATTCTTGAGCCGTCCGTGGCAAGCAAGCTTCCTGTACCCGTCTACGAGCAGTAGGTCCAGGCAAATCTTGTGATTCGCCGTGAAGCCTGATGTGGGGCCTCACGGTGGTAGTGGTTCGCAAGGGCTCCGAGCCGTGACCAGCGGGAGGAACGGACCTCCTCGGGCTGACGAGAAAGGCGTCGCGCGGGCCGCGGGGAGGAGATGATCCTCGCTCGGTGCCGTCGCCATCAACCCTTCAGCCGTCTCCGCCACCCCAGCCCCGCGATCACGACGCCCGCCACGAACAAGCTCGGCTGCATCGGGTGGCCGAGCCCGATCATCGCCACCTGCACCGCGATCCACCCGGCCAGAACCACGCCCGCCACCACGGACAGCCATCCGGCCCGGGGCCAGCGCCGAATCTCTGCCCACGCCGCCAGCGCCTGCGTGCCCCCGACCATGGTGAACAGCACGATCCCAGGCACCAGGTAGCTTCCAAACGGCGACCGCGCCAGCGTGGCCTCCGTCATCCCCATCAGCCGGCCGCTGGGCTCCACCACGAACATCGCCCCGGCCGCGAAGGCGCCCAGCGCCACGAAGGCTTCGGTGATGACCAGGGTCAGGCGGGTCCAGTGCATGAGGAACGCCCGAGCGCATGAGGAACGTCCCTCATTCCAATGAGGAACGCCCGAGTGGACA
>PMIX01000448.1 GCA_003158395.1 Myxococcales bacterium | reverse complement strand
GGCGTCGAGCTTGCGCTCGACTGCGGACGGTCCGTCCATCGCAGGGCCAGCCTGGTCCTCGCTTGACACGACCTCGGGCTCGTCCTCGTCCTGCGCCTCGCCCACCGGCGCCACGGGTTCGTCGACACCCAGACCCTCCACCTCGTTGGCCTCAGCTTCACCACGCCGAGCTGTCTCCGCGGTTGCGTCACTCTTCTTGGCCGGCCGACCAGCGCTCGCAACCGCCGGGCTCGATGGCGGCACGCCGAGGTAGCGCAGGGTTGCCTCCGCAATTTCTTTGAACACCGGAGCGGCGACCACTCCGCCGTAGTGCACGCCGTGCGGCTCATCGAGCATGACCGCGATGACCACGCGCGGGTTGTCCGCCGGCACGATGCCGACAAAGGCGGCCAGGTACTTGTTGGGATCGTAGCGGCCATTGCTGACCTTCTGAGCGGTGCCGGTCTTGCCTGCCACGGGATAGCCGGGAATCGCGGCCAGCTTGGCGGTCCCGTCTTCGGTCACGCCTTGCATGATGGTCAGCATGGTGCGCGCCGTGCGTTCGGACAGCACACGTGCTTCTGGCCGCGCGTCCGCGGGCTGCGGCACAGGCTCACTGCGGCCGTCCGGATTGATGAGGCGAACCGCCAGCTTGGGCGGGTGATACATGCCGCCCGAAGCGATGGCCGCGTAGGCGGTCGCGATCTGCAGCGGCGTGACGGTCAGTCCCTGGCCAAAGGCCTGGGTGGCCAGCTCGATCTCACCCCAGCGCGAAACCGGCCGCACGGTCCCTCGTCGCTCGCCAGGCAGGCCCACCCCGGTGGGCCGCCCGAAGCCGAGCCGGTCGATGGCGCGAGCCAGGATTTCCTTGCCGATGCGGCGTGCGATCTTCACGGTGCCGATGTTGCTCGAGTATTTGAAAACCTCGGCCGCGGTCAGCAATCCCTTGGGGTGGTCGTCGCGGATGTGGTACTTGCCCACCTGCATCTGCCCCAACTGGCAGTCGAAGTGGTCTTCGGGCCTCAGCTTGCCCGCGTCGAAGGCAGCGGAAAAAGTCACCGTCTTCATGATGGACCCGGGCTCGTAGGCGTCGGCGATGGCCCGGTTGCGCGCGCCTCGCTCCGCTGCGTCTGAGGGACTGTTCGGGTTGTAGCCAGGCACGCTGGCCATGGCCAGGATCTCGCCCGTGTGCGGATCGAGCATGACCGAGGTGGCCGCCTTGGCATTGTGCTTGCTGACCGCTGCTTCGAGAGCTCGTTCGGTCAGGTAGGTCAGGTACTTGTCCAAGGTCAGCACCAGATCCTTGCCCGCCGCGGCCGACGCGTCGACCGTGCCCTCCATGAGCAAGTCACGGCCGAGCCGGTCGCGCATGCCGGTGACCTCCATCCCGCTGCCGCGCAGGGCCTCGTCGTATTCCAGCTCCACCCCCTCCAAACCACGGCCATCCAGGCCCGCGTAACCGATGACGGTCGAAGCCAGCTCGCCGTTTGGATACACCCGCCGGGGCTCCTTGCGCACGCTGACCCCCGGCAAGCCGAGGGCCAAGGCAGCCGCACTCTCTTCGGGCGCCACCCGCCGCTTGACCCAGGCGAAGAACTGTGACTTCCGGGTCGAGATCGTCTTGCCGAGTTCGCTCGGGTCCAGGTGCACCGCCTTGGCCAGCCGGGGAACCGCGTCGGCTACAAAGGCGAGCTGGCGCGGGTTGCAAAACACCGAATCCAGATCGGCCGTGGAAGCCAGCTCGGCCCCGCGTCGGTCCAGGATGCGGCCGCGGCGGGGCGAGATCTCGACCTCACGCAGGTAGTTGCTCTCAGCCCATTCCCGAAGCTGCACGGCTTCGCGAACCTGAAGCTGGAGAGCGCGACGGCCAACCTGAGAAGCGAGCCCGAGCAGCACCAGCCCGCACAAGACAATGCGCACGCGTGTCCAGCGAGTCGGCATGCCTCAGTGCCTCCCAGGCATCGCGAGCGCGTCCCCTATCCGCCGGATGTTCCCCGGAGCGGCTGGCCGCATGAGCAGCTGGTCCCGCGCGATGGCGATCACGCGGCCCGGATCCTTCAACATACCGATCTCGATCTCCAGGTGACGCCGCTGCTCGGCGAGCTCGCGGTGAATGCGTTCCGCGTCGCCGAGCGCCAGCGCGACTTGCAGGCGCTTGGCGTGCACCGCCACATGGCCGAGAGCGCCAAGACTCAGGCCGAGAACGACGAAGCTGATCACCGCAAGGCTCGCCCGCTGTCTGCGCCGACCAGGATCCAACAGGGTGGGTGCCATCCGACGCCGGGCGCCGGGAGAGAGCGGTGTTCTCACGAAGGCAGCCTTTCTGCTGCACGCAATTTTGCGGAACGGGCGCGCGGATTGCGCGCCACCTCGCTTTCAGAGGCCCTAACCACGTGCTTGGTGAGGATCCGAAAGCGCGGCGCACCCGGCTCGACCGCGTCCCCTAGGGCGAGTGCCCTGAGTCTGCGCTTGACCATGCGGTCTTCCAGCGAGTGGAAGGCGATCACAACCAGACGGCCACCGGGACGCAGACAGTCGGGCGCGTCTTGCAGGAAGCGATCCAACTCGCCCAGCTCGTCGTTGACTGCGATCCGCAAGGCCTGGAAGACGCGTGTTGCGGGATCCTTGTTTGACTCGCGCCGGGGAACCGAGCGGGCCACCAAACCAGCAAGATCCAAGGTCGTGTTCAGCTCGCCACCTTCGCGTGCACGGGTTACCGCACGTGCGATCTTGCGGGCGAACCGCTCTTCGCCCAAGTCACACAGGAGGCGCGCCAGTCCCTCCTCGTCCACGCGTCGCAGAAGGTCACCTGCTGTCTCCCCGCGCGACCGGTCCATGCGCATGTCTAGCGGACCGGACCGGCGGAACGAAAAGCCGCGTTCGGGCCGGTCGAGCTGAACTGAAGAGACGCCAAGATCCGCTATGCATCCATCGAGTGGAAGGGCGCCGGCCTCCTCCAGCACCGAGCGAATCTGCGAGAAGGGAGCGTGGACGAGTCGTACCCGGTCATCATAGGGCGCCAGAATATTTTTCGCCAACTTGAGGACTTCAGCATCCCGGTCAATGCCGATCACTCGACCGTGCGGAGCTGAACGCTCGATGATCGCGCGCGCGTGGCTGCCAACGCCGACCGTGGCATCGCAATACTGCCCCGAGTTCCTCGGACACAAGAAACTCATGGCCTCCTCAAGGAGAACTGGGGAATGCGGAGCGTCAGGGGCGGGCCGGATCATGAGCTTTATGCGCGCGCCATTAGGCTCAACACATCATTGACATGATGCGAATGACATAATGGCTAGTCGAGTCATGCATCGATGCAGTGGCTTAGAAGACGCTTCCAATCATCCCGCCCGAGCCCTCCATGTCAAGTTTTGAGACTAAGATTTCCCCAATAATTGCGCAGAGATTGCTGACCGGAGAGTCTATGAGCTGAGGCGTTGCGCGAGACCCGATCTGATTAATTTGTGTTCTTTCGTGAGTATTTTGAATTACAGCAAGTTGTCGAGTCAAACGCCCTAACCATGCTTGACTAAAGGACTCTTTTGGGCGATAACGCGGATCCAGGGCAAGGCACGAGCCAGGAAGGAAGGAGCGGTTGTCAATGGAAGCTAGGTTGTTCGAGCTTGACGCCAAGATGGAAGGGCTCCACACGAAGGTTGGAGGCTTTCCGGATAAGTTGAAAAAGGACTACGAGAGCAAGCTCGACGTCTCATGGATTTTCCATGACAACGCCTTGGAAGGGGTCGTGCTGTCCTACTCAGAGCTCAAGGCTGCCATCGACCAGCGGATCATCAGCGACGTGTCCCTCATCCCTATGTACGAAGAGGTTAGGAACCACAAGCTGGCGGTCGACTCCATCCGCGAAACCGCGCGTGCAAGGAGGGCCCCCGACGTAGACCTGGAGTTCATTCGCAAACTCTACGCAATGGTCACGCCCGACGCGGTACCCAAGGGATGTCCCTATCGTAGGGAAAACCCGCTTCACCGACTTTACTACCACGAGATCGCGCCCCCCGAGAAGATCGCGTACAAGATGCGCAAGCTCGCGGAATGGTTGGAGTCGGCTGAGTTCACCCGCATGCACCCCATCGTGCAAGGCGTGAGGGTCCAGTTTCGGCTGCTCCAGGCCTACCCTTGGACTCGCAACTCGGGGAAGGTGGCACGCCTCCTGACCAACTATATCCTTTTGCGGAACGGCTACTTGCCCGCCGTGGTCCACTCCATCGATCGGCAGCGCTACTACGAAGTCCTGCGCCATGAGAACGATGGCCTGATGACGCTCATCGTAGAGTCGCTGGAGAACAGCATCGACACAACGTCCAGGTTTTTCGACGAGCTTTCCGGCCTGCGCATCCGCTGCGCGAGCTAGCGGCTAGCCGCGTGGGGAGCCCGCCGGCTCAGCCGGCGGCGCACCATCGCG
>PMIX01000444.1:380-5931 GCA_003158395.1 Myxococcales bacterium | reverse complement strand
CGACAATGACTTTGCCTCCTACACCTTCGAGCCGAAGTCGAGCATCCCGATTCGGGTAATCGTGCTCGACGACACCTGCAAGGGATCTGGCCAGCTCAGCTACGCGCTCGGCTGCCTCGACCAGCCCCGGCTCGACTGGCTCACAGGCGAGCTGCAAAAGGGCCAGGACGACGGCAAGCTCCTGATCATCGCGGCGCACATCCCGATCAAGCCGCAATCGGACGTCTCCACCGCGACGCCGTTTCCCCTCTTCCGCACGCCTGGCTTCACAGACGATTCGTTGCTCGCCGTCCTTCACAACTACCCGAACCTCATCCTGTGGATTTCGGGACACATGCACCAGAACACCGTGACCGCGCAGCCGTCGTCGGACGACGCCCATCCCGAACGAGGCTTCTGGGAGGTCGAGACCGCGTCGCTCCGCGACTTTCCCCAGCAGTTCCGCACGGTCGACATCCGCCGCAACGGCGACAATACGATTTCAATGGTGATCACCAGCGTCGATCCTGCGGTGGCGGCAGGGTCGCCGGCGGCAAAGTCGCGGGGGTACGCGATCGCCGCCCGACGGATATTCGGCGCGACCCCCGCCATCATCGCGGATACGACCTCCCACGCTTGCAATGTCGAGCTTGTGAAACAACTGACTCCCGAGATGCAGGCGACGATCGCCGGTTCGGGGACACCGATACCGTAGTTCGGGATCCTTGGGCGCGCGCGAACCGGGGGCCAGGGGTGCTCGTTGGCGCAAGAGGCGGGCCTATTCGGACCTACACCCCACATCCGCGCGTCGGAAGTCTAGCGTTTCAACGGACTGAATTGGCGGCTCACATCATGCAAAGATCACTATGTGCGGGACTTGTGTCGGCTTTTCTTGTCACTGCTTCTCCTTTTCTCCATGGGTGCGCGGGAAACGGGGAGACAGGCCATGGGGAGATAGGGACCGGCACCGACCTGCTCACAGTGGTTGCGATCAGCCGGCACGGGATTCGTTCCCAGACCCCCGCCCTGCAGCCTGGGCATCTCCGTCAGCACTAGAGGCAGAAACTAGCGGCCGCAAGACTGCGCTAACGGGTGAGCGCCCGCGCCCGGGCGCGGGCCCGATCGCCGAGGGGTGAGCCAGCGGCGAGCGCGGCGATGCGCGACCAGGCTTGCGCGGCTTCGCCGGGCCGTGCCAGCGCCTCGAGCGCGAGCGCACGGCTGGTCAGTACCGCGGTGTCGTCAGGCGCGATGGCCAAGCTCCGATCGAAGAGCGCCAGCGCCTGCGCGTTCTGGCCGGCGGCCCGATCGATCGCGCCCAGCCAGGCGCAGGCTGCTGCCTCGCGCTCGGGCGCAAGGCAACCCGGCGGTCCAGCCAGCGCCTCGCGGGTGGCGGCCACCGCCCGCTGGTCGTGGCCGTGATCCAGATCGAAGAAGAGATCGCCCAGGCGGAGCTGCCATTCGCAAAGCGAAACCGGCGAGCCAGCGGGAGGCGTGTCGAGCGGTATGGTCGCGTTGCCCTCCTCGGCCGTGAAGGTGAAGGTGGCAGGGATTTCGTAGAGGGCAATGAGATCGCGCCTGGATGAGAGTCGGCGAACGAACACGCGGGTGTCTTGCCCACGAAAGACCAACGCCCAGTCTGCGGGATCCCACCACGCCACACGCCGATTGATGCCAGCATAGTCGAGAAGCGCAGAGGTGACCCCGAAGTGGTCCATGGCGCGGGTCCATTCGTCGCCGGTCATCTCGCTGCGGCCAAGCAGCTGGTGGAACTCGCGCGGGTAGGCGGGCAGGCGTGGATCAACGAACACGCGATAGCGCGGGTAACCCTGCCAGATGAGAAAGGCGCCGGTCTCGAAGTCGTTGTACATCCGCTCGCGCAGGCCATGCTGGTCGACGAAACCCAGCGCTGCCAGGGGAAGATTCGTGCGGTCCAGCTCGATATCCAGGAAGCGGCTGTGCCGCTCGACATCCGCCACCCGAGGTACAAGCGCAAGCAAGGCGAGGAGGGCGCCCGCGGCGCGCTCAAACTGAGCGCCCTGGGCCGGCGCGAGCCGCAAGGGCCACCCCGCACAGACTGCCGTCAGGAGTGGCGCGGCCAAGATGGCGGCCACCAACGCAAAGTCGGCACCGAACCGCACATGGCGGCCGGCCAGAACAGCCAAACCGAGCACGGGTAAGAGATCACGCAAGCGGGGACGCACGCGCAGGACTGCGCACAGGCCGAGGACGAGCGCCAGGGCGGCGGCGTAGATCACCAGGGGCGCGTCGGAATGCCAAGCCAGAGGCCGGAACTCGTCGACGGGATGGACGGCAAAAATGTCAGAGTGGAAGGCGAGGTAGCGGAAGATGCCCGGTCCAGCCGGCGTGGCCATCATCGCGGCCACGCAGAGTACGGCGGCGAGGGCATGGTTGCAAAGGGCCCGTGCAGAGGCGAGCGACCGGGTGACAATTCCTTCGAGAACCACACCCAATCCAGCCAGAGCGATGAGCAGGGGGCCGACAAAGGCGCCTGCGTGCAGATTGGCCCACAGGCCGACGATCGGCACGAGCAGCCATGCCCCGCGACGGCCGTCTTGTAGGGCGGGCAGCAAGGCCAACACCGCGACCTCGCCCAGCAGAGACAACACGTGGGGACGTTCCACCAAACGCTCGCGCATGCATAGAGCGGCAGCTGCGAGCACCAGAGCTGCGATCACGCGGCCGGAGCCGCGCCGGCGAAGCAAGAGATAGGCTGCGACGAAAGTCGCCCCGACGATGGCCGTCTTGCCCACCACGACCGCGGGAAAGCCGCCCACGCGATAGAGTCCGGCCGCCGCCAGGTCGAACAACCAAGCGCTGTCTAGATAGGGCTGGTCAGGGAAGGTGAACGAAAACAGATTCCGGCCCGGAACACGGCCGGTGCGCAGAATCTCCTCGCCATTCGCCAGGCGAAAGAAGAGATCCGTTTCCTGCAGCGGGACCAGGCAGAGGCCGACGACGAAGAGAACGAGCCCCAGCAACGCCATGGATCGGCCACCCCTAGTCCCGCGATGGCCCCCTGTTCTCCAACAAGCTACTTGATGGACTTGGAGAGTTGGATGGCCTGGTTCTTGGTGCAAACCTTGGTAGAGGCCGCCACGCTGACGAAATACCCGCGCCCCGCCATGTACAGGCCGGTGCTGCCCGCTACCTGCGTCTGGGCCTTGGGCGACTTCGCCTTGTCGGTGACCCAGACCTTGCCCACCTTCTTGAAGCTCATGAAGGGATCGGTGGGCTTCTCCAGCACTTCCTTCGCGATCGGGGCGTAGACCTGTACGTAGGTGCTGTCTTCGCTTTCACCCGCGACCTTGAACACATACTTGCAGGTGTCTTTCGAGCCAACTTCGCCCAAGAACGTCGCGTCGGACTGGCCACAAGCCGCGTAGACGTCCGCTTTGGCCAGGTGAAGCGTGACGTCCGGGCTGCAGCACTTGCCGCCGCCGTACGCCGTACAATTGCCAGCCGGCACAGGGGGAGGTGCCGGTGGTGGCGCGGGTGGGGCCGCCTGGGGCCGCGACGGATTGGCCAGCATCAAGACCGCAAGAACCGCGGCCCAACGAAGAACAAGGGTACGTGTGAGCATCATGGGAGCAAATCCTACCACCGTCCGCACAGCCACGGTTACGGTTTGATGTCCCGGTCGACTGAGAAGCCGCCGGCTTCTCGCAGCCTGGTACACTAGACTTGGTGATAGCGCAAGCCGGAGGAGGCTGATGGATTCAGATCTCAAGGACACGCTGGCAGCCAAGGCCATGGCTGTGGTGCCGGGGTGTGCCTACAACGACTACCGGCGCAAAGCGGCGGAGCGGGTGGCCGAGGGGCACGCCGAAGAGTCTATCTACTTCGAATCCGTGCTCTCAGTGGAGGCGCCGGCGAGGGCCTTGGCCGAGCAGGTGATACCGTCCTTCATGCGCTATCTCCAGGCCAAGAAGATCAGCTTCGACGGCGCCCACAGCGTGGTGGTCGCGCTCTTTCTCGGTGCGGAGTGCTACCTTTTGCGCGGCGAGGTGGTCATCGACGTCTTCTGCGCCCTCGAAGGCCTGGCCCGCGACACATTCCGCGGCCGGGTGACGGGTTGGCTTTCCTGACTGGAACGCTTCAACCGGTCCGCTGCGGCGCCGGCCAAGCCACGCCCAAGAAAATGGGCTCCGGCTGGAGGGTGATTGCGAAACGCAGCGCCACCGCGTCGCGCACGTGAACCGCCAGGCGTAGGAGATCGGCCGTGGAGCCACCGCCGTGATGGACCAAGACCAGGGCGTGCCGGCTGGACACGCCGACCGGGCCCATGCGCAAGCCGCGCACTATCCCCGCCCGTTCCACCAGCCAGCCGGCGGCCAACTTCACGCGCCCGCCGGGCAGCGGATACTGCGGGACTTCTTCGGGTGCGTGCGCGAGATTCTCGCGTAGTGCCTGGGCCACGACCTCGGCCGCCTGGGCTGCGCCTACGACGGGATTGGTGAAAAACGACCCAGCGCTGCGCCGGTTGNNGCGTCCGCCAGTTCCCGGTAGGCAACCAGAGGCTGGGCGCCGGGCCGAAGCGCGAAGCTTGCCGACAACACGATCGCCTGCCCCGGGTCGCGCCTGAAGACGCTGTTGCGGTATGCGAAGCCGCACTCGGCGGCAGGGAGCTCGCGCACCACCAGGGAGCGTCGATCGAGCACGCGCAGCGAGAGAATCGTGTCCGCCACCTCCTGGCCGTAGGCACCGACATTCTGGATCGGAGTCGCGCCCGCCGTGCCCGGGATTCCCGATAGACACTCGATGCCCGCCAGATCGCGCGCCACCGCAGCGGCCACCACGTCATCCCATGGCTGCCCAGCCTGCGCTTCCACGAGAACATGGTCGCCCTGGCTGCGGAACTCCGTTCCTCGCGCAACCAGTTGCAGGACCAGGCCAGGGAAGCCTGCGTCGCCCACCACCACGTTCGATCCGCCACCCAGCACGAACACCGGCAGGCCCCGATCCCCAGCCCAGCGTAGCGCCCAGACCGCATCCTCGCTCGTCACCACCTGACAAAAGAAACGCGCGGGCCCGCCCAACTCGAAAGTGGTCAGCGGAGCCAGGGGAACGTTTTGACGAATGGCAGGTGGCAAGCTGTCCAGAGAGTAGCACTACCCCAGATAGAGCATAAAGCCCGTCGGGAAACTCCGGGCCGGCCCGCGGATCGCGGGTCGCGTGGGCGTGGGCGCGAGCGAGTTCGTGTGCGGTACACGGGAGGCGGAAAGCGCGCCGCGGGCCGCTCACGCTCACGCGATCCGCCCACGCAGCCCGCTGCACGCTGGCCGCTACCGCTCACGCGCACGCTGGCCGACATGCGCCAACCGGTAGCCCATGCGGGCCAGCCGGGTGACCATGGCCGGGAGAGGGAGCGGGTTCACTCCGTGACAAACCGGTACCCGCTGCCCCGGATGGTCAGCAGGTGTCTTGGTTGCTCGGGATCTTGCTCCAGCTTGGCGCGCAACTGGGCGACGAAGTTGTCGACGGTGCGCGCCTGCCCAGGATGCTCGAGACCCCACACCTGGCGCACCAGCTCCTCGCGTGAGAAAACCCGGCC
>PMIX01000444.1:0-373 GCA_003158395.1 Myxococcales bacterium | reverse complement strand
CGCCGGAGCAGGGCCGCGACCCGAGCCAGAAGCTCGGCAAGCGCAAATGGTTTGGTCACGTAGTCGTCCGCGCCCAAGCGCAGGGCAGCCACCTTGTCGAATTCGTCCTGGCGCGCCGACAGCACGATCACCGGCACGTGATTGCCTACTTCACGCAGTCGTTCGAGAACCCAGATGCCACTCTGTTTGGGCAGCGAGATGTCGAGCAGGACCAGATCCGGCCGTCCTTCTTCGATGCGTTCGCGGGCGGTCTCGCCGTCGCCGACCGCCTCCGTGCGGTAGCCCTGCAATCGCAGGTTCAGCGCCAGGCCCTCGGCGATGGCCGCGTCGTCCTCGACGATGATCACCAGTGGGCCCTGCGGTTCGTCGCCGG
>PMIX01000074.1 GCA_003158395.1 Myxococcales bacterium | reverse complement strand
ACCCTCCCAGGGGTCCCATGTAAGTAGTCGCGTGGGGAGCCCGCCGGCTTCGCCGGCGGCGGACCATCGCGGGAGGGTTTGGGAACCCTCCCAGGGTTCCCATGTAGGTAGCTCACCGATGAAGCGTTTGCGTGAGATCCCCACCATGATCGGCACGCCCAGGTGCGCCCGCACGCGAGCCAGGTTCTTGAGCAGGCGCAGATTGTGGGGCAGGTGCTTGCCAAACCCAATGCCGGGATCGGCCCAGACTTCGCCGCAGCCAGCGGCCCGCGCCGCGGCCACACGCCCGCCCAGCTCGTCGGACACTTCGTCGACCACGTTGTCGAAATGAACGTGGGCCTGCATGTCGGCCGGCTTGCCGCGCAGGTGACCCACCACCATGGCGGCCTGGGCCGCTGCAGCCACGCGCAGGATTTCCGGATCGAGCAGGCCCCCGGACACGTCGTTGACCGCAGTGGCACCCTCGACCAAGGCCGCACGCGCCGTGGCGGCTTTGTAGGTGTCGATGGACACCCTCGCCCTTCCCTCCAACCGCGCCGACAGCTCGCGAATCACTGGAGCCACGCGCGCGATCTCCTCAGCCTCGGAAACCGGTACGGCCCCCGGCCGCGTGGATTCGCCGCCCACGTCAACCCAATCCGCGCCCTGCGCCACCATGGCCAGACCCGCGGCTACCGCATCCTCCACCGAAGAAAACCGTCCCCCATCCGAAAACGAATCGGGGGTCACATTGAGAACTCCGACAATCCGCGCGGCCATCAGAGACGAGGGTATCCCAGCCTTCTGTTCTATGCCTTTTCGGGGTCAGGCAGCGGTCGCGGGAACAGCCCAGGGTGTTGCCCAGGCCGGGCTTGCTTCTGCTCGCCACCGCCCTTGCCCGCCGCGGGAAGCGGAGCCGTGCGGGCCCGGTCCAGTTTGCCGCCCGCAAACAGGACATCGATCTCGCTACCGTCCAGAGTTTCGTACTCGAGCAGGGCCTCGGCCAGCACGTTTAGCTTGTCCATGTTGCCCGTGATCACTTGCTTGGCACGCTCATAATTCGCGGTGACGATCCGGCGCACTTCCGCGTCGATGTCCACCGCAGTCTGCTCGCTGTATTCCTTGTGCTCGGCGAAGTCGCGGCCCAGGAACACCATCTCTTCGTTGCGCCCGAAATGCAGTGGCCCGATCTTGTCGGACATACCCCACTCACAGACCATCTTGTGTGCCAGATCAGTGGCCATGTGAATGTCGTTGGACGCGCCGGTGGTGATCTGCCCGAAGACCAGCTCCTCGACCACGCGGCCGCCCATGGCCACCGCGATCTGGTCGTTGGCCGCCTCGCGTGACAGGTTGAGCCGGTCTTCCAGAGGCAACTGCTGGGTCAGGCCCAAGGCCCGGCCGCGCGGAATGATGGTCACCTTGTGGACCGGGTCGGACCCCTTCATCATCTTGCCGACCAGCGCGTGGCCCGCCTCATGAAAGGCTGTGATGCGCTTGTCCTGGTCGCTGATGATCATCGATCGCCGCTCGGGGCCCATCAGGACCTTGTCCTTGGCCATTTCGAAATCATGGCGGTCGAGCTGGTCCTTGTCCTCGCGCGCGGCCAGCAAAGCCGCCTCGTTGACCAGATTCTCCAAGTCGGCGCCCGAAAAACCCGGCGTGCCACGCGCCACCACGTCGAGATCCACGTTGGGCCCGAGCGGCATCTTCTTGGTGTGAACCTTGAGGATACCAAGGCGCCCCTTGACGTCCGGCCGAGGAACCACGATGCGTCGGTCAAAGCGCCCCGGCCGCAGCAGCGCCGGGTCCAGAACATCGGGCCGGTTGGTGGCCGCGATGANNCGCTCGTCGTGGCCGCCGCCCAGACCCGCCCCGCGGTGCCGTCCCACGGCATCGATCTCGTCGATGAACACGATGCAGGGCGCATTCTTCTTGCCTTGTTCGAACAAGTCACGCACCCGGCTGGCACCCACGCCCACGAACATTTCGACGAAGTCCGAGCCAGAAATGGAAAAGAACGGCACTCCGGCCTCGCCCGCGATGGCGCGTGCGAGCAGAGTCTTGCCCGTGCCGGGCGGCCCCATCATGAGCACGCCCTTGGGAATGCGGCCGCCCAAGCGGGTAAACTTCTTCGGGTCTTTGAGAAAAGCGATGATCTCCTCGACCTCGTCCTTGGCCTCTTCGATGCCGGCCACGTCGGAGAAGGTGATCTTCTTCTGGTTCTCGGACAGAAGACGCGCCTTGGACTTGCCGAAGCTCATGGCTTTTCCGCCCCCCATCTGGAGCTGGCGCATGAAAAGCAGGAAAACCACCGCGACCACGATGATGGGCAGCCAGGTGATCAACATCTGCTGCCAGAACCCGCCCTCGGCCTCGCGGGAGATCTCGTAGGGAATGTTGGCCCGGTTGAGCTTCTCCAGTGTCTGCTCGCCAATGAAGCCAGTGGTGACGAAGGCCTCGTCACCCTTCTTCAGCGTCCCGCGAAACTCCGCGTTGTTGCCGTTCATCCGAATCTGCAACGGGGTGGCCTTGAAGTCGCCGGGCGACTTCTCGACCTTCTGGATGAACTCCGAGAACGCCAACTTCTGATCCTGTGCCCGCGGGTTGATGAGCTGCCACACCAAGAAAAAGGTGAAGAGCAGCATGGCCCACACCAGTATGGTCTTGTGACTATTACGCACGCGCGGCCCTTTGATGCTGACTGTCTGATATGAATATTGACAGCAAAAGACGCGGCGTCAACGTAGTTCCCGTCGGGAACGCGCTCAGATGGCGCGCACGGCGAACCAGTGCTCGGTGCCGACCTGCGGGCGCGCGACCTCGGAGGGCCGGAGACCCGCCACAAATAGGATGGTTCCGTCTGCGGCGACCAGCACAGGCAGCTCGGCCCGCAGGTCGCGGGGGATCTTGGCATCGACCAGAAGATCCGAGATCTTGCGGCTGCCGCGGCCACCCCGTGGACGCAGGCGATCGCCCGGACGCCAGGCTCGCACCCGCAGCGGTCGCGCGATCCGTGCGGCGTCAAAAACCGTGGAACCGGTTGGCGGAACCGCGGGGCGACTCCCTTCTTCCAGCTCAAGCGCACGGCCCTCGCATCGGCCCGGCAGGCGATAGACCCCCGGACCCGCGACCAGGACGGACTCGGACGAAAGCGGGCAAGGGGAAGAGTCTTGGCGCCGCCCCCCGCTCGGTCGGAACTGGATTTTTCCGTAGCTCACCACCACCTCACCCTCGGGAACCGATACCCGCCGTGTCCCCTTCCCTTGCGCCGCCATCTGTTGGATCAGCGCAGCCGCCCGCCGCGGGACGGATGGGAGACCGGGCGGGCGGTGAGCCAATGCCCCCGCGGCAATCGCTCGTGCGTCTTGAGCCAGGGACAGCAGCGCTTCGACCACCCGCGGGTTTTCGCGTGAAAGCAAGGGCAAGAGGTCCAGACGAATCCGCACACGCGCGTAGTGCCGATTGATATTCGACGGGTCCTCGATGAACGGGATGCGCCGCTTGGCCAGGAAGGCCGTGATCCGCTTGCGGCGGACGTCGAGTAGCGGCCGGATGAAGATTCCACGCCGATACGGGATTCCCCCAAGGCCGGAAATGCCCGTGCCGCGCACGATACGAAAGAGCACCGTTTCAGCCTGATCGTCGGCCGTGTGACCGAGGGCGACATGTGAGCAGCCCAACCGGGAGGCAGCTTGTTGCAAGGCAGAAAGACGCACGTTGCGGGCAGCTTCCTGCCAGGACACATGGGGACGGCGCTCGGCCTTGACGTCGACAGCAAGAATCTCGCAGCGAATGCCGAGAGCGCCGCAGCGCTCGGACACCAGCGCGGCCTCGGCTCCTGATTCTGGCCGAAGGCCGTGATCCACAGTCGCCGCGACCAGCTCGACTCCCAGGCGGAGCGCGAGATGCTTAAGCGCGTGCAGGAGAGCCGTCGAGTCGGGGCCGCCCGAAACGGCCACCAGCACGCGCTCACCGCCAACCAGCAGCGCCTGCTCGCGAATGGTGCGCAGCACCTGAGACAGCACCGGGGAACTAGCCTTTCTTGCGTAGGAGCACGATGTGTTCGCGGCGTGGGCGGCCGGCGAAGATCTGGCGCAGGCGATGATCATGCGGTGGCCGCGCCTGCGAGACCCGCGCCACTGGGTCCAGACCCAGTCGTCGGGCCTCTTCTTCGACCGCACGCGTGGCGTCCTCGGGCGCACCCGCCACCACGCCGTCGCCGACCTGGAGGATAATCGCCGCGCCCCGACGGGCCACGCGCGCCATCTCCGACAGCCAGCGCCGCCGATCGGCACGCCAGCGCTGCGCCGCCGTGCCCAACCCCTGGTCGCGCGCGCCGACCTGGACGCGATCCAGGTTGGCGCGAGGCAGCCCCAGCCAGAGGAAGCGCACGTCATGGTGCTCGCCGTAGTCGTAGGTTCCCGCGTAGGGCGGCGACGACAGGATCAGATCGAAACCATCCGCGCTCAGCATGCCCAGATCCCGCGCATCGGCCACGCGGATCTGCGGCGCGGGCGTGCCGGCCGGTGTCCGCCGCTCCAAAGCCTCCAGGCCACGGGCCAGTTCTTCGGCGCGGCTCGCAAAAAAGTGCGACGGCACACCCCGGCCGATACGCCGGGCTTCCGCCTCGTCGCTGCCGCGCATGAACTTCACCAGGATCGATGACAGACAGGCGCGCAACGCGAGCCCGACGTCGTCCTCCTGGGTCTCGCCGATGAGCGCACGCAAACCGTAGAGCTCAAGGGCAACATGGGAAAAGAAACGGTCCTTCTCCCCGCGCGCCCACTTGGGGATCTCTGGCCGCAGGCGCTTGCGGGCGCGCTCCGCCGCCGTCTCGGCGATCCGGCGCGCGTCCTCCACCAGGCGTTGGCGGCCCTCCGGCCCCAGGGTGGTCGAGCGCACCCGCGCAATGATCACGGCCAGGGGGCTGGCATCGCTGCCCACCGCTATGCGACCCGCGGCCAGAGCCTCGACCAAGACCGTGCCGCTGCCGCAGAAAGGATCCAGTACGTTCTGGCCGGGCTGGGAAAAGCGTGCAATCGCGACCCGCGCCGTGGACGGGTGCATGCGACCCGCATAGCTGTGAAAACCGTGGGTGAGCGCACGCGCCAGGCCCGGGTCCGGGGCGAGCAGCTCGGCCAGCGCCGCCGCGCTTTCGGCGTCGCCGGCCCGTTCTACCGGGCCACCGAAGACCGAGAATGCCTGCTTCCGGCGTTGGACTCTGAGTGGGGGAACCCTGGAGGGGTCCGCTGGGCCTTTCGGCCCCCCACGCGCCGCGCCCTCCCCGCTCGCTTTGCGATCCCGCTTTCTCACCCGTTCCATCGCGATGACTCGAAAATGCCCTCGAGGAGCTTGTCTACCTCGCCCACGATCTTCTGCGCGCTTTCGTTTCCGACGGCGGACAGGGCAACCTTGATGTCCTGCAGGTTGCGAAGCTGCGAAAAGAGCTGCACGTCAGAGAGCGCCTGGCCGCCGAGCAGCAGGCTGCGTATCGTGCCCAGCTCGGCCAGCATGGCGTCGAGGTCCACGGGGACCGACCCGCGCCGCCGCTCCTCGGGGTGCTCGCGGCCGTAGCGCTCCAGGACCGGCTTCACGATGTCATCGAGCAGCTGCGCCTGGTCGGTGGTGTTCCACACATGTCGCAGAATGAAGAAATCGCCCGGATTGGCCGCCCGCCGCCCGTCGAGCAAAGCGCTGGCAGCAAAGAGCTTCAGCAGCTTGACCACACGGCGATCGCTGAGCGCCACACCCTCGGAGCGAATCTGGAAGACCAACCCCTTGTAGGTGGCCAGAAACTCGTCGGGGAAGACCAGCAGCCGGTCCATCGCCCTGTGCACGGCGCGCAACTCGGCCAGGCTGACCAGCGGACGCAGGCTTTCGTCAGCCGCCGCGGCCAGGGCGATCTCGGCCCGAATACCGTGGTCGACCAGTCCGCGGAAGTGATAGCTGTCCAGGTTCTGCGAAAATGCGCGGATGAGGAAACGGTCGAAGATGGCCTGCAGAACCTCGTCGTTGGGGACCTGGTTGGTCGCGCCGAAGAGCGAGCACAGCGGCACCTTGACCGCCTCCCGGCCGGTGAAGAAGCGACGCTCGTTGAGAATGGTGAGCAGCGAGTTCAGGATGGCCGAGTTGGATTGGAAGATCTCGTCGAGAAAGACGATCTCCGCCTGGGGCAGCATGGCCTCGCTCCGCCGCAGATATTGGCCCTCGCGAAAGGCCTTGATGTCCACCGGCCCGTAGAGCTCGCTCGGCTCGGTAAACCGGGTGAGCAGATATTCGAAGGTGCGCGCGTCCAAGAGGCGCGCGAGGTAGCGCACGAGCGCCGACTTGGCTGTGCCCGGCGGGCCCACGATGAGCATGTGCTCGCCCGCCAGCAGCGAGATGAGCATGAGCCGCACCAACTCGCCCTTGTCGAGAAAGCGCCGGTCGAGCGCCTGCCCCACCTCGCGCAGCTTGCCCGCCAGACGCAGCAGTTCCGCGTCGGGAGGTGGCGGGGACGGCGACGGGCTGGAGGGCTCTGTCATGGCGGGGCTCGACTATAGCGCGGATCAAGCGACAAACGTCGTGGCCGACGGTGAACACACCGGCCACGGCCAGGGCCACGACCACGTCTACGACCACCCTTCATTGGCCGGCTGGGGGAGCGGCTTCGCCTTGGGCTACAGCCTTCCGCCAGGCGCCCCGCGGCGTCGCTACGCTTGCCGCGGGATTACGGTGATCACCGCGCATTTGATCGCGCGCTCCGTCTCCTGTACGCTGGCGGACCAATCGATTCGTCGGTGATTTGCACATGGAAGCTCTCAAGACCAAGCCCGAAGCAAGTGCGAAGTGGGATCTCGTTAGCCTGGGCGAAATCATGTTGCGCCTGGACCCCGGGGACGGCCGTATCGCGACCACACGTTCGTTCCGGGTGTGGGAAGGCGGCGGCGAGTACAACGTCGCGCGCGGGCTCCATCGCTGTTTCGGCCAGAGGACCGCAGTTGTGACAGCCCTGGCCGACAACCCGGTCGGCCGGCTGGTCCAGGACCTTGTCTACCAAGGAGGCGTGGACCAATCACACGTCACATGGGTTCCCTACGATGGCGTCGGGCGCGCGGTTCGCAACGGCCTGAATTTCACGGAACGCGGATTCGGGCTTCGTGCCCCGCTCGGCTGTTCGGATCGCGGTCATACCGCAGTATCGCAGCTTCGACCTGGCACGATCGACTGGAAGCTGATTTTCCATGGGGAAGGCGCACGCTGGTTCCACACCGGCGGGATCTTCTGTGCGCTTTCGGAAACCACGCCTCTCGTGGCCAGGGAAGCGTTGCAGGCGGCACGAGAAAACGGAACCGTGTCTTCCTACGACCTCAACTACCGTGAGTCGCTCTGGAAAGCCATTGGCGGACGCAAGCGCGCCATCGAGGTGAACCGCGAGGTCGTGGCACAGGTGGACGTGCTGTTTGGCAACGAAGAGGATTTCACGGCCGCACTCGGCTTCGACGTGGAAGGCGTCGACGAAAACCTGACGAAACTGGACCCCGAGAGCTTCCGCCGAATGATCGAGCGCGTGGTCGCCGCCTATCCCAACTTGAAATTGGTGGCCACGACCCTGCGCAATGCCAGAAGCGCAACGTGCAACGATTGGGGAGCCGTCTGCTACACCGGCGGACAGCTCTATTCCGCCACGGTACGCAACGATCTGGAAATCTACGATCGGGTCGGCGGGGGGGACTCGTTCGCGTCCGGATTGATCTACGGTTTTCTCGCCGGCCGATCCCCGCAATGGGCTGTGGAATGCGGAGCAGCGCACGGGGCCTTGGCCATGACC
>PMIX01000131.1 GCA_003158395.1 Myxococcales bacterium | reverse complement strand
CCACTGGGTGAAGTTGCTCACCGCAGCCTTGGCCGCGGAATAGGCCGGAATCCTGGTGAGCGGCCGGAATGCGTTCATCGACGAGACGTTGAGGATCGCGCCTTCCTTCTGCCTCACCATGCAGCGGCCGAAAGCCTGGCTGGGCAGGATGGTCCCTTGCAGGTTCAGGTTCGCTACGAACTGGATGGCTTCGGCCGGTATGTCGAAGAAGGATTGCTCGGGATTGGTGGTGGCTTTGGGGTTGTTTCCGCCCGCGCCATTGATGAGACCGTCGATTCTGCCGTATTCTGCGATGACCTTGTCGGCCGCCTGCTGAACCGCCACCCTGTCGAGTACGTCGATGAAGTCGGCCTTGTGGGCTCCTTTCGTGCCTCTCAAAGTGGCGAGCACCTTCTCCGCGAAACCCGCATCACGGTCGAGGACGACCACGTTGGCACCGCAGCCCGCCAAGCCTCGGGCCATTTCCCCGCACAAGACACCGCCCCCGCCCGTGATGGCAATCGTCTTTCCAGTGAAGTCGTAGGCGTTCATGAAAGTTGTGGGGTCCATGGTTGCTCCTCGATGTCGATCCTAGCGCCGCCAGGCTGCCGGCGCCGGTACCAACTATGCGCCGATTCCGAGAAAGAGTGGCTCGATGTGGCGCTTCAGAATGTTGTTCGTGACGTGGGATTCGATACTGCTGCGATTAGAGTTGAGCAAGGCCAGGTATTGCGACTGCTTTTCAGCCGCAAGCCGGAAGCTGATGTGCACCATCTGGCGGAAGTGGATATTGAAGCGCTTGCAGGCCTGGTTGTGCTCGAGTGTCTCCACGTATTCCTGGGAGGTGAACGAATCCACCTGATTTGGTGTGGGCAGTGCCTGGCGGTCGATGGCAATCACCGCGAGATAGGGTTTGGCTATCTCCTCGTAGCGACCGTACGCGTCGCGATACAGGGCCTTGACAAAGGCCAGCCCTTCTCCCCCCGCCGCGGCGAGTCCAATGACTTCTTCTAGCCAGGTCGTGCCTGCCGTCTTCAAGTGGATGCCCGCGCCGGCCTTCTGGATCGCTTGGCGCATGATAGGATAGAGGGAGAACTTGTCGCTGCCCGAGTGAACGCTCAACTTGAGGGCCGCGGGCAGCCCGAAGGTCTGCTTGGCAAAAGCCAGGACCGCAAGATCCTCGTCGAATTCTCGGGTGAAGCGCTTGATGTCGCCCACGTAGTCGATCCCTTTGAGGAATTCGCCAGAAAACTTGGGCGCTACGGTTGCCACCGGGATCCGCTCGCGGGCCAATGCAGCCAGGATGAAAAGCAGCTCGGCCGGTGTCTGCGGGCTGTTCGCCTCGTCGAAAGACACCTCAGTGACGAAAGTCCCCGCACCCTTCCTCTGCGCAATGTGGCGGTAAACACGGCCCGCCTCCTCGACGGCAAAAAGGTACTTCAACGCGATCTCGCGCAGGGACGCCGGACTGACTGTCACCGGTTCGGCAATACCCGGGATACGCAGCGTACCTGAAAAGCGTTGCATTTCCGCCGCGTACGTGTCCATCGACGCACCAGAAGCTGACTTGCCGATGGAGTCCGCGACATCGATCGTGAAGAAGTCGCTCGCCTCGAGAAACTTGTCGACCGTGGCCAGGCCGATGTGATCCGCGTCGACGAAGTACGGGCCGCTCCACTGGCAGGAATTGACTGCGGCATCTGCCTCGGCGCGCACATCCTCAGGTCGCGTCCCGATCAGGGAATGTTCGCGGTTCGACTTGTTCCAGACCGGCGTGATGGTGACGCCCCGATCCTTGGCAGCGCGGAAGGCCCGCAACTGCGCAGCCCCTTCCAGGCCAAAGCGGTCACCGACACCCACGGAGTACTTTGAGATACTTTTCGCCATGGGCATATAGGGGAGCTGACCCTCTCTTTTGGGTCATGGCACGCGAGGATGTCCGATAACTTTCTTCGCGTCAACCACGCGTTCCCGGCGTACTCTGCGCGGTGCAGAGATTCTTGGAACACTGTCTCGCGAAGCCTTCCTCCGTCGCTTACTTACACTTCAGCGTGGCTAGGCCTTTGCCCGCGCCGGCCACCGCCCGCAGCCCATCGTGCACGCATTGGAACGGGTCCGCCGTGTAGCTGTAGCCCAGCCCTTCCGGGAAGGCCGCGGTCGTGGTCCAGTCGGTTGCGTTCACGGTGCCAGTGCTGCCCGCGTCCCAAGTGATGCCGAACGCATTACCGGCAGCTACGTCGGCTTTGGTCGCGAGGTTGTTGTTGCGCAGATCCCAGTAACCGATTGCCGAGCTGTCGCGGGCAGTCACCGGATTGAGCACGGTCTCGAAGTAGTTGGCCTCGACCAGCGAGTAACCACCCATGCGAACATTGATGCCGGAAACCGTAACCTGGTAGAGATAGTTGTTAAGCACGTGCGAGTAGCCGTTTCGCTGCAGGGGCGTCCGCGACCCGACATTCTCAAAGAGGTTGTGGTGAAAGGTGACGTGCCGGACAGCGGTGTCGTCGTCACTGTAGCCGTTCAAGGATACCTTGTGATGATCGTGCATGTAGTTGTACGAGATGGTGACGTTGTCGGCCCCCTTCTTGATGTCGATCATGCCATCGAAGGACGTGTCACCAGCTCCCGCACAGTCTGCCATGGAGCTGAACAGCTCATTGTGGTCAATCCAGATGTTCGTCGGAATGCCGCCACTCATGCCTTCCAACGAAATCATGTCGGAATCGCCGCCACCCGGAGTCAATCCGATGGTCATGTTGCGAATGATGATGTTGCTCGAAGAAGCGGCGATGTGAATGCCGAAATTGGCAGCGGAGCCATCCGCACCGATAATGGAAATGTTGCTCTTCTTCTTTATTTCGACCGTTTGTGCCGGCAAGGTGTGTTGCACGCACGGATCGGTGATGCTCGAGAAGTTGAACTTGCCCGTGTATTTGAGCACCAGGCCACCGGTTCCCGAGTAGCCATCAATGGCTGCCTGCATTGCCGCCATGTCGCCGACAGCAACAGCGGTGGCACTGCCACCGCCGGTAGTCGCCTTGCCATAGCCAAGCGGACTGGTTTCCGGGACGCCGACGCCCGCCGAGGAGCCTGCAGCTCCGCTCGCCCCGCCGCTGCGCGCGGCAGCACCACCCGCCTGAGTGCCAGCCGTCGCAGTACTGCCCCCCGCCGCTGCCGTCCCACCCGTCGTGTTGGTCCCCCCGGCTGCGCTCCCGTTTGGGGTGTTCCCGCCCGTGATCCTGGTCCCGCCGGATCCCGTTGTGCCTCCCACGTTGGTGTTGCCGCCGGTCGTCTGGGTTCCGCCGGTCGCCTGGCTCCCGCCGGTCACCGTGGTGCCGCCGATGCTGGTGCTGCCGCCAGTCGCCTGGCTACCACCGGTCGCCTGGGTCCCACCATTGGCCTGGGTCCCGCCATTCGACATGGCGCCTCCACCCGAGATTCCGCCGCCGGTGGCAGTCAACCCACCGGCAGTGCTCCCGCTGGAGGGAGTTCCGCCAACCGCCCCGGCCCCGCCGGTCGCAGTACTGCCCCCGGCAGCCACCAGGCCACCTGTTCCCAGGTCGCCCGTTCCCGCGAGTCCTCCGGATCCCTTCACACCGCCGGTTCCCAGCGCGGAAGAGCCGGCCGCCCCGCCGGTTGCGGCTGAAGCGTCTGCCTTGCTCGGCGAGCCTGATTCGCTGCTGCAGTGACACAAGAGAAGGCAGCAGAGGCATGGGAACGCCTTGAAGATCCTGGACACCGGAACGCCAGAGTTTCTCATCATGCAGATACCTTGCTGTTGGTGCCCACTGATGCCGTTTCTTTCGCCACGGCCGGACAGGTGCCTGATCTCGCTGCGGTCGCGTTGAAACCCATTCCCAGAATGGGCCGGGCGCTCATGGCGAATATCCTTGCTGGTGTCCAGCCCGAGTTCTGGCCGAAGGGGTACCGAGCCGGAGTCTTCTTGCGTGCTCCTTTCTTCCAAACTTCACATGCGGTAGCCTCGTGCGGCCATGAAGCCTTTTCTCGCCGAGAGTTTCCTGTTGGAAAACAAGACGGCGGAGCGCCTGTACCACGAGTACGCGAGGGATCAGCCGATTATCGACTACCACTGCCATCTGCCCCCTGATCAGGTGGCTGACAACCACAAGTTTGGGACGCTCACCCAGATCTGGCTGAACGGCGACCACTACAAGTGGCGGGCCATGCGTTCGAACGGCGTGTCCGAGCGCTATTGCACGGGCGACGCGTCCGACTGGGAGAAGTTCGAGATGTGGGCCCGGACAGTGCCGTATACGCTGCGCAACCCGCTCTACCACTGGACCCACATGGAGCTGGCAAACCCCTTCGGGGTAAAGGGCAAGTTGCTCAATCTGTCGACCGCGCGGGAGATCTACGACCACTGTAACAACAGACTCGCGCAAGACGACTTTTCGACCCAGGGCCTACTCAAACATTTCAAGGTCATGGTGGTTTGTTCCACCGATGATCCGGTGGATTCACTGGAGGCCCATCAGAGACACGGCCAGAACGCGGGTGCGGCTACCAAGCTGCTGCCCACCTGGCGCCCGGACAAGGCCATGGCTCTGGCCGACCTGGACGGCTGGAACATCTGGGTGGACAAGTTGCAGGCTGTCTCGGGTGTCGCCATTGGCTCATTCGAGACCTTCCTGGCCGCGCTCGAGAAGCGACATGGCTTCTTCCACCAGATCGGCTGTCGCGCTAGCGACCACGGCTTCGAGAAGATTCTGGCCGAACCCTACACGGCCAAGCAGATCGAGGGCGTCTTCTCCAAGGCGCGGGCCAAGCAGGCCCTCTCGCCGGTAGAGCGGGACCAGTTCTGCTCGGCCATGATGTACGAGCTCGCCATCATGGATCATGCGCGCGGTTGGACCCAGCAGTTCCACCTGGGGGCCATGCGCAACAACAGCACGCGCGCAATGCGCAGCTTGGGTCCCGACACAGGCTTCGATTCCATTGGCGACTACCCGCAGGCCTTTGCTCTCAGCCGCCTGCTCGACCGACTGGATTCCACCAACCAACTCTGCAGGACCATCCTTTACAACCTCAACCCGGCTGACAACGAGGTCATGGCGACCATGCTGGGCAATTTCCAGGATGGGTCGTGCCCGGGCAAGATCCAGTTCGGCGCGGCCTGGTGGTTCTTGGATCAGAAGGATGGCATGGAACGCCAGTTGAACGCGCTCTCTGCGCTCGGTCTGCTCTCGCGTTTCGTGGGCATGCTGACCGACTCGCGCTGCTTCCTGTCGTACTCGCGCCACGAGTACTTTCGGCGCCTGCTGTGCAACCTGCTGGGCAACGACGTCGAAAAAGGGCTTCTTCCCCTCGACATGGAATTGCTCGGCAATATGGTGCAGGACATCTGCTTCCGCAACGCCCGCGACTACTTTGGCTTCTTCAGCAAGACATCGTAACTACTGCGCGTACACCCGCACGTAGTCGAGCACCATGTCCATCGGGAAACCGCCGGCGTCGTTGATGGTACCACCCATGGTGCCCCCGATGGCGACGTCCAATATGAGGTAGTAGGTCCCCGTGAAGAAAGGCGAGGTCGTGTTGAAGTCGGAGCGTGCCACCGGCACGCCGTCAAGGGAGAAGACCATGTGATCCGAATACCAGTCAAGCGCATACACGTGGAAATCGGATGACAATGTGGTGGCATCGGGAAGGGCGACTCTCTGGTTGCCGATATCGCCGGACGCCCCACCAGCATAGGTTGAGCAGTAGAACCAGGACTTGTCCTGCCCCCATTGTTCCATCATTCCGATCTCACCACACTGAGGCCAGTCCCCGGTGGTCCCCATGAGCACGATGGCTGGGAATGATCCCTGGCCTGTGGGCAACTTGGCGCGCACCTCGACGCGGCCGAAGCTGAACTGGAACTTTCCGTCGGTCTGCAGGCGTCCTGAGGTGTACGGGTAGACAGTGCCGTCGCTGTTCCAAGAGTCATGAAGGCCGCGGAGCACGAGGTGGCCCTTGCCGTCGTGGAAGATGTTCTGCGCCCGCGTCGTGTACTTCTGCAATTCGGCGTTCACCGTGTTCGGCTCCCAAGTGGCCGGGGTCCATTTCGTCGTGTCGGCGCCGGAGTTGAGGCCGAGGTCGAACTCGTCCGACCAGACGAGGTGCCAGTTTGGGCTGGTGTCCGAGTCGAACCCCGAGTCGTTGCCAGACCCAGCATCACTGCCGGCACTATCGGGGAAAACCGACCCAGTATCGCTACTAGAGGCGCCGCCGTCGGCCGAAGTGTCGCCTTGGCCCGCTTCCGCGTTGCTGTCGAATGAGTTATCGCTGGCGGGCGCGTCGCCCGCTGTCGTTCCTGCCTCGCCGTTCGAGGCACCGCCGCTGCCTGGCGTGTCACCCCCGATCGCTGCCGCGTCCTCACCAGAGTCGCCGCCGCAAGCCAAAGCGCCGTCTAGGCCCCTTCCCCCTTCGCAAGCCCGCGCCCCGGAATTGCCCGACACACCCCCGGAGCCTCCGTCTGATCCGGTCGCACCACCCTTGGCCGCAGCCCCGCCCGCAGGGTTCACGCTACCGGCTTCGCCGGCCGACGACAGGGCCGGCGTTTGAACGCCTCGTGCATCCACCGCGCAACCCGACCAGGCCCCCAACGCCATGAAGATCTTCAGCGGCAGGGCTCGCTTCATTGCCTGATCTTAACCCATCCTCTGCGTGATCTTGTCGGCCTTCGGCGCTTCATCCTCTTCGAGCGCCATCCAGACACCAGTAACACCACCCGACCTTCGCGGCACGCAGGGGCCGCGGCGAACGAGTTTCGCAGCGGGTCGGCGACGCTCTCCGCCCTCGGTAGGGCTCGTGGTGTCTGGCGGCGGGGCCCTGATTGGCTGCACTCGTCGCCATGGCGCGCTGTGCCCAACTGGGGGCGAGTCGACTTAATGCGGCGTCCACAAATTTTGGAATGGCCCAAAACTCGGCGGTTGGACCTGGGACAAAATGCCGGTGATCACATCGGCGCTGGGCTGCGCTAGCAAGAACGCAGCGTAGACCCGAACGGGCGTGCAGACACGCCTTGAACTTTGGCCGATGATCTGACCAAATTAGTCTGATGAAGATGGTCAGCTTGTCCGAGGCGAAGGCACACCTGTCACAGCACGTAGAGCGTGCCAGGCATGGCGAATCGGTGCGCATTCAGGTGCGCGGGGTGCCCGTGGCCGAGCTGGTGCCCATCGGCGACGATTCATCCGGCGAGGCCGATGACGGCGATCTGCGGGCGCTGGAGCGGGCAGGACTTATCCGCAGGGGCCGTGGCCCGCTTCCTGAGCTGATTTTCAAGCCAGGCCCGCCGGTGCGCGGGAAGGGCGTGGCGGCCACCCTGGTGGACGAGCGCCGGGCGGGTCGCTGAATGCGGTTCTGGGACTCCTCCGCGATCGTTCCCTTGATTGTCGAAGAAGCAGGCAGCGCGGCCTGCCGTCGGCTGCTACGCGCCGATCGCGCCATCGGCGTCTGGGCTCTGTCCCGTGTGGAGGTACTGTCCGCGATATGGCGTCGGGTTCGGGCCGGGGACATGGAGCAGGCCGGGGCGGTGCTGGCTATACGGCGCCTGGATGCGCTGGCCGCGCACTGGATCGAGGTCGACGGCCTGGATGCCGTACGCGCCCGGGCCGAGCGCATCTTGGCCGTGCATCCCGTGCGTGCCGCCGATGCTCTTCAACTGGCTGCGGCCTTGGTGCTGTCCAAGGATCGACCGCACTGGCCGTTCGTCACCGGGGACGAGCAACTGGCTGGTGTGGCCGAACTGGAAGGCTTCGACGTGATCGTTCCGGGGGCCACCGGGTAGGGTCACATCCGCGAGCCGACCGCCAAGGAAATGGTGCGGCGCAGCCTGCAACGCTTGTTCCGCTGCATGGACGTGCCCATCCCGTTCCCGAGGAGCACGCGGAGACGGCACCGCTGCGGCCTGGTACCACCTGTTGAGACACACGCGACGCATGAGGGTGAACCCTCTGAGATGCATGAGGACAAGAAGGAAACAACCGGCCAACCCCTTGACGGAAAGGAGGTTTCCGCTTAAACCAGACCCCCTCTGCGGGCGTAACTCAGTGGTAGAGTGTCACCTTGCCAAGGTGAACGTCGAGGGTTCAAGTCCCTTCGCCCGCTCCAACTAACCTGCCGAAATCAGGCACTTTTCTTCTCAACCTCGGCGCTGCTCTCTTCGGATGAGCCGCCCTCATCACCACCTGGATCACCACTTTTGCCCTGCTGGGCCTTGGTGAAACCCGCCAGGGAGATGACCTTGGCCAGCCCGTCCCTCACTTCCTCGCCCGCCACGGTGCTGTAGTGCTGCTGCATATCGGCTCGCGCGCACGCGGTCCATCTGCCATAGATGCGACCTCCAGGCGGTCACGGAAGGTGGCCAGGACGTCGGCAGGAGGATGAGTTGACTCGGGTCCTTCGAGCACAGCGGCCTCGAAGTTGCGCGACAAGGCGACCGCGTTCCTTAACGAGACCTTGTAGGTCCGACAGGACTCCCACTTCCTCCAGTTTGGCCCACTGTCTGAGGGCGTCTTCGCTTCCTTCGTGTCCTCGGCCGTGGTTCTTGCCTCCCGAGCGGGGCTACGGTGGATTAACTAATCCGACTGCGAGTTCACTCATCCTCGAAGCCATGGGTTGTGAACTTCAAGGTCCGGCCGTTCTCGGTGACGATGCGGACGACGTTGTCGGGGACGCCGCNNAGGTGCGAGATGATGTTCTCGGCGATGGTTCCAGCATCACGGCTGACTCGGGCGACATCCAGGGCGACGCTGCCGTGGAAACGCTTGGGCTTGGTCGGCGGTGGGGGCGACGGCGGCGGGGGTGGCTCTACGGTCGCGTCGCCGCTGCCCGGGACTCCGACAAGCACAGGGGCCGGCGTCTTGTCGGCTTCGATCTGCCGGAGCGCGGCCTCGGCCTTCACCAGCACGCCCGGCGCGTTTGCATCCGCCAGCCTGCGAGATCGACCACTGATCAGCCCTCTGTAGCGGCTGGTCTTTTCATCGTAGCTGTCGGCGAATGCGAACGAGTCCTGTTGCCACGAGGTCAGCACCAGGCCGTCCATGACCGCGTTGAGAAGCACCTCGGGGTTCTTCAGTCGCGGCAGGTAGAGATATCGGGCAAAGTCCTCGGCGAGCTGCTTGACGGTGACGTGGTCCCCGCGCCAGAGCGGCACGCGGTCCAGTTCCATGCGCAGGCATGACGGCGCGTAGCTGGCGATGAGCAACTCGTCGTTCTTGAGCTTCTTGCTCGCCCGCACCGCCAGAGGATCCTGTCCAGTGAGGCGGATCGCCTGCCACTCGACCGCTGCCTGCGGCGTCTTCTGCGTCGGCACCAGCAACCACTGGTACGCCTCCGGCAGCCGCGCATTCACCGTGGTGTCGGCGGATGACTTCTGGCTCTCGGCCTGCTTCTTCTGGTGCGGATCCAGGTTGAGTGTGGTTTCCTCGGCCAGGATCGAATCCCAGGCCAGGTAGCGGCGCACAGCCTCGTCCAGGTCCTGCAAGCGTGTCTGGTCCACCGCCAGGAAGGCCAGGGTGTTGCGGTACAGGCGTGGTGTGTTGCCGCGCAGCTCGAAGATCGCTTTCGCTGCCACCTCGGCTGGGCTGCCCGGCTCCTTGCTGTACGGATGCTCGATGTCCAGCACCACCAGCCGGGCGTCCATGTCGTCGGGCACGTCCTGCCCTGACTGCGGCATGGGATGTACGCGACAAAACTCACCTGTCTTGTGCAGCTCGGCCCGCACACGCTTCCCGATCTCCCCTGCCACCGCATCCAGGTTGCGCTTCAACTGCTCTGCCCGGTCCTCGGCCAACTTGGTCACGGTCGGCTGGGTCGAGTACCAGTAGCGCGCGCCATCCTGGTAGAGATAGGTGGCGGCGGCGGTGAGCCGGCGCAAGGCATCGCCAAACACGGCTGTTGGCTCTCCCGGCACCACGCATCCGAGCCTGATTCGCCGGTCTTCAATGCCCCGGTG
>PMIX01000151.1 GCA_003158395.1 Myxococcales bacterium | reverse complement strand
TCGCGGCAAGTATGCGACACGAGAACTCAGCCGTTCGCCCAAGGTAGTGCTGCTCGACCTGAAACTTCCCAAGGTGAGTGGCCTGGAAGTCTTGCGCGCGCTCAAGCAGGACGAGAGGACCCGGTCCATCCCCGTGGTGGTCGTGACCTCCTCGCGCGAGGATCCGGATATCAAGACCGCCTATAGCCTCGGTGCCAACAGCTACGTGGTGAAGCCGGTGGATTTTGACGCCTTTGCCGAATCGGTGAGCAGCCTCGGCCTGTACTGGCTCCTGGTGAATCAGCCCCCGAAGTGACGGGTGGTCAGGAGGAGGAGCCGTGAGTGAGACTATCCGCGTCCTGATCGTCGAGGACCTGCCGACCGACGCCGAGCTGAGCGAACGGGAGGTAGGCAAGGCGCTGGGCGCGTGCGAGTTCCGACGGGTGGAGACCCGCGAGGCGTATCTCGCGGCACTGGATGAGTTTTGTCCCGCGCTCATCGTGTCTGACTACCGGCTGCCCCACTTCGATGGTATGAACGCGCTCAAGCTCGCGGTAGAGCGTTGTCCGGACGTGCCGTTCATCATTCTCACGGGCTCGATGAACGAAGACACGGCGGTCGAGTGCATGAAGGCCGGGGCGTGGGACTACGTCATCAAGGAGCATGTCAAACGACTGGGACCCGCCGTTGAGAGCGCGCTGGAGCGGCAGCGCCAGCGGATTGGGCGCAAGCGGGCCGAGGAGCATCTTCGGCGCAGCGAGGAGGAATACCGCAACCTGTTCGAGAACGCCATCATGGGAATCTCACAGGCTTCGCCGGATGGACGCCTGATCCGCGCAAACCAAGCATACGCGCGGATGTATGGCTATTCGACCCCTCTGGAGATGATCGCCGCGGTCGACCATGTCGGGGATCGGCTGTATGCGAACCCCGACGATCGCGCCGAGGTGCTGCGCATCCTTTCCGAAAAGGGGATCATGGAACCAAGGGAATTCCCCGTGGTCCGACGCGACGGGAGCCGGCTCGTGGTGCTGGTGTCGGCACGGGAGGTCAGGGACGGCAGCGGCAACTTGGTTTGTTACCAGGCCGAACATGTCGACATTACCGAGCGCAAGCGGGCGGAAGAGGCGATGCGGGAGAGCGAAGCGCGCTTTCGGGATACCTTCGAACTCTCTGCCATCGGCAACTCGCTGACCGGGCGCGATGGAAGACTGCTCAATGTCAATCAAGCACTGGCCGACATGCTTGGGTTCTCGATTGAGGAGCTGCAACAGCTCACCTTCGGCGACATCACCCACCCGGATGATATCGCCGAAACCCGGGAATGTGTTCGATCCGTCTTTGCCGGCGAGCGCACGGGCTACCGATTGGAAAGGCGCTACCGGCACCGGGATGGACATTTTGTTTTTGCGGAGGTGAGCACGACTCTGCTTCGCGACGACCATGGGGCTCCGCTCTGCCTCATCACGAGTGTGGTTGACATCAGCACGCGAAAACGGGCTGAAGAAGAACTGCGGCTCATGAACCTCGTCCTGTCAACCCAACAGGAAGCGTCCATCGACGGCATCCTCGTGGTGGACGTTAATGGCAAGATGGTATCTTCCAATGGGCGGTTCGCTGAGATGTGGGGTATTCCTTCCGACATCATGGAATCCAGATCCGATGAACGGGCCCTTCAATCGGTGATGGAGAAGCTGGCAGATCCGGAGGCGTTCATCAGCGAGGTGAAGCGCCTCTACGCGACTCCTGATGAAAAGAGTCGGGACGAGATCGCTCTCAAAGACGGCAGGACCTTCGACCGTTACTCGGCGCCGATGCTCGATGCAGACAGAAAATGCTTTGGTCGGGTATGGCACTTCAGGGACATCACCGAGAGCAAGCGGGCCGAGGCGGCGCTAGCTACGGCGAATAGCGAGTTGGAGCGGCGGGTGGCGGAACGTACCGCAGAGCTGACGGTTGCCAACCGGGAACTGGAGAGCTTCGCCTCCTCAGTGTCGCACGATCTGCGCGCTCCCCTGCGCGGCATCGACGGGTGGACCCAGGCTGCGCTGGAAGATTGCGGCCCCCAGCTCGACGACCGGGGCCGCACTTACCTGAAAAGGGTGCGCAGCGAAACCCAACGGATGGCCGAGCTCATCGACGGGTTGCTGGAGTTGTCGCGCGTGACCCGCGCCCCGATGAAACGCGAGACGGTCGATCTGACCGCCATGGTGCAAGAACTGGAAGCCAGCCTGCGTGCCGCGCAGCCCGAGCGCGCGGTAGATTTCGTCGTCGCCCCCGCGATGGTGGCCATGGGCGATGCGGTCCTGCTGCGCGCGGTTTTGCAAAATCTGCTGGGCAACGCCTGGAAGTTCACCGGAAAGCGACCCCGCGCGCGCATCGAGGTGGGCTGCACTTCTGAACCAGGGCGAACGGTGTATCATGTGCGCGACGATGGAGCGGGCTTCGACATGCGCTACGCGGGCAAGCTGTTCGCGCCTTTCCAGCGCCTGCACAGTATGGAGGAGTTTCCGGGGACCGGCATCGGCCTGGCCACTGTCCAGCGGATCATCCATCGCCATGGCGGGAAGGTGTGGGCCAAGGCCGAGGTCAACCAGGGTGCGACTTTCTACTTCACCCTGACCGCATGAAGGAGGAGACCATGCAAGAGCCAGCGACGAACAGAGTTATCCTGCTGGTGGAGGACAACCCGAGTGACGTCGATTTGACCAAGCGGGCATTCGAGAAGAAACACCTCGCCAACACCCTGGTGGTTGCCCGCGACGGGCAAGACGCGCTCGATTACCTGTTTGGCGTCGGTGCGTACGCGGGGCGGAATGTCGCCGATCTGCCTGCCTGCATCCTGCTGGATCTCAAGCTGCCCAAGGTGGACGGGGCGACAGTCCTGCAGACCATCAAGAGCGACAAGAGGACGCGCCTGATCCCGGTGATCGTCCTGACCTCGTCGAACGAGCCCCGCGACGTTCTGAAGTGCTACGACCTCGGCACCAACAGCTACATCCGCAAGCCGGTCAACTTCGACGAATTTGTCGAGGCAGTGAGCCACTTGGGGCTGTACTGGCTCATGCTCAACCAGCCGCCGCCCGTGGTTTGAAGCGGTGGGACCGATGACGGATGCATCCCAGAAACCTTTGCGCGTCCTCCTGGTCGAGGACATACAAAGCGATGCCGACCTGCTGGTCCGCCATCTCACGCAGGCCGGGTTCGCGGTCGACCACCGCCGGGTGGATACCGCCGAGACCATGCGGAATGCCTTGGCGGAGGGAACGTGGGATCTGATTCTCTGCGACTACAGCATGCCGGGGTTCGGTGCGCCCGCGGCTTTGGAAATCTACCAGGCGTGCGGCCTCGACATCCCCTTCATCGTGGTTTCCGGCACCATCGGCGAGGAAACCGCGGTGGCCATGATGAGAGCGGGTGCGCACGACTACCTGCTCAAGAGCAAGCTTGGCCGGTTGGTCCCGGCGATCGATCGCGAGTTGGGCCAGGCAGTCGCGCGACGCGAGCACCGCCAGGCCGCTGAGGCGCAAGCCCGGAGCCAGCAGGAGATGGCCGCGATCCACCAGGTCGTCAGCGCCACCACGTCCACCCTGGACCTGCACCGGGTCCTAGACACTCTCCTCGACAACTTGCGGACGCTCTCGGGCGCGGATCGCGCCAGCATCATGCTGCTGGACCCAAAGACTGACCTTCTGATAGCGGCAGCGGCCCGGGGATCGGACGGTCCCCTGCCGGCGGGGCTGCGCCTGGCCTGCGGGGAGGGTGCGGCCGGGCGCGTGATCGAGGCCGCGAAGCCGCTCATCATTCCCGACGTCCGGAGGTTCCCGCAGTTCGTCCAGTCGCACGAGGCAGAGAGGGACCTGGGTTCGCGCCTTCCCGAAGCCGTGGGCTATGCCGGGTTTCCGCTTGTCTCGCGCNNACCCCACGGGACTTCTTGCCCGAGGAGATGACCTTCATCGACACCATATGCGGCGCAGCGGCTGTGAGCATCGACAATGCGCTGGCCCACCGAGAGATCCGGCGCCGCGCCGAGAAGTTGAGTAGCGAGTTCGCGGCCCACAAGGACTACGCCGAGAACGTTCTGCGCAGTATCACCGACGGAGTGGCCACCGTGGATGAGGCCAACCGGATCGAGTCCTGGAACCAAGGCGCGGAGGCCATCATGGGCTTCACCGCGCAGGAGGCGATCGGCAAGCTGTGCAGCGAGGTCTTCCACGAGCTTGGCGGGGACGGGAAACCCATCTGCCACACCAAGGATTGCCCCTTCGAGGAAATCAAACGCACCCGGCAGCCCTACCCCACGCGCGAGGTGTCGAGCATTCACCGGAACGGACAGCAGATCGCCATCAGCATGAGTGCCGCGCCGCTGTTCGACGAAAGGGGCGAGTTCCAGGGCATCGTGAGGATCTTCCGTGATGTGTCCCGCGAGCGGGCGCTAGTCGATGGCATCCAGCGCGCCAGTCAGGCCAAGAGCGTATTTCTGGCCAACATGTCGCACGAGATTCGCACGCCCATGAACGCGATCCTGGGATTCTCGCAGATCTTGCTCAGGGATCCTGCCCTGGCCA
>PMIX01000057.1 GCA_003158395.1 Myxococcales bacterium | reverse complement strand
CTGTGGCTGTGCGCGGCCGGGTTCGATGGCATAATCGACATGTGCCAGATGCTTCACACCCTCCTTCCGACCCTCTCGCGGGATTGAATGGTGAACAGCGCGCCTGGGCTCTGCATTCCGAGGCGCTGTGGGCGCAGGCGCACGAGATCGCCCGGTCCCATCCAGGCACCGATGCGGGTGACGTGTACCACGCCCTCCGCTGTCTCGAACTCTTACCCGCGCAACGACTGCGTCAAGGTCTGGCCCGTGGACGACTTCGCGCTTACGCCCGCTGAGCGAGCACTTCTGCAAGCCTTGCAGCGCCGGGGCGTCCGATTCGTCGTGGTCGGAATGGGCGCGGCCCTTCTGCAAGGCGCGCCAGTCGCAACGCAGGACGTCGACCTTTGGTTTGAAAAGGCCGACGACGAGCGTATCCGTCTGGCTGCCGCAGACACAGGCAGCTCCTGGATTTCTGGCTTCGGCATGCAGCCGCCAGCGTTTGGCGGTCTCGGCCTGGAACGAATCGACGTCGTCCTGACCGTCCACGGCCTCGACCCGTTCGACATCGAGTACTTGCGAACCTGGGATGTAGAAGTTGAGGGAATCCGCCTGCGCATCCTGCCGCTCGACCGGATCCTGGCGAGCAAACGGTTCACGAGACGCCCCAAGGATCTGGCCCAGCTTCCTGCCCTGGAGGCTGCCCTGCTGGCCCGTCAGGCCCACGGCGGCGGGTAGCTCCGTGGCGGGCTGAGGGAGACATTGCGCTTGGCAAGCCGCCGGCAGCAGGCGGACAGCATGACCAGGGCAAACAGGCGCGCTCCGTTGGCCCGACCCGCCATGTGACCCTGGATCTGCGCCTCGACCATCTTGCGATCAATCGCCTCAGGCAGGTCCGCCAGCCGTTCACGCACGGCCTCGGGGCCAGCCTGCCGAAACCAAGCATCCANNCGTCGCTCGATGCGTCGGGTTTCCCGGCCGTCGCACTTCCACACCGAAGGGATCTTGGTGAACGCGAAGTCGATCAAGTTGGCGTCGAGAAACGGGGCGCGCACCTCCAGCGAATTCATCATGCTCGCGCGGTCCACCTTGACCATGTAGTCGTCCACCAGGGTGGTCGAAAAATCGAAACGACAGAGCGCCTGTATCGGATCCAGCGTGGGGGAGAGCAGGGCGCGCGCGCAACGCTCTGGCGCCAGCAGGTCATCGCCCAGTGCGGTCCGAGCCTCGGCTGCAAACAGCTGCCCGCGCGCTGCCCGATCAAAGAACGCTGTTCCCCAGACTCGCTGGAAAAGCGGCCCCTCGCGCAACGACACCAGGAGGTTTCGCCCCTTGAGCCCGACCGGCAGCCGCGCTGCCCCTGCCGCTGCCGCCATCCACAGCGATCGCGGCAGCCAGCCCCAGCGACGGGAATCGCGGATCGCGGCGCGGTAGTGGTTGTAGCCCGCGAAAAGCTCGTCACCTCCATCGCCGCCCAGGGCGACCGTGACATGCTGCCGGGTCATCCGCGACACCAGGAAAGTCGGGATCAGCGACGAATCCGCCAGCGGCTCGTCGAGAAATGCCGCCATGTCGTCCAGAACCGCCAGCGACGCGCGATCGGCTGTAAGCTCGTGGTGGTCGGTGCCAAAGTGGGTGGCCACCAGGCGCGCGTACGGCGATTCGTCGAACCCGGCGGCCGGAACGCGAATGGTGAAGGTCTTCACCGGCGCGTTGGACACGCGCGCCGCGGCCGCGGCCACCAAACTGGAATCCAGGCCGCCACTTAGGAAAACGCCCACCGGGACATCGGCGACCAGACGGCGGCGTACGGAATCGGACAGAAGAGCGGCCAGCTCCTCGGTCAGGGCCTCGGGATCGCCCGCGCTGGGGGCCGCGCGCTCGGGCAAAGTCCACCAGGCCCATTGCCGCCACTGGCCGGTAGCAAGCGTGAACCGGGCCGCGTGACCTGCGGGCAATTTGGCTACACCCTGCTGGAAACACAGCTCGCCCGGATAGCAACCATAGGCCAGGTAGTGATTGAGCGCCGCCAGGTCCAGCCCGCTGTCGTGACCCAGGGCCTTCAGCTCCGAGGCGAAGCGCAGGCACGTCCCCTGGCGGACATAGTACAGCGGCTTCTTGCCCACCCGATCCCGCGCGAGAAACAGCGACGGGGACGCGTCGCTGCTGCCGCTGTCGTAGATGGCGAAAGCAAACATCCCATTCAGGCGTGCCAGGCAGCCTTCGCCCCAGCGCTGGTAAGCCCCGAGCAGCACCTCGGTGTCGCTGCGCCCCCGGAAAGCCACGCCCTCGGCCTCCAGCTCGGCGCGTAGCTCGACGAAGTTGTAGATTTCGCCGTTGAAGACGATCACCCAGCGTCCGCTGGCATCGACCATCGGCTGCGCGCCGGTCGGGCTCAGGTCGATAATCGACAGGCGGCGATGGCCGAGCAGGACATCGCGCGGCCGATCCTGCCAAAGCCCGCTGCCGTCCGGACCGCGATGGCGAAGCTGATCGAGCCGCGCCTCGAATGCCTCGCGGGTCGCGCCCGTTCCGATCCAACCTAGAATTCCACACATGGTTAGCCCCGCGCGTGGTTGCTCAAACTGGCGATCCCCAGGCAAGCCGAGGCGCTGTTTCCACTCGTGCGCAGTTCATTGAAGGAACGATTCTCGTTCGAACAGAGGGAACCGGTTTCTACCACGGCCGACGGCCGAAGATGCCTGGCCTAGGTTCTTCCGCTCTTCTCAAGATGGCGCCCGCTGATTTTCAAGCCGGGCACGCGTTCGAAGTGGTCGACGTTGCGGGTCAACAGGACGCCGTCACGGGCGAGACAGACGCCGGCGATCAGGTAGTCGGCCATCCCGATCCCGTGACCCTCAGCCTCAAGCACGCGCCGGATCGCCGCCGCGCGCTCGCTCGCCGTGGGGGTCACCCCAAGCACAGTGAGCGCTGCCAGCAGGCGCGACACCTTGTCCCGCTCGGCTGCCTCCTTTGCCCCGCTCAGCAGCTCGAAGCTGTTGATGGCGGTGGTGGCCAGGTGGCCGGTCTTGATCTCCAGTTTGATCCGGCCCGCCCAGGGTGAACGACCACGGAGAAAGTCGATGAGCACATCCGAATCCGCGATCATCATCGCCAATTTCTCCGGATGCGGGTGACCGACGCCGCGATCTCGTCAGCCGCCTCGGCAGTCATCGAACCTTCGAGCGCCAGGGCCGCCTCGATGCGAGCCTTGCCCGAGTCCTCATCGGCCA
>PMIX01000280.1:39353-79608 GCA_003158395.1 Myxococcales bacterium | reverse complement strand
AGGCCGACGAGAAGGGCATCTACGGGCAGCGCGAGCGCGTGGCCCTGCTCAAGCAGAAGCTGGCCGGCATCGCCGACCCCGACGCGAAGAACCTGGCTGGTGTGGCCGACATGCTGGTCAAGAAGAGCGTGTGGGCGGTGGGCGGCGACGGCTGGGCCTACGACATCGGGTACGGCGGGCTGGATCACGTCTTGGCCAGCGGCCGCAACGTGAACATCCTGGTGCTCGACACCGAGGTGTACTCGAACACCGGTGGCCAGTGCTCGAAAGCGACCCCGACCGGCGCGGTAGCCAAGTTCGCCGCGGCTGGCAAGCCCACGTCGAAGAAAGACCTGGGCATGATGGCCATCGCATACCGCAACTGCTACGTCGCCAAGGTGGCCATGGGCTACAGTGATATCCAGAGCGTGCGGGCCCTGATCGAGGCGGATGCCTACGACGGGCCTTCCATCGTCATCGCGTACAGCACCTGTATCGCCCACGGCATCGACATGGCCAAGAGCATGGACAACCAAGCCGCAGCGGTCGACAGCGGCGCCTGGACCCTGTACCGATTCAACCCGGGGCTCTACGCCAAGGGCGAGAACCCGCTCAAGCTCGATTCCAAGGCGCCCAAGATGACCTACGAACAGTGGGCCATGACCGAGACGCGCTTCCGCTCGCTGGCCCAGGTAATGCCGGAGCGCGCTCGCGCCCTGATGGAGCAAGGCCAGCGCGAGGCCCAGGCGCGCTGGAAGCTGTACGAGGCTCTGGCGGTGGCGGGGTCGAGCTCGCCGTTCGCGCCGCCGGCGGGAGACAAGAGCGTCTCGTAGTGGCGTAGTTGCGCGGGCCCGGGCGTCCGCAAGGTTCCCGGGCCTGTTGCTAGCGATTGGTCGGGTCCAAGTACCTGTCGGTCTCCTGGCGCTGGAAGTGCTCCATCTGTGCTTTCTCGATGCCGCGGATGATCTGCTGGGCTGGGCCGGCGGACATCCGGAAGGGACAGAAATCGGCAGCGCGGAAGGCGATGTCTTGGCGCACGACCTCGCTGGGGTGCTTCTGCAACTGAAGGCCGAAGCACATGATCTCACCGTCCTTGCCGAAGCGGCCGGTGGCGAGGATCTCTACACACTCGAAGATGGTCTTGAGCGGACAAGGCCGAGCTTCGTAGCGCTCGTGGACCAGGCCGTCGCGCCTGGGACGGAGGGAGATGTTTCGCCCGTGGACGCTGACTGGAGCGGCGGCCACCGGGTTGTCCCAGGGCTGCGGGCCGGGCACGGGCCCAAAGGTCAGGAAGCGGGCGTTCACCGATAAACCCAGCCCAGATTTCACCACGTCGATGAAGCCGTCCAGGTTGGCGTCGACATCGCGCTGCAATGTGATCCCGTCGCCCATCTGCCTGCGGCACGAGACGAGCAGGCCAACCCCAAGAACGACGCGGATCAGAGGAGAGAAGCGCATGCCTCTATCCTCGCGCGAGTCGAGACTCGCTTCAAGTACGGCTAGCCATGGAAGGGACAGCCTGGCCACGAGATCGAATCGAGCCCATATTTGACGTCCATGAACGTCACCCGGGTGCAGAACTGGCGCTTCGTCGTCGTCCTTGTCGCCCTCATCGTGGCGCTGCTCGCTCTCACCAACGTCTTCTCGCTCTACCAAACGCGAAAGGCCCACGCCGAAGTCGTGCTGGTGGTGGACAATGCCATGAAGAGCGTCGAGCTCGTGCATCAGATGCGCGCCGACGTGTATCGGCGGCAACGGCTTGTCGACGCGCACATCCTTGCGTCGGACGCCGCCACTATGGCGCAGGCTGAAGCGAAGATCGCGGAGATCGAAACCGACTTCGCCGCCGCCGTTTCCACCTATGAGCTACTCGTTAGCTGTCCTAGCGAAGCGAGAGCCTGGCAGCGGCTCAAGGATGACGCTGCCGCCACCGGGGAACCGCTCGCCAGAACCCTTGCGCTGTCGCGCGAGAACCGGGACGTTGATGCCCGCGCGGCCCTATCCGGCGTCGAGAGTCGCCTGGCCGCCATTGGAACGGACGTCGACGACCTGGTTCGCATCAACGACAGCGAAGCGGAGAAATCAGCCGCGAGAATCAAGCACCTGCAGCATTCCCTGATCGCCGTCTCTGCCACCCTCCAGTTCCTCGCCGTGCTGCTGACCGTGGGCATCGGCTTCTGGGGCACTCGTCTGGTACGTGAGCGCGAGAATGAGGTGCACCGCCACGCGCTGGCACTTGAGGCGCACAACCGGGATCTCGATGCCTTTGCCGGGCGGGTGGCCCACGATCTTCGCGGCCCTTTGAGCACCATCAGCATGACCGCGGCGGTTCTCGCGAAACATCTGCCGGCCGAGGCGACGTCAGGGGCCGTTCTCCAGCGCGGGGTGGCGCGCATGGAGGCCATCATCGAGGATCTGCTCGCGCTGTCCCGGATCGGCAACGGCACGGCGCGGTCCGGGGTTGGTGACCCGGCCGTCGTGGTGGCGCAGGTCCGCGACGAATTGGCCACACGCCTTGCATCCGAAGGAGTGACGCTGCATGTGGCGGCGGAGCCCGCGAAAGTGCAGTGCGCGGAGGGGCTGCTTCGGCAAGTGGTGTCCAATCTCGCCGACAATGCGGTGAAGTACCGCCGCGCGGAAGGGCAGGCCGAGATCAACATTCTTGGCCGGGTCGTCGGAAAGGAATACTTGTTGCGCGTCGCTGACAATGGGGTGGGGATGTCTTACGACGAGGCCCGCCAGGCCTTCGATCCGTTCTTTCGGGCTCTGCGCGTGCGCGAGCAACCGGGGACAGGACTTGGGCTATCCATCGTCAAGCGCGTGATCGAGGCGAGTGGCGGGTCCGTGACGGTTGATTCCCAGCTTGGCCAGGGGACAACCTTTGTCATCCGCTTGCCACAGGCGCGGGATGGCGTGCGCGTGAGCTGAGGATTCGGCCTGCGCCGGGCCGGCGCTCAAACCGGCGGGTCGGGCTGCGGTCGTTTCCGGAATGCCAGCGACAGCAACGCAGGCTGCAGCAGGCGCGGCAGGATCACGAGGGCCAGGGCCCCGCCGATGACCACGATGGCGAGTGGCTTCTGGGTTTCCGAGCCGATGCTGCGCGAGACGGCGGCAGGCAACAGGCCCAGCATCGCCACCCAGGTGGACATCAGGACTGGGCGCAGGCGACGCTGGGCAGCCTGACGAGCTGCGCTTGCCGCTGACTCGCCTCGCGAACGCAACTGACTGGCGTAGGTGACCACGAGCAACCCATCCTGGATGGAGATTCCGAGAATCGAGATGAAGCCCACGGCCGCCGAGGTCGAAAAATCCGTGCCGGTGAGAAAGAGGGCCACCACGCCTCCGCTGGCGGCCACGGGCGCGCCGAGCAACACGATGAGGGTATCGCGCGCGTTCTTGACCGAGCCATAGACCAGAAAGGTAATCATGAGCAACGTCACCGGGATGATGATCAGGAGGCGTGCCGTGGTCTCGCGTAGCTGGTTGATCTCGCCGCCCCACTCCAAATGCGTGTCGTAGGGTAGCTTGACATGCGCAGCGATCTCGGCCTGCGCCTCGGCGATGGTCGACCCCAGGTCGCGCCCGCGCACCGAAAACTTCACCGGGACGTAGCGTCGCAGCCCTTCACGGAAAATGACCGACGGACTGTTCTCCTCGATCACGTCAGCCAGTTGTCCGAGCGGCACCTGGGCACCATCGGGCGCGGCGACCAGAATTGCGCGGATGGCACGCAGGTCGCGCCGGTAGGGCTCGGCCCAGCGTATGGTGAGGTCGAAGTGCTTTTCGCCCTCATAGACTTGGGTGATGGCCAGCCCGCCGATGGCTGCCTGGATGACAGCCGCTACGTCGCCCGTGTTTAGTCCATAGCGCCCGGCCGCGGTGCGGGAGGGGGTGATGCGAATCGCGGGCTGGCCGAGCGAGCGGAAGATCCCCAGGTCCGCCACACCCCGGACGTCTTTCATGGCGGCAACGATCTCCCCGGCCTTGCCTTCGTCCACCCGCAGATCCGGCCCCACCACCTTGACCGTGTTCTCGCCCTTGACGCCTGACATGGCCTCTTCCACGTTGTCGGAAATGACCTGCGAGAAGTTGAACACCACACCAGGAAAGGCGCGGGCCAGGTCGCGCTGCATGTCGTCGGTGAGTGACGCCTTGGTCACGCCTGGGCGCCACTGCGAGCTGGGGAGCAAGGGCGCCAGCAGCTCGATGTTCTGGAAGCCGGACACATCGGTGCCGTCGTCCGGGCGTCCGAGCTGCGATATAACGCTCTGGATCTCGGGCCGGCTTCTCTTCTCGAATGGGCAGTCACCCGCATCGTCGCCCGGGCAGCCAAGCACGATGGCGCGGATGTGGCCCACGTAGCGGGCCGATTGCTCAAGGGAGATCGAGGTGGGCAAGGTGGCACGAATCCAGAAATTGCCCTCTTCTAGCTTGGGCATGAACTCGCGGCCGAGCAAACTGGCGGCAGCCAGCGCCAGTACCACCGGTCCCACGCCTAGCAGTACGGCCGAGCGCGGCCGCTGCAGGGCGAAGGAAAAGATCCGCGCATAGAACCGGTGCACGGTTCGCATGAACCGGGTGTCCTTTTCCTCTTCGTCCTGGGTTGTGGACACGGGCAGAAGTCGCGACGAAAGCGCCGGGGTGAGGGTCAGCGCGAGGACGATGGCGCCACCGATGGCAAAAGCATAGGTGTGTGCCATGGGTGCCATGATCACGCCGGCCACGCCAGTCAGGGTGAAGAGCGGTACGAAGGCCACCGCGATAATCAGGGTGGAGGAGAACACGGGCGCCCCGACCTCGCGGGCCGCACTGGCGATGCGTTCGAAGGCCGAAGCCCCGCGCCGGGCGAAGTTGCGGAAGATGCTCTCCATCATGATCACGGACGAGTCGACCACGATGCCGAAGTCCACTGCGCCGAGAGAGATGAGGTTGGCCTGGGTGCCGGTCCACACCATGCCGAAGAATGCGAAGAGAAGGGCCAGTGGCAGATTGAGCGCGACCAGCAAAGCCGCGCGCAGCTTGCCCAGGAAGAGCCACAGCACCAACGAAACCAGCACCATGCCGGTGATGAGGTTCTCCATCACGGTGTGGGTGGTCAGTTTGACCAAATCGGCGCGGTCGTAGAGAGTTTCGATGTCCATGCCGGGTGGCAGAAGCCGGTTTTGCCGGATCTGGTCGACCCGATCGTGAATGCCCTTGACGGTGGAGAGCGAGTCGCCCCCATAGCGCATGAGCACGATGCCTTCCACGATGTCCGGTTCACCGTCGCGGCCCACAATGCCCAAACGTGGGGCCGCGCCCACGCGAACCGCGGCCACGTCGCGCACGCGAAACGGCACACCCTTTTGCGCGGCAATCGTGATTTGCTCGATGTCACGGACCGAACGGATAAGTCCGACGCCGCGCACGTCGAAGGACTGCTCGCCCAGGGTCAGGCGCTGCCCGCCCACGTTCTGGTTGGCGTTGGCGATGGCGGACTGCAACTGCGCGAGGCTGACATTGAGGCCGCGCAGGCGATAGGGATCCACGTCCACGTGATACTGCTTGGTCAGGCCGCCGAACCCCACCACGTCGATCACGCCCGGCACCTGGCGGAATTGCTTTTCCAGGATCCAGTCCTCGGCGGTCTTGAGATCCGTGGCGGTGTAGTCCTTGCCGACCACCTTGTAGCGATACAGCTCGCCGATCGCGCTCCAGGGCGAGAGCTGGGGTTGCACGCCCGCCGGCAGGGTGACGAAGCTGAGCTGATTGAGCACTCGCTGCTGCGCTGTGAAGTAGCTGGTGTCCCAGCCGAAGTAGAACTTCACATCGGCCAGGCCGAAGAGCGACTGCGAGCGCACGTGTTCCAGCCCCGGCATGCCCACCAGGCCGGTTTCCAGCGGCAGGGTGACGTAGCGCTCGACCTCCTCGGCGCTCCAGCCTTGCGGCTGCGCGATGATCTCGATCATCGGTGGCACCGGGTTGGGATAGGCCTCGATGTCGAGGTGCGCGTACGAGTAAATGCCGACGCCGACCAGGGCCAGGGCGGCCATCAGCACCAGGAAGGGCGCGCGCACAGCGGCCGAAACCAGTCGCTCAATCATGACTATATCTTCACGGAAAGCAGAATGGCGCCCGAGACCACGATGCGCTCACCCTTGGCGAGGTTGCGCAGCACCGGCAGGTACTCGCTGCCCAGTTCCTCGTTGACCACCACGGGCCGGCGTTCGAAGCGCAGGCGGCCGTCGGGCGCCTTGCCCACCTCGACGAAGACCACCGTCTGATCGGCGAGGCGCAGGAGCGCGCTGCGCGGGATGGCGAGAGCGACTTGACGATCCACCGGTAGGGTCACGGTGGCATACATCTCGGGCTTCAACGCGCGGTCGGGATTGGCGATCTTACAGCGGACCTTCGAGGTATGGGTCGCGGGATCGAGCGTGTTCGAGACCCAGTCGGCCAGTCCGCGGAAGACCCGGCCCGGATAGGACACGACGCTGGCCAGGCACTCCGTGCCCGCCTTCACCCGGCGCAGATCCATCTCGAAGATCTCTCCCAGCACCCATATGCTGTCCAAGTCCCCGACGGTGAAGAGCTCGAGCACGGTACCCCCCGAGTACTGACCTTGCACTTCGGCGCCGGGGTTCACGTTGCGTGCGATGACTTCGCCGTCGATTGGGGCGCGCAGGGTGTAGGTCTGGTTCAACTTGTCGGAGGAACTTCCGCGCAGGATGCGGGTCTTCTTCCGGGCTCGATCCAGCTCGGCCGTGGCCTTGCTGTGGGCGGACTGCGCGCCCTCAAGATCGCGTTGCGATCCGGCGTGGACGTCGAACAGCTCCTTCTGGCGATTCGCTTCCTTTTCGGCCGCGCCAAAGTCAGCCTTCGCCTTTTCCAGGTCGGAAAACGCGGTCGCCACGTCAGGAGATTCGATGAGCGCCAGGGTGTCACCCTTCTTCACGCGCTGGCCGGGCTCAGCCTCAATCTTGACCACCCGGCCAGTAACCGGCGACAGCACATGCGAAACGTGCAGATCGTCGAAGGTCACGCGGCCGCTGGCCACCACCACGCTGCCCACGGGCTGGAGTGCGAGCGGCTCCACGACCAGTTTAGCCGCCGCCACCTGTTCGGGTGCTAGCCACACCTCTGTCGTTGGTGACGCCACCGTTGGCGTAGTGGCGACCCGCCTGTGGCAGCCGGGCCCGACGGCCACCACGAGGGCAAGAGCGGCAACCGAACAAGCGCCAAGGAAGTCTGGTTGAGAGATGACGGGCACCGGACACGCTCCTCTTGGACGAGCCCAGAGGACTCGTCACTCGCTTCCAATAGCAACATGCGGGCCAAGAGGAGGGCGGGACCGGTTGACATGCACGTCAACCCCACAACGTGCACAGATGACCGCGCTCTCACCTCCCGGGCGGAGTACGAACTCAGGCGGTGTGCGCACCTGCCAAACGTGGCAGGAGTGCACAGATGGGACAAAAGTAGCCACTGTGGAGGTGGCGGCGCGTGCCGCCAGCTCCACCCAACCATTGGAACGATCGGTGGTGGTCGTCCCCGCGGCCTTGGCCGACCGAATTCACTCCGGCCCGGGCCGCGACCTCCTGCGGCTATCGCGGGATTTCGGGGAGAACCCTAGCCCTTGAGCTTCCGATAGAGAGTCCGCCGGTTGATTCCGAGGATGCGTGCGGCGCCGGCCTTGTTGCCCCCGTGCTCTTCCAGCACCCGTCGGACGTACGAGCGCTCGATCTCCTCGAGCGGAATGTGGCTATCCGCGCCCTCGGCCAGAAGTGCCTCCACGCCGCCGTTCTTGGGGAGGTCCAAGTCCTCAGGGAGAAGCGCATCATGGTCGGAGAGAACCACCGCCCGCTCGACTGCGTTCGCCAGCTCGCGCACGTTGCCAGGCCAGTGGTATGCGACCAGCCGCCGCATCGCCGCTGCGGATACCCCAATGAGAGAGCGCGACTGTCGTTCGCAGGCGCGGCTCAGGAACAAATCTAGCAAGTGCACGATATCCTCGCGTCGCTCGCGCAGGGGTGGAACCTCGATTCGGATGATGTTGAGCCGGTAGTACAGGTCCTGCCTGAAGTTGCCCTCACGGACCAAGGGCTCGAGTGGACGGTTGGTCGCTGCGATGAGCCTGGCCTTGATCGGAACCTCGGAGGTGCCCCCCAGGGGGCGAACCCGTCCGTTCTCGAGCACGTGGAGAAGTTTTGCCTGGATCTCTAGCGGAAGCTCGCCGACTTCGTCGAGAAAGAACGTGCCATCCCCCGCCGCAACAAACGCACCATCCCTGTCCTCCTTCGCATCGGTGAATGCCCCGCGCCGGACGCCGAACAGCTCACTTTCGACCAAGGTTGGTGGCACCGACGCGCAGTTCAACTGGTAGAAAGGTCGGTCCCGTCTCGCGCTCGAGTCGTGAATCAGCTTGGCAATGACGCCCTTCCCTGTGCCTGTCTCTCCTGTGATGAGGGTGGTTGAGTCTGTGCCCGCGGCCTTCCGGGCCGTTGCGAGCACTCTTCGCATCGCGGGGCTCCCGGCGATGATCTGTTCGGGGGCATCGAGCGGCGACACCTTCCTCAAACGAACGATTTCCCGACGGATCTGACGGTCGCGGAACGCGCGCTCGATGGCGGATACCAGGGTCTCGATCTTGAAGGGCTTGGCGATGAAGTCGCACGCTCCTGCCTGAACCGTCGAGACGGCGAGATCGATGCTCCCGAACGCGGTTATGAGAAGCACGAGCTGGCTAGGCTTCTCGCCGAGAATGGCCGACAGCAGTTCGGTGCCGCGCATCTGGGGCATTTCCACGTCGGTGATCACCAGGTCGAATGAATCGGTCTTGATCCGGAGAAGCGCCTCCCTAGGTGCCGTGAGGCCCGTCACGTCGTAGCCCAGCTCGCTGAGGCTCTCGCACAGGAAGTCCACGACGCCGGCATCGTCATCCAAGACAAGCAGCTTCTTCTTTGATTGCCCCGTCATGCGACCGCTTCCTCGCCCCGCGCGGCGCCTGCCATTGGGAAGTGGACGGTGAACCGCGCCCCAACGTTCTTCTCGGATTGGACGGCAATTGTGCCGCCATGTTCGTCGACAATCGACTTGACAACTGCGAGCCCCAGGCCCGCGCCCCCGACGTCCGTCCAGGTGGTGAAAAATGGCTCGAAGATGCGGACCAGTAATTCCTCCGTGATCCCACAGCCGGTGTCCTCGACTACGAGCGACACCGATGGGTGCTCGTGAGTGCCATCGGCTGTCTTGAATGAGGACGCTGCGATACTGAGACGGACCCGACCGCCCTGCGGGGTGGCCCGCAAAGCGTTGCTCAGCAGGTTCAGAGTCACCTGCTGGACTTGGTCCACATCGGCCATGACCTTCAGAGGCGAATTCGGACGCTCGAACTCGAGTCGGACAGCCCGCCGCCGCGCCTCATGTTCGAGGAGATCGACGATGGGGCCTACTGTCTTGCCCAAATCGATTTCGCTTCGATGTGCTGCCCGGCGCCGAGAGACGGTGAGGAGCTGCTCGACTATCTTCGCGATCCGATCCGATTGCTCCTCCAATACCTGCGCGATCCGGCGAACATCCGTAGGCAGGTCCGTCCGGCTGGCCAGAGCTCGTGCACGCCCGTTCAAGATCTGCAGGGGCGAACCTATCTCATGAGCCAGCCCGGCGGAAAGCTGCCCTAGCGTGGCCAGCTTGTCCACGCGGCGCAGCCCCGTCTCCAACGCCTCCCGGGATTCAGAAGCCTCCATCAAGCGGCGCCGCGCGCTTTCAAGCTCGCGCACCATGGAATTGAACTCGGCCGTCAACCTGCCCACCTCGTCAGTCCGGTGGACGGACACGCTTGCCGTCAGGTTCCCGGCGCCCACGTCCTCCATCGCAAGCATCAGTCTCTTGAGCGGACGACCCACATATAGATGCACCAGGAACCAGCCGACGCCCGCAACTCCAGCAATCAAGCTCAGGATCGAAAGAATCGTAGAGATCGTCTCCGATCGGAGGTCGGCCCTCAGCACATCCAGGGGACGCATGATCGCCATGGTGCCGAGGTTCGTCCCGTCATCGTCGCGCAGGGGAAAGATGCCGACAATCCGCGAAAGGTCTCGTGCGCCTTGGATGCGGACGAGGGACTCACCTGAAGAATTCACCTGCTGAACGGCGTCACGGACGAGCGTGGCGGAGCCTGGACTTCCGAAAGGGTGAGGGGCGAGTTCGCCCGCCCGATCGAAAACCAGAACGTCGATGGTCGAATCTTTCAGCTTAAGGGATCCGAGAATCTCAGTGATGTCGGCGACCTGCTGGTCACGCAGAGCATTCTCGATAGCCACCTTCAGGGCGGTACCGAGGACCTTCATGTCGTGCTTGGCGACATCCGTCAGGTCCTTCCTTTCCTTGCGAAGCTCGCGCAAACCATAGGAACCAAGGATAACCGCGCTGGCGGCCGCCAGGCCGAGCACGAGTTTGGTCGGGATGCGCACCGGTGAAGCGTGTCAGACATACATGACCGGATCAACGGTACACGGACGTGGCTCGAGGTCATCGGCCAGGCGGACATCAGACGTGGCGCCGAGGCTCTCGATTCCTCCGCGTGCACCAATTTCGCAGAAAGGTGGTTCAATAGCATCCCGGCCGTGTTGAATTCAGGCAGAGGCTGCAGAACCCGCGAGCTTCGCATTTCCCGCACCCAGGTGTCGGCCATCGGCCTTGCGCTGCGGTCAAACCAGCGGGTTGGGCTGCGGCCGCTTCCGGAAAGCCAGAGCAAGGAGCGCCGGTTGCAACAAGCGCGGCAGGATCACGAGCGCCAAGGCGCCGCCGATGACCACGATGGCGAGGGGCTTTTGGGTCTCCGAGCCGATGCCACGTGAGAGGGCGGCGGGCAGAAGGCCCAGCATGGCCACCGAGGCGGCCATCAGGACCGGGCGGAGCCAGCGCTCGGCTGCCCGCCGGGCTGCGTTTTCCGCCGACTCGCCTTGCCGGCGCAGCTGCTGCGCGTAGGTGACCACCAGCAACGCGTCCTGGATGGAAATTCCGAGAATCGAGATAAAGCCCATGGCCGCCGAAATAGAGAAATCAGTGCCGGTTAGGAAGAGGGCCACCGCACCTCCGCTGGCGGCCACCGGTGCGCCGAGCAGTACGATGAGGGTATCGCGCAGGTTCTTGACCGAACTGTAGACCAGGAATGTGATGATCAGTAGAGTGACGGGGACGATGATCAGAAGGCGCGCTGTGGTCTCGCGCAACTGGTTGATCTCGCCGCCCCATTCCAGGTGCGTGTCGTACGGCAGCTTGACATGCGCCGCGATTCTGGCCTGCGCCTCGGCGATAGTCGACGCCAGGTCGCGCCCGCGCACCGAGAACTTCACCGGGACGTAACGCCGCAGATCCTCGCGGAAGACGACCGACGGACTGTTCTCCTCAACCACGTCAGCCAGTTGTCCGAGCGGCACCTGGGCACCGTCCGGCGCCGCGACCAGGATGGCGCGGATAGCGCGCTGGTCACGCCGGTAGGCTTCGGCCCACCGCACGGTCAGCTCGAAGTGCTTTTCGCCTTCGTAGACTTGGGTGATGGCCAGCCCACCGATGGCAGCCTGGATGACAGCCGCCACGTCGCCGGTATTCAGGCCATAGCGTCCGGCGGCGGTGCGCGAGGGAGTGATGCGAATCGCGGGTTGGCCGAGCGAGCGGAAGATCCCCAGGTCCGCCACCCCTCGGACGTCCTTCATGGCGGCCACGATCTCGTCAGCCTTGGCTTCGTCCAGCCGCAGATCCGGCCCCAGCACCTTGACTGTGTTCTCGCCCTTGACGCCTGACATGGCCTCTTCCACGTTGTCGGAGATGACTTGCGAGAAATTGAACACAACGCCGGGGAAGGCACGGGCCAGGTCGCGCTGCATGTCGTCGGTGAGTGAGGCCTTGGTCACGCCCGGGCGCCATTCGGAGCTGCGGCGCAGGGGTGCCAAGAGTTCGATGTTGTGGAAGCCAGACACGTCGGTACCGTCGTCGGGCCGTCCGAGCTGGGAGATGACGCTTTGGATCTCGGGCCGGCTTCTCTTCTCGAAAGGACAGTCACTCGCGTCTTCGCCGGGACAGCCGAGCACGATGGCACGGATGTGCCCCACGTAGCGGGCCGATTGCTCGAGGGAGATCGAGGTAGGCAAGGTGGCGCGGATCCAGAAGTTGCCCTCTTCCAGCTTGGGCATGAACTCGCGGCCGAGGATGCTGGCCGCAGCCAGGGCCAGGACCACCGGCCCCGCCCCCAGCAGCACCGCCCAGCGCGGGCGCTGCAGGGCGAAGGAAAACAGCGGCGCGTACAGCCGGTGCACGAGACGCATGAACCGGGTGTCCTTTTCTTCTTCATCTTGGGTTGCGGACACAGGCAGAAGCCGCGACGAGAGGGCCGGGGTTAGGGTGAGCGAGAGTAGAATCGCGCCACCGATGGCAAAGGCATAGGTCTGCGCCATCGGGGCCATGATCACGCCGGCCACGCCGGTCAGGGTGAAGAGCGGCACGAAAGCCACCGCGATGATGAGGGTGGAGGAAAACACGGGCGGCCCGACCTCGCGGGCCGCGCTGGCGATGCGCTCGAAGACCGACCCCCCTTTTCGGGCGAAATTGCGGAAGATGCTCTCCATCATGATCACGGACGAGTCGACCACGATGCCGAAATCCACCGCGCCCAGCGAGATGAGGTTGGCTTGCGTGCCGGTCGACACCATACCGAAGAACGCGAAGAGCAGGGCGAGCGGCAGATTGAGAGCGACCAGCAGGGCCGCGCGTAGCTTGCCCAAGAAGAGCCATAGCACCAAGGAAACCAGCACCATCCCGGTGATGAGATTCTCCATCACGGTGTGGGTGGTCAGCTTGACCAGGTCGGCCCGGTCGTAGACAGGCTCGATGTCCATGCCGGGCGGCAGAACCCGGTTCTGCCGAATATAGTCGACCCGATCGTGAATGCCCTTGATGGTGGTAAGCGAGTCGCCCCCATAGCGCATGAGCACGATGCCTTCCACGATGTCGGGTTCACCGTCGCGGCCCACGATGCCCAGGCGCGGGGCCGCGCCCGCGTGGACGGCGGCCACGTCGGCTACGCGAACCGGCACGCCTTTCTGCGCGGCAATCGTGATCTGCTCGATGTCTCGGACCGAACGGATGAGCCCGACGCCGCGGACGTCGAAGGACTGCTCGCCCAGGGTCAGGCGCTGCCCGCCCACGTTCTGGTTGGCGTTGGCGATGGCGGACTGCAACTGTGCGAGGCTGACATTGAGGCCGCGCAGGCGATAGGGATCCACGTCCACGTGATACTGCTTGGTCAGACCGCCGAACCCCACCACGTCGATCACCCCCGGCACCTGGCGGAATTGCTTTTCCAGGATCCAGTCCTGCGCGGTCTTGAGATCCGTCGCGGTGTAGTCCTTGCCCACGACCTTGTAGCGGTACAGCTCACCGATGGCGCTCCAGGGCGAGAGCTGCGGTTGCACGCCCGCCGGCAGGTTTACGAAATTGAGCTGGTTGAGCACGCGCTGCTGAGCTGTGAAATAGCTGGTATCCCAGCCGAAGTAGAACTTCACATTGGCCAGGCCAAAGAGCGACTGCGAGCGCACGTGCTGCAGCCCAGGCATGCCCACCAGCCCGGTTTCGATCGGCAAAGTGACGTAGCGTTCGACCTCCTCGGCGCTCCAGCCTTGTGGCTGCGCGATAAGTTCGATCATGGGCGCCACCGGGTTAGGATACGCCTCGATATCGAGCTGCGCGTACGAGTGAATGCCGATGCCGACCAGCGCCAGGGCGGCCATGAAGACCAGAAAAGGCGCGCGGACTGCGGCCGAAACCAGTCGCTCAATCATGACTACAGCATTCCGGAAAGCAGGATGGCGCCCGAGACGACGATGCGCTCGCCCTTGGCCAGGTTGCGCAGCACCGGCAGAAAGTCGCCGCCCTGCTCCTCATTGACCACCACCGGCCGGCGCTCGAAGCGCAAACGGCCGTCGGGGGTCTTGCCGGCCTCAACGAAGACCACGGTCTGGTCGCCGAGGCGCAAGAGCGCGCTGCGTGGGATGGCAAGTGCGACTTCGCGGTCCACCGGTAGGATCACGGTCGCATACATTTCGGGTTTCAGCGCGCGGTCGGGATTGGCAATCTTGCAGCGAACCTTCGAGGTGTGGGTCGCTGGATCGAGGGTATCCGAGACCCAGTCGGCCCGCCCTCGGAAGACCCGGCCGGGATAGGATACGACGGCGGCCAGGCAGGCCGTGCCCGCTTTCACCCGCCCGAGATCCATCTCGAAGACGTCCCCCAGCACCCACACGCTGTCCAGCTCGCCCACGGTGAAGAGCTCGAGAACCGTGCCACCCGAGTACTGCCCTTGCACCTCGGCACCGGGGTTTACGTTGCGCGCGATGACCTCGCCGTCGATGGGGGCACGCAGGGTGTACATCTCGTTCACGCCGTCGGAGTGGCTGCCGCGCAGAATGCGGCTCTTCTTCCTGGCTCGATCCAGCTCGGCCCTGGCCTTGCTGTAGTTGGACTGCGCGCTCTCAAGATCGCGTTGCGATCCTGCGTGGACGTCGAACAGCTCCTTCTGGCGGTTGGCTTCCTTCTCGGCCGCGCCAAAGTCGGCCTGGGCCTTGGCCAGGTCGGAAAACGCGGCTGCCACATCAGGAGATTCGATCTGCGCCAGGGCTTCGCCCTTTTTCACGCGTTGGCCGGGCTGGGCCTCGATCTTGACCACCCGACCGGTCACCGGCGACAGCACATGCGACACCTGCAGATCGTCGAAGGTCACACGGCCGCTGGCCAGCACCACGCCGCCCACGGGTTGGGGTTCGAGCGGCTCGACCACCAGCTTGGCCGCGGCCGCCTGTTCGGGTGCTAGCCACACCTCGGTGGTGGGTGGGGCGGCTGATGGCGTGACGGTGGCACGCCCGTGACAGGCAGGCCCGACGGCCACGACGAGGAAAAGAGCAGCAACGGGAGCGACTCGGGTATGGTTCATGGTCCCAGCTCCAACCCCACGGCCTCCCCGATGAGCACGACCGCCAGCCAGTAGTCGGCCAGATCGCGCAGGTAGCCCTGGGTGGTTTCTATGAGCATTCGCTGTGCATCCAGGTACTCGAGCAAGGACGCAGCGCCCTTTTCGTACTGGATCTGGACCAGGTCGCGCGTGCGCCGCGCCCGATCGAGCAAGCCGTGCTCGGCCCGTTCTACCCGGCGTCGGGTGGACTGAAACTGGGCCAGCGCGCCGGTTACGTCGTAGACGATCTGCGCTTCGGTCTTGGCCAGCAGGGTGTCCTGCACGCGCAGATCGGCCTGGGCCTTCTGCACCTCGCCCTGAAAACGGTAGAAGAGCGGCGGGGTGAGCGTGAGTCCCAGCGACACCGTGGGCGGTGAGCTGACGTCGCTGCCGGCCCCTTGGCCGCTCAAGCCGAGCGAGAGCGCCATATCCGGAAAGCGCAGGCGCTGGGCCGACTGTAGGGCCGCCCCTGCCCGGTCGTGCTGCAGGTTCGCGGCTGCCAAGTCAGGACGTTGTTTGCGGGCCCGCTCCAGCAGCGAGTCAACCGTCGCATGGCCAAGGTCGTCGGGCACGCGATATGGGGGAAGATCGACATCGACTTCGAAATCAGGTACACGCCCGCGTACGCCCAGCAGGAAAGCAAGATCATACTTGGCCTCCGCCAGGGCGAGTTCAGCGCGTTCCACCTCCTGGTCGGCTTCTAGCTTCTCGGTTTCGACCTTGAGTGCGTCGACCTGCGAGATGGCGCCATGTTGGAACCGGGCCTGATTGAGCTCTAGGACATGGCCCAGGCGGCCTTGCGACTCGTGTGCCAGGTCAAGGGCGTCACGGGCGTACACGGCCTGGAGGTACTGTTGGCGGAGCATGGATTCCAGGGTGCGCTGGGTATCCGCGCGATTCTGGCGCGCCACCGAGAGCGCCAGCTCTGCCGTGCGCGAGCGCAGGCGCCGTTTACCCGACAACGTGTCGAAGAGAGCGGATTGGTCGGACACCCCTGCACTCCAGGCCAAGGCCGAGCAACCGGGACATGTTGTGCTGTTGAAGCCGAACGAACGACCCACGCCCCCCGAGAGGGCGGGATTAGGAATGGCGCTGGCTATCTGCGCGTCGCCGCGGGTGCTATCCACCGTGGCATCCGCCACGATGAGATCGAAGCCTCGCTCGCGGAAAAGCCGCAACGCATCCTGCATGCCTAGGTGGGCCGGAAGCGAAGGCGGTTCGGCCGCGTCGTTTGCCAGGCTGACAGCCGGGCTAGAGAGCGCGATGGCAAGAAGGGCAGCGGCGCTTCCCTTCAGGGGGCGATGATATGTGAGCATAGGCAAGGGGCCTGGGGAGTGAGACTATACCTAGCAGCCCAGCGCATCTACCCCACGGGCCTCGAATTGCAACCAGGGGCGATCGCCTCCTATTCCCACGACAAGTGGGCCGTCGCGGAATGGTGAAATGCTACTGAGCAGAGCAGCCTGCCCACGGGTTCCAGGTTGCCAGGAAAGCCGGATCGTCGGAGGTTGTGATCAGCAAAGTGGTGCCATTTTGGACCACGCGCGGTCCGGCGGCGGCCGTGAGGGTAGCTAACACGGACGCCGGAAGAGCGCTGTCGAGCTCGATGCGCCAGGTGACGGCCGTCTTTTGCGTCGACTGGTTGTAGTAGACGAAGATCCAATCGTAACGCCAGAGCAGGGCGTTCGAAAGGGAGTCGCTGCCGGGGACATGCCAGGCCATGAGGTAGGCAAAGAAGTAGACGGCGCCGTAGCTGTCGAGGCCGTAGGGATTGCCGTCGCTCCTCAGGAAGTCGGCTGGTACTGTGGGCAGGCAGCGGATGCTCTTGCTGGCCGGCGCTGTCACGCCGGGCCCCAGCAGGTAATCCAGCGAGCGCTGCGGGGCCTTGCCATAGGCGTGACGGACAGCCGCGTTGCCGCCTCGGTCCCATTGGTCCGCAAGCCAGACCCCGCCGAGAGGGTAGACCAGCCAGTTCACGGCGAGAAATGGCGGACCCCGGCTGGCGAAGTTGTCAGTGAGGCTGGGGTCGTCGGACAGGCCGTCTTGGCGCTCGTGCGAGAAACTTGCCAGCGGGTCCGTGTAGGTAAAGTGAAGGCCGGGCGGTAGGGGAATCTCTTGTGTGAACAAGAAGTCATAGAGCGAGGCATCCCCTTCAATGAGGGCCCTGACGGCGAAGTACTCGTCCGTGCTCTTGGGTGTGAAGTGCAGGTTGATCTCGCGATCTTGCAGGGCATGCACCAACTCGTGCGCGAGGGTTTCCATGTTGAACAACGGCCTTGGGTCAGGCACCGACGGGTCCACAGGGGTCGCCGGGTGGGCAATGACGGTGACGTCGCGTGTGTCGGGAGAATAGAATGCGGCCGTGTTTTGCACCTGGTTGTCGATGGACGCGCCCTGCGTGTCCCCGGTCGAGGGGAGCAGGCCCAGGAGCACGGGCGTCGCATCCCACCAGGGTTCGGGGGGGGACGCTTGTGCCGCCTTGGCCGCGTCGTCCTGGAGCTCGGCGCGAAACTGGTCCTCGCTGATGGTGCGAATGGGTGGAATGCCAGCAAAGGGATCGTACCCATCACCGCGTAGCCGGAGATCGGCGTAGTAGATATCTTGCTGACAGTCGGACTGGGTGATGTCGCAGACCTTCAACGCCCGGTCGTGGCAGCCGACCAGCAAGGCCAGTGCGGTGCAGGCGAGCCAGAGAGTGCGCATCACAGGTCCACCTCCTTGCCCAGGTGGATGCCCCAGCTTTGGGTGCCCCGGCCGAATACGCCGAGCGGCTCGTCCAGGTTCACTAGAGCACCGAGGAAGAATCGGCCGATGTGCGGCGTCCACTCCACGCGCAACCCGGCCGCGGTTTGCAGCCGATCCACGCTGGCCGAGGGGAGCAGCACGGCCTGCAGGCGGGGGCAGAGCCAGATGTCGTGCGAGAGCAGGAAACGCGCGCCCACCGCAAGCTGGGCCAGCAGGTCAGAGTCGGTTCCGCCGTGTCCCGCGCCGAATACGGGAGCCAAGGCGGCCTCGACCGTCGCTATCAGCTCAGACGACACCACATACGCGAGCGCCGCCGGGATCGGCACCGCCATGCGGTTGGGCGTCCAGCGCCAGTCATCCCACAGACCCCAGGCTGCGGCGCTCTGGTTGTAGAGGGCTCGCTGGATGCGGCCGTCGGGCCCGATGTTCACCGAGGCTAGCGGCGCGGTGACGCCGACTCCGGCATACCAGCGCAGTCGCCCCCACTGGCCGCGGTACCAGCCTTTCAACCAAGGGTTGCCTGACCGGGCGGAGCCCGAGTTTTCGCTATCAAGCATCAGGGCAAAGCCCCAGTCGATCTCAACCAGGAAGTGCGGCCTGATGCTGAAGAGACCACGCAATACGGGGGTGCCGACTGTCAGGGACGAGTTGGTCTCCGATTGATGAGTGACGGCCAGGGTAGCTCCCGCGGAGAAGCGCGAAGGTGACGAAGGAGCCGCCACGGCCTGCACAGCAGGGGCAGGGAACGGGACCGCATCGGCCCCCGGAGCACGGACGGGCCCAGACACACCCTGCGCGGGTTGGGGCTGTGGCTCGTCGAGAACTGGGTAGGGGGAAGCAGGGGGTGCAGCGGGCTGGGCCTGGGCAGCGAGAGGAGCCCACCACGCGCCCACGGCCAGCAATGTGACACCCCAGCGGCCAAGCTTGGGACAAGGCAAACCCCAATAACGTGCCATGTGGATGACGAGAGTACCGCCGTGGGCCTCGCGATATCAATGACGATGAGTCAGGCCTTGGCCGCACGGACCAGCGGCAGTTCGAGGGCGTCTTTCAGCGCCTCGCAGCTCGCCTCGATAATGTTCTGCGAGACACCGATGGTGCTCCAGCGCTCAGCCCCGAGGCTGGATTCGACCAGCACCCGGGTTATGGCCGCGGTGGCAGATTCGGGATCGAGAATGCGGACTTTGAAGTCGCACAGATGGATCTGGCGCAGGACAGGGAAATGCTGGTCGAGCGCCTTGTGGAAAGCATGATCCATGGCGTCGACCGGCCCCGAGCCTTCGGCCACCACATGCGAAATCTCGTCACCCACCTTGATCTTGACCGTGGCCTCCACAAACATGTCGCTGCTGCTGCGGCGCTGAGAGATCACCACCACGTCGAGGACCTCGAACGGCTCGCTGTAGCCCGGCTGAGTCCGCCGCAGCATCAGCTCGAACGAACCATCGGCCGCCTCGAACTGGTAGCCCTGGTTTTCCAGTTCCTTGATGCGCGCGACCAGGTCGGTCTCGTTGCCGCGCAATTCGACGCCCAGTTCGGCAGCGCGCGCGCGAATGTTCCCGCGCCCGGAAAGCTCGGACACGACGATGCGACGGCTGTTGCCCACCGTCTCGGGCGGAATGTGCTCGAAGGTCACGGGCGACCTGGCCACCGCGGCGACATGAGCACCCGCCTTGTGCGCAAAGGCCGAGGCGCCCACGTAGGGCGCATGCGCGCGCGGGCGCAGGTTGGCAATCTCGCTGGCCGTGCGCGAAACCTCGGTGAGCCGCTCCATACTCTCCTCGGGGATGCAGTCTAGGCCCATCTTCAGCTGCAAGGCCGGGATCACGGACATGAGGTTGGCGTTTCCGCAGCGCTCGCCCCAGCCGTTGAGTGTGCCTTGCACCATGGTGCAACCGGCCTCCACAGCCGCCAATGAGTTGGCCACCGCCAGGTCGCTGTCGTTGTGGGCGTGAATCCCCAGGGGCACGGTCAGTACCTTCTTCGCCTCGCGGACGATCTCGGCTACGGTTGAGGGCAGGTTCCCGCCATTGGTATCGCAGAAGGCGATCCAGTCGGCGCCCGCCTGGGCGGCAGCGTGCACAGCGGCCAAGGCGTAGCTGCGATCGGCGCGAAAGCCGTCGAAGAAGTGCTCGGCGTCGAAGATCACCTCGTGGCCGTGCTGTTTCAGAAACGACACGCTGTCGGCAATCATGGCCAGATTATCTTCCGGCGTGGTCTTGAGCACGTCGGTCACATGCAGCAGCCACGTCTTGCCGAAGATGGCAACCGCGGGCGTGCCCGCCTTGACCAGGGCCTGCAGGTTGGCGTCGGCCGCGGCCCTGCTGCCCGTGCGGCGTGTGCTGCCAAAGGCGGTCAGCCGGGCCTGCTTCAATTTCAGCTCAGAGGCGCGGCGAAAGAACTCCTCATCCTTGGGGTTGGCCCCCGGATAGCCGCCTTCGATGTAGCGCACCCCGAACCCGTCGAGCAGCCGGGCAATCTTGATCTTGTCCTCGACCGAGAGGGAAAGGCCCTCGCTCTGGGTTCCGTCCCGAAGAGTGGTGTCGAAGAGTGCGATCTGCATTTGGAAGCTCCGGCGGGCAAGTGCCGGAAATCTACGGGAGATCGGTCATCTGCGCAACGACGGCTGGGGTTTCTCGGGGTTTCTCCTGGAATTCGGAGCCCGGCAGCAGGCAACTCTTTGGCTGCGCGCACGACAATCCGTGTAGGGGCTTTCTTTGCCGCCGCAAGCGGTCTGTCAGACGTCCAACACGCTTCGCGCGCTCAGTTTCCTGAGTTGGCCTGTTCGTGCGCCGAGGATCCGGCGATGTCCGGGGATGGCATTGACCACGTGTAGGCCCCGATTGGAACTTGATCGCGCTCACCCCACCCGCGGCGTCGTTGCTGACCGTAACGAGAAAGTTCAGTCAGGCCGGCGCAGAGCCAACAGGGCGAGGGCCAAAGACAGAAGGGAGAGAAGCGCCCCTGGCACAAGCCAGGGGGAGTGATAGCGAAACGTCACCACCTGTTGGCCGGCGGGAATGGGCACGGCTCGCATCCAGGCGTTGGCGGGCAGGGAAGGAAGCTCTTGTCCGCCGACCTCGGCGGTCCAGCCCGGGTAGTAGGCCTCGCCCAGAACCAACAGGCCGGGGTGGGTGGCTGCAACCTTCACGCTGATCGTCTCGGGCGCGAAATGAAGAATCTGCGCGCTGCCCTGGAATTCCGGTGCCGCGCGCATTGGCAGCGACGGAATACTTTCTTCCAGCAGCGCAACCCGGCGCAAATCAGGACCGTGCCCGAGGCTCTGCAGCACCTGCTCAAGACCTGCGGCGACCAGCGCGGCCCCCAGCACTTGCGCACGCGGGGCCACAGTCGTGGCCTGGGCTAGTCGCTTGGTTTGGGGATCCAGGCCCAGAACCAGCGAAGTGTCGGGCAGCGGAAACGGCCCGCGATATACGTTGGCTGCCGGGAAAGCCACCGCGCTGGCAGGCACCTGCAGCCCCGCTGCCTGGTGAATGTAGCTCCAAGTCCGCTCCAGCCACAGCCCGCTGTAGCCCGAGAAGGTGCTCCACCCGAAGCGCATGCCAGCGTTTTCTCTGGCAAAGGGATAGGGGAGCGACACGCGCGGCGGGGGCTGCCCGTCCTGCAAAAGGCCCTGGCCGGCCAAAACGTTGGCGACCGGACGCTCGGCCGGGTATTCCTGCTGCGTGACCAGCGTCCGGTAGCCAACGAGGGCGCCGAGGCCCAGCTGAAACAGGGTCAGGCCAGCCAGGGCAATCGCGAAGACCATTCGGTGAATAGGGCCTAGGTGCTGGCGGTCGAGCCACAGGAAGCAAAGCAGGCCGAGAGCCAGGGGCGGCGCAACCCGGGCCAGTGGATTCATTACCTGGCGGGCGGCCGGGTAAGCCAGCGCCAGCAAAGCCGCCAGGCACGAGACGACCAGCACCAGGATGCGCCCGCGTCGCGCGGTCTGGGTTTGGTCAAGCAGCAGACCGGCGAGCAGAAAGAGCGCAAACACAGTCAGAAGTCCGAAGCGGCCATGGGCACGGAAGAGCGACAGTCCCGGCAGTAGATGAAACGCGGGCGCAAACAGCGGCGTGGCCGGACCCAGGGCCAGCACAGTGGCGAAAAGCGCCAGGGCAGTGAGGGCGCGGGCGTTGTGCTCACGCCGCAGCAGCATCCCACCCACGCCCAGGGCCAGCACCGCGCTGCCCGAGAAGAGATGGTCGCTCCAATTGCCCACGGGCACAGGAAACAGCAGCGAGGCCAGTCCGGGCGAACCCAAGGACCAAGCGCCGGCCAATGCCAGACTGGGCGCTTGTCGATTGCCTTGCGTGACCAGTTCAAAGAAAGGCAAATACTGAACCGCGGCCAGCAATAGGGCCCAGGCATGCGCGGCCAACCAGATCCCGATTGGTACGAGCCAGCCTCGCCAGGCCTGCCGCGACTGTGGCCAGCCGCGCACAGTTAGGAAGAAAGTCACGCCCACCGCCTGCATCCAGAAGAGCTGGGGATGGGTGCCAAGCAGCTGTAGGGCCAAGAGCAGGGCCAGACCGCCCGCCCGGCGCAGGCAAGGCTGGTCTTGCAGCCGCACGGCCAGCCAGAGAACCAGGGGCAGGTACGCAATGCCCTGGAACCACAGAACCTGTCCAGCGGCAAGCGGCGCCGACACCGCGCCACACGCCACAAAGGCCAGCGCCACCGCTGCGGCCGCGTTTCGCCGCATACCGAGGGCAGAAGCCACGAGCGCCATGCCCATGCACAGAAGGCCGGTGTGCAAGACCAGCAAGACCGCCAGAGCCAGGTCCGGGGTCAGCGCCAGGTTGATCAAGTGAGGGGGATAGAAGAACGCCGTCTCCACGTCGGCCAAAAAGGGCCGGCCGAGTCCCACGTGCGGGTTCCACAGGGGCAGGTGCCCGGCCCGCAAGGCACCGTAGAGGTACTCACGATTGAAGACATGGAAGCGCGTCCAATCTGCACTCGACAGCAGACGTCCCGGTGGCAGATGGAGAACGCAGGCGAGCAGAGAGCCGAGAGCAGCCAGCACAGCCAACCCCTTGCGCGAAAAGCCCGGCGGCGATTCGCACGGGGCCGCAGCGGGAGGCGATGGCAAGCGTGACTCGGGCAAGGAAGATCTCGACCCTCAGTCTACCTCGGGCAGCCCACGGTCGACCCACGATCCCGCCACCATGGCCAGGGCGCAAAGTGCGGCGCCGAGCACATATTTGTACGGCGACAGTCCGACGAGAGGGGCTGGCCAGGGCCAGGCGAAGCGGTCAGGCACAGCCGCCAGGGCCAGGCCGACGACGCCCATGACCTGCGAGGTCGTCGCCAACCAGCCGGGCGCCTGCTGATTCCAGCGCGCCTGGCGGGCGGCGATGACGAACCCGGCGGGCACCAGCCAAACCAGGTTCATGGCCCAGGTCAGCGGTGCCGAGAGCAGGACCACGCACAACCCCACTTGCCACCAGGCCAGATCCTCGACGGAATACTGACTGACATGAGAACCCTCGAAGGGTTCGCTCCGCCCTTCGGCCCCGCACCTGCCACCACCCCTGGCTCGCTTCGCTCGGCCTCGCCAAGCCCTCCCGCGATCGTTCGCGGCGAGCAGAGCTCGCCGACTCCCCACCCGAGTAGGTTCGTCTTTCCGGGGCCGGCGGCAGGCCAGGACCAGTCCCGACAAGGCCGCCCAAAGGATCAGCGACAGGGTGCCTGGACGGGCTGGCGCCTCGCCGCCCACGGCCCAGACCAGTGATCCGCGCTCGTCGAATTCCAGGCCGAAGCGGCGGTAGAGGTGTTCTTGTTTGCTGGCGATCTGGGGCGGCAATCCGGCCAACACCGCGCGCATGGTTTCGCGGGGCAAGAGATCGGACTTGGGCGGGTCGTCGCCGTGGCGGGCCAGCCGGGGCGCCACTGTGGTCCGGTATTCGTGGGTGACGGCCGGTGCCAGCAGGCCGGACAAACCGAACGCCAAGGCCAGGGCTGCACCTGCACCGGCCGCGATCAGCCACTGACGGCGCAACAACAGAAAGGGAAGGGCCAGCAGACTATGGGGTTTGAAGATGATGGCCACGGCCCACAGGATTCCGGCCAGGACAGCGTTTCCGCGGGTCCGGCCGCGGCCGGCCCACAGCGCGCAGAGGAGCACAGTCAGGGTCAGAAGATCAATCTGTCCCCGTTCCAGCGTGAGCAGCAAAGGCCAGCTCACGGCGAGCCCCAGGCCGACCAGGGTCAGGCTGCGGCTGCGCCAGGGGATGCCGGCCAGGCGCGCGCCCAGGAGCAGAGCAGCGGCCGCGAGAACCAGCAGCAGCGCGGTCCACAGCAGCTTGGCCGCCGCGAAGGGAAGCAGGGCCAGCCCCAAAAATGGCAGCAGCGCCGGCGGCGGGTAGAGAAAACGGGAGAAGGTGGTGAAACACAGTCCGTCCCAGATCGCGGGCTCTTGGCCCGCCTGATTCACATAGGGCGACAGTCCGGCCAGCGCGGCCTCGCCCGCAGTGTAGTAGGCCGAGAAATCCACCTGCAGGTTGTAGCGGGCGAATCCCAACCCCAGGATCGCCAGGCGCAACAAGGCCGCGGCCAGGGCCAGCAGCAGAAGTGCGCGCAGCACCAAGGATGAATGTCGCATGAGCCAGCCATCATCGCCTGAATGCGAGCCGCTGTCGCAAAAACGGCTCTGGCCTTCCGCCGTGTAGTTATCGAGAGGGATGTCGAGAAAGCCCGCTTCCGCCTTGATGGCCGGGGCGTATGTCTGTCCCGTGTCGCTGATGGCCACTGCCGTGTCGCTGGAACAGGACCAGGTTCCAGCGAGGAGGAGGCGTCCCGTACTGGATGAAACCTGGTATGGGTGCCAGTTGAGCTGGAGGTTGAGAGCCGCTGATCTCACCACCACGGTTCCATCGAGAACACCGTTGGTGAAAGTTGCATCGGCCGGGGACGCCAGAATCGACCCGGGAATGCTGGTCGATTGGAGTGTCGTGTTCCAGGCCCCGTTGATGCGCGCTTCTTCTTGCTCGGCGCCTTCCAGCTTGCGCAGCCCGAACACGGGATCCTGCGACCAGGCCGCGCGGCCATCGTTGCTTGGCGAAAGGTGCCCACGTCGCGCAGGGTTGACACACTCAGGTTCTTTCCGTCGGCCGTGGCCCAGTGTTCTTCGTTGCCAGTGGCCCCTTGTCCGGCCACGGTTAGCGCGCGTTTGACGTGCACGCTGCGCAGGCGTTTCCACGCCTCTTTGCCGCCGATGGCGTTGGCATAGTCGGCCAGAATGGCTTGCGCTGGGCGCAGGGGTGTTTCGGCCATGCTACTGCTCGCCGCAGGGACCTCGACTTTGGCATCTGTCTTGCTGTTCACGGCACTATGCGCAGCTCGCGACTCAAAGCTCTCCTCTTGGTGGCATTCACGCTTCCGGCCGGCGCCTATGCAAACGCGCAGAGTGCTCCCGTGGACAGATGGACAGGGCGGCACGAGCCGGCCTCACCGCCACCGTTGCCAGACCCGATTGCTCACGGATGGGACAGCTGGCGGAGCGTCCTTGCGCTGAACGTCGGTTTGGGTTCAGCGGTCGGGTACTTCGGTTTCACGTACGCATTGTCGCCGGTTCCGTTCACGAGTACGGAAGTCGGCATTGGCACTGGCATTACTGGGAAGCAGTATTCGCTAATGCAGAAGCTGGCTCTTGGAGGTTCAGCATCGACGGTGCGCTTCGTCTCTGGCGTGGGCATCTCCCGTGCGACCGGTTCCAATCGAGCGCCGGATCCTTCGCTGTGGCTCAATCTGGATGTGGCTGGGTTGGAGGTGAGAACTGCCGGGCATTTCGTCTTCTTTCTGTCCGCCGGATATACGATTGGCCTGACTGGAGGAAAGTTCAACGACCAGTTGATTACCGACGACGACTGTTCGCCATATCCGGACTGCCTATATCGGTCCAAGGTCCCGGGTTATCGTTCGCCGGAGTTTCGCATGGGGTTCGGTGGCTGGTTCTGATGGCTGTTGAGATTGTTGAGGAGCTGACAGAGGTGGTGAAGGTTCAACATCAGGAGCCTTGAGCAGGACAGTCACAATGTCAAACCACTACCACGCAGTTGTCGTCGACAACCACGGCCGGCTGCCCCAGTTTCTCGAACACTTCCACAAGCTGTACGCCAAGCACCCAAATGCCCTTCGCGGTCGGTGGGAGGCGTTCTGGGCCAGCGAGCAGACCTCGGTGGTCGAGCTGGTCAAACCCGAGGATGTCCTCAAACGCATGGTGTACGCCATCACCAACCCTGTCATGGGCCATCTGGTTGAAAGGGTTCATCACTGGCCGGGCGTGGAATCACTGACCGCCATCGACCACAACCTGCCTCTGACCGCAACCAAGCCGATCCGCTTCTTCGACCCTGAAAACGGCGACCTACCCGACGTCATCGACATGCACTTCCGTCGTGCGCCTGGCTTCGAGCATCTGAGCCATGTCGAATACTCGAAGCTCCTGCGCGACAAGGTTGCCGAGGCCGAGGAGAAAGCCGCTGCGGAGCGCCGCGAGAAAGGCAAAAAGCTCCTCGGCCGCAGGGGCGTGCTCAGCCAGCATTGGAATGCACGTCCAGGTACCCGAGAGCCTCGTCGCGGGCTCTCGCCGCGCGTGGCATGCAAGAATACCTGGGCGAGAACCGAGGCCCTGCAGCGCAATCAGGTCTTCATCGACCGCTACCGCGACGCCCGGGCTGACCACCTGGCTGGCCGCGAGGCAATCTTCCCTGCGGGAACCTGGTGGTTGCATCGTTTCGCCGGCGTCAAGTGCGCCGAGGCCAGCGCCACCGCTCCGCCGAGCTGACCAAGGCAGCTCATTTGGTTCCCGCGGCGCCTCGCCAGAGCCGGCGTCTGTCGGGGACGCGCGAATGTAGTCGATCTCACGTCCGCTTCCTGCCGCAAAACGCCGGTGGAGCAGTAGGCGGTGTCCTGCCTGCCGACAGATCCGGGTCACCGCCGTGGTGTCACCAGCTTCAACGTCGGTGCGGCGCTATCGAGCCGCAGCTGGGTGAAGGACAACGGGGTTGAAACAGGCTCAGCATCCGCCATGCTGGACTTCCGCAGGTCACGGAAGGCAGCAAACGAGCTGGGTGCACTCCCAGCGGTTGTCCTGCGCGTTATAAGCGCAGGGTGTGTATGTTGGACAGGAAGACGTGGTGGCTGTCCCCGAGTCGAGCGAAGCGCAGTCCGAATCGTTGATGCAGAGGTCCGATGCCGTATGGCAATAGTAGGGGTTCGGACCGCCATAGTTCCTGCCCTCGACCACGGCTTCGGGATTTGTGGAGTAGCAGGTCTCCATCGAGGGAGAGCAATATCCGCCTGGGCCGCAATCCGAGTCCACGGCGCAATTACCTCCAACGTCACACATATTCGCGCTGTTGTCCGTGGACGAGCTACGGCAAAGGCAGGGCGTCCTCGCTCCACAATTCGAGTCGCTGAAGCACTCATCGTACGAACATCCGCCCGGCCCGACCAGGCCTTCCCAGGGGAAGCAGCGGCCGTTCACTCCGTCTATGCACTGGGAGTCGGAGGAGCACGTCGAAGCGCAACTGGTGGTGACGCAAGACGGTCGAGGACCGCGCTGCGAGGGGCAGGACGCAGACGTGCTCCGGTGTTGGAGGGGAACCTTACCGCTGCCATTTCCACCGGAACCATTGCCGCCGCTACCCGTGCTCCCGCCGGTTGCTCCACCACCGTCCACCACTCCTCCGCTTCCAAGGACACTTCCTGAACCACAGCCTGCGAGCGCAACGAAGGAAAAGGCGAAAGAAATACAACAACTGGTCCTGACTGGAATCGAACGAGTCATGGCTGCCTCCGGATCAATTGGTCAGGGTATCAGCAAGTTCGAGGCCAAGTTCGAGTCTGTCCCTCAACCGGGGAGCACGCCAGATCTTGGACGGGTACCCTCAGAATTCTGAGGGTTCGATGGCTGTTCTGTCGCCATGGGGGCACGTGGCGCACTGAAGCATGGATAAAGGCTAGGCTACTTTGTCCGGCTCGGCCGCTGCTGCTACCTCGGTCGACCGCCGCCCATCGTTGACCTGGGACAGAATCCCCGCCGTTTGCACAAGAACGCGACGACTCTAGCACTACTGATTGAAATTCGGACCGAGCCGGCGCGTCGCGAGGAGCCCTGGCCGCGACGAGCGACGAGGGAAGATACTCGACATATCTGACTGAGGAGCGAGAAAGCGGACAGGGCCCGCAGCAGCGACGGCGACGGGAGAATTTCAATCAGTAGTGCTAGGATGAGGAGTTCCTTCGCCGGATATAGGGACCAGTTTACGTAGTCTCTGTACTCGGACAAGTCCAGACGAAATGCGGCAGGGAGATGATCCGGGAGAAGATCCAGCTTGTTCGTCCTATGGTCCCTGGGGTTCCGACTGAGGCAGGGCGCCAGACGCGCCGTCCCCTGCGATTGCCAGGAGAAATATCACGACAGAGGCAAGGGGGGACATGGACGGCCAGGGCTCTCAAGCAGGAAAGTCCGGATTGTGCCACCCGCGACCATCGTACGGGTACACCCGTGCTCCACTCGTCCTTCTTCCTTGCCGTCGCGCCGGCGGCTTACGGGTCGCTCAGAACCATGAAGGCAAACAATGAATATCCGTTGGCATTGCCTCTCTGTGTGCCATTCATTCGCACATAGCGCGCCGTGGTCGTGGCAAACTTCTCATCGGTGACAGAGTACGATGCCCCGACGGTGGTGCTGAAGACATCGGTCCAGGTCGTGGAATCGGTTGACACCTGAATCTTGAACGACTTGCCGTAGTTCGAGTACCACTTGAGAACAACCCGATTGATCGCCATGGCAGAGCCGAGGTCCACCATGATCGTTTGCGGATCGGAGGCCGCGCTCTCCCATCGCGAGGCCGTGTAATCCTGATAGGTCGTGGCCTTGGTTACGTTCGAGGCGGCGTTCGCGCCGTTGGTTGACGAGGCAGTCACTGTCTTGCCGAGAGCCAGGTCGCGCGTGGTCCGATCAAATTCCCTCCACGCGCCGGCGGCCACGTTCAAGTCCCAATCCTGGTAGTAATTCGCCGTTGGATTGCCAGCCGTGTCGAAAGTGTAGGGCAGCCAGAGGTAGTCGCCCTGAAATCCACCCGTTGGTATCCAACGATCGGCGTCCAACATGTAGACGGTCCCTTGCGGACCCGTAAACGGGAATACGAAATCGCACTGCGTTTCGTAGGTCGTGGACGAACCGGGCGTGACGAGCATCGTGGCAGCAGACCAAGGGCCAGTCAAGTTGGTCGCCGTGTAGTAACGGGTGGGTGATGGCTGAACCCCGTTGGTCTCGGAAACCCCGTAGTAGTAGGTGCCGTTGCGTTTGAAAATGTGCGGAGCCTCACGACTAGGTACGTCGAACAGGTACATTCGAGTATCCAGAGTCAGGTAGTCCGCCGACATCCGGTATATGCCATGCTGTCGATTGGGGCCGGTTTGGTCCCAGACATAGGCCAGATACGCCGTCCCGTCGTCATCCTTGTACATCGACATGTCGCCGATGTAGTTGTTGTCTACGAGAACATTGCCCAAGAACGTATATGGCCCTTCGGGGGCTGAAGCAGTGGCTGTTCCAAAAGACGCCTTGTCTCCATCGTATTTCAAGAACATGACATATTGTTTGGTCGTGTCGTTGTACAGCACGTCCATTCTGTCGCACAGTTTGGCCGTGACCAGCGGAACGCCTTTGTAGGTCCAATGGAGCAAGTCGGTAGAGGCGTAGCAAGTCTGGTCGATCCCGCCCGGCTGGCTGCCGAACCAGTAGTAGATGCCATTGAATTGGCGTAGGGCCCCACTGCGCACCTGGATCAACAATCCGGTGCTGTCGTACCAAAAGAAGTCGTTGTGTATGGTCACCCAGCCTGTCGCAGCTACGCCTCCATCACTGGGGGCTCCACCGGAGGCGGTAATCCCGCCAGCGGCGGTTGTCCCGCCAGCAACGGTAAAGCCGCCTGTTCGCGCGGTGCCGCCAGCAGCAGTGATGCCGCCAGCCACGGCCGAGCCACCGCGCGAGGTAGTGCCGCCAGCAGCAGTGGAGCCGCCTGTTCTGGTGGTGCCGCCCATGACGGTGGTGCCGCCCATGACGGTCGTTCCGCCGGGAGCGGTGGCGCCGGCTTCAACCGCGCTACCGCCGGGAGCGGTGGCGCCAGCGCCCGCAGCAGGAATACCACCGGTGGTAATTGAGCCGCCGCCAGCAGCTCCGGCTGGCAAGCCACCCGAAGCGCCACCATTCGCGCCTTGCCCGGCCGCGCCGGTCGTGCCAGCGAGGCCGGGCGTGCTGCCTGAAGTGCCGGCTCCGGCTGCTTGAATGCCCGCTTGGCTGTGGGCGGCCGACGAACCTCCTCCCGAGCAGGCGACGGCCGTGGCGACCAGCAGGACGAGGACAAGAGGACATGTCTTCGACATCGTGTTCATGGCTTCCCCCAAAGTGGCGAACGGCTCAAGTGGTGCATGGCGTCTTCGGTTACATAGTGACTACGGGCTTTAAGAGAATGGCGCTTCGGTGATGGACGACAGGCTCAAGGGTCATTGAGAACCATGAAAGCAAACAATGAGTATCCGTTTGCATTGCCCCTCTGTGTGCCATTCATTCGCACGTAGCGGGCGGTGGTCGTGGCAAAGGTGACGTCAGTCACCGAGTAGGATGCGCCTGTAGTCGTGGTGTACACGTCGGTCCAGGTTGTGGAATCGGTCGATACCTGGATTTTGAATGATTTGGCATAATCCGTGTACCATTTAAGAATGACCCGATCGATTGCCATGGCAGAGCCAAGGTCCACCATGATCCATTGCGGGTCACTGGCCGCGCTCTCCCATCGTGTTGCCGTGTAGGTCTGATAGGTGGTGGCCTTGGTTACGCCGGCCGCGACGTTGGCACCGCTCGCCGAGGACGCGGTTGCGGTCTTGCCGAGAGCCAGGTCGCGGGAAGTTCGATCAAAGGCCCTCCACGTGCCGGCGCCCGCGTTTAGATCCCAATCCTGGTAATAGTCCATCTCTGGGATAAGCCCGGTGCCGAATTCAAAAGGCAGCCACAGGTAGTCGCCTTGAAAACCTGCGGTTGGTATCCAACGATCGGCGTCCAACATGTAGACAGTCCCTTGCGGACCCGTAAACGGGAAAACGAAATCGCACTGGGTTTCGTAGGTGGTGGTCGAGCCGGGCGTAGTAACCATGGTTTCAGCGGACCAAGGGCCGGTCAGGACGGTTGCCGTGTAGTAACGGGTGGGGGATGGCTGGATCCCGTTGGTTTCGGAAACCCCATAGTAGTAGACGCCGTTGCGCTTGAACATGTGGGGGGCTTCGCGACTGCCCTCGTTCCACAGATACATTCGCGTGTCCAGGGTCAAGTAGTCCGCCGACAGTCGGTAGATGCCGTGTGCCTTGTTGGTGCCAGTACCCCACCAGACATAGGCGAGATATGCTGTGTCGTCGTCGTCCTGGAATACCGACATGTCCCCAATGACGTAGCCATCCACGAGGGTCTGGCTCTTGAACGTGAATTGTCCGTCAGGCGTCGAACCGGTGGCTATGCCAAAATAGGCACCATTTCCAATGTACTTCAGGAAGATTACGTATTGTTTTGTCGTGGCGTTGTACAGAATGTCCATTCTGTTGGCGTCGCCAGTTGTGGTGAGCACGATGCCCTTGTAGGTCCAGTGGACAAGATCGGTCGAGGAATAGCAGGTTTGGTTGTGATCGTTGGGGGCTCCGCCGTACCAGTAGTAGGTGTCACCAAACTTGCGAAGGGCTCCGCTGCGCACGTTGATCAGGTTGCCGTCGGTGTCGTACCAAAAGAAGTCGTTGTGTATTGTCGCCCAGCCGGTCGTTGCAGTTCCGCCTGTGGCCGTGGTTCCGCCGGCACCCGTGCTTCCGCCAGCGACGGTGGTGCCACCGATGACAGTGGTGCCGCCGGTGGAGGTCGTCCCGCCTGTCTTGCTGGTGCCGCCGGTAGCGGTAGTTCCGCCGGAAACGGTCGTGCCACCGGTCTTTGTGGTGCCGGCGCTAGCGGTGGTTCCGCCCTCAACAGTGGTGCCGCCGACAACTGTTGTTCCGCCGGCCGCACTGCTCCCGCCTTCAACCGTGGTCCNNTTGGTGGTGCCGCCGGCAGCGGTGATTCCGCCTTCAACGGTGGTGCCGCCGAGAACGGTCGTGCCACCTGTCTTGGTGGTGCCGTCGACAACGGTGGTACCGGCAGCTGCGGTGGTACCCGCGCCTCCTGCGGGAACGCCGCCCGGTGAAATGGAGCCGCCACCTGCTGCTCCGGCTGGCGAGCCGCCGGCAGCGCTCTGTCCGGCTGCGCCGGTTGTGCCAGCGACGCCGGTCGTGCCTGAAGCACCAGCTCCCCCTGGTTGAATGCTCGCATCGTAGCGGACGGCTGGCGAGGCGCCTCCCGAGCAACCAAACACCAAGGCTACCAGGAGCACCAGGACCGCGGGATGAATCTTCGGAATGATGTTCATGCTTCTCCTCCAGAGGTGGCAGACCACCTCGGCTAGCGAATTCGTGCTCAACCCACAGCGACAGGGCACGCCGAGCAGCTGCCCGTGGTGTAGGTGCCGGTGAACGCAGCGGACGGCTCAACTAAGGGTAGTCGATGACGTAAGGCGGCAGACAAACCGCGCAACTCTTGCGGGTCTTGGTGATTCACCAGCGGCGATCTTGGCCTGCGGTCGGCCGTCAGGATTGCCTCATTGCCCGTGGCCCCTCGTCCGCCGTCACCGTCACCGTCGCCGACCCTGCTGCCTGCCCCTACGCCCCCAGCAGTCGCCGAACCGTATCGCGAACCTTGCGATAGTCGTTCGGCACTTCGACCGGCTGATTGGCGTACTGGCACACCGGAACGCCGGGCAACTTGCCCGAGTGGTAGCCGACCTTGAAGTCGGTGAACTTGAGTCCATTGGCGGTACTGATCACGACCACGGTGTCGGATCTTCGGATTGTGCCCGCGGCCACCAGCTTCTCTAGCGCGCCCAGCGCCACACCGGTGTGCGGGCAACAGAACATACCGGTGGCATCTGCGCGCGCCACGGCGTCCGCCAGCTCGGTCTCGTTGGCCTGTTCGACCACGCCATCGAATTCCTGCAGCGTCCGAATGGCCTTTTGCACGCTCACCGGGTTGCCGATCTGAATGGCCGAGGCCAGGGTGGTCTTGGGGACCATGGGCTCGAACTTGTCGAATCCCTTCTTGTAGGCGAGATAGAGCGGATTGGCTGCCTCCACCTGGGCCACGCAGATGCGCGGCAGTTTGTCGATGAGGCCGAGCCCGCGCATCATCTTGAGCCCGGCGCCGAGAGCGCTGACGTTGCCCAGATTGCCACCAGGGATGATGATCCAGTCGGGCACGCGCCAATCGAACTGCTGCACGATTTCGATGCCCACGGTCTTCTGCCCTTCGACGCGCAGTGAATTCATGCTGTTGGCCAGGTACACGCCCTCCTCGTCGGCCAGGCGCTGCACGACCTTCATGCAGTCATCGAAGTTGCCTTCCAGGGCCAGCACGGTGGCGCCATTGGCCAGCGGCTGCACGAGCTGGGCAGTCGAGATCTTGCCCCGCGGAAGCAGAACCATGGCGCGAATGCCGGCGGCCGCGGCATAGGCAGCAAGCGCCGCCGAGGTATCACCGGTCGACGCGCAAGCCACCGCGGAGATCGGCTTGCCGTCCGCGATCATCTGCTTGACCGCGGACATGAGCACGGTCATACCCAGATCCTTGAACGACCCGGTGTGGGAGTTGCCACACAGCTTGACCCAGAGATCTTCGACACCCAGCTTGGCGCCGTAGCGCTGGGCCCAGAGTAGGTTGCTGCCGCCCTCGTACATCGACACCACGTTTTCGTTGCGGATATGCGGGTGAACCCACTCACGCTTGCCCCATACCCCCGAGCCGTGCGGCCAATCGGTGCGCATGTAGCGGTCCTCGAACAACTTCTTCCACTCTGCGGCGCTGCGTTGCTGGAGGGCCTCCATGTCGTGGACGACTTCCAGCAAGTTGCCGCACTTTGGGCAGCGGTAGATGACCTCGTCGAGCTGGTGCTCGCCAGAGCAGCCGGTGATACAGCGGAAATGAGCGCGATAGGGACGCATGCCCGAAACTTAGCACCTTCGAGCCCCGATTTTCACCATGGCCGCCTCTTGACTCTGGTGTAAAAAGTCCCTGCCCCATGACACGAAAATCGCGATCCCCCGAGGTCTACAAATTTGGTGGCGCGTCGCTTGCGGACGGTGCGGCCTACCAGCACGCGGCCGACATCTCGAAAACCTGCGGCGCGCCGTTGGCCGTGGTCTGCTCTGCGCCGGCAGGCGTGACGGACCTGCTGCTGGCCGTGGCCGACCATGCCCGCGCCGGTGATCGCGAAAAGACCGCGACCGCGCTCGAAGCNNGTGGTCGACCAGTCGATGGCCGAGCTTGAGATGCTGGCCGGGGGCCTGGTGGCCTTGCGCGAGCTGACCGCGCGCACGAGCGATCTGGTGGTGTCGCGCGGCGAGCGTTTGAGCGCGGAGATCTTTTGTGCCGTGTTGCGCGCGGGAGGCGTGAAGGCCCAGGTCGTGGATGCGCTGGAAGTGGTCCATACCGACGGCCCGTTTGGCGGCGCCGCGCCCCACCTGGCGCACACCGATGCGGCAGTTCGCGCCCGGCTCCGGCCGCTCATGTCCCGCGGTGTGGCGCCCGTGGTGCCCGGCTTTCTGGGTGCATGGCACAAGGAGCACGGGCAGCCGCCAGCGCTGGTGACCCTGGGCCGCGGCGGCTCGGATCTGACCGCCACGCTCCTCGGCCGTGCGCTCGAGGCCAGCCGGGTGACGCTGTGGAAGGATGTGCCGGGGCTGCTCACCGCCGACCCGCGCGTGGTGCCGGAGGCGCGCGTGATCCCACAACTGCACGTACGCGAGGCCGCCGAGCTGGCCTACTACGGCGCCAAGGTCCTGCATTCACGCGCGCTCATCCCGGTGCAGGGCAAGCCCATCCCGGTCTTCGTGCGGCCGTTTGCCGAACCCAGTGCGCCCGGCACAGAGATCTCTTCACACCAGAGCACGGACCGTCATCCGGTCAAGGCGCTTTCCGCCGTATCGGGACAGGCCCTGGTCACGGTGGCCGGCCGAGGCTTGCTGGGCGTTCCGGGCGTGGCCGCGCGCACCTTTGCGACCCTGTCGGCGCACGGAATGTCGGTGTCGCTCATCACGCAGGCTTCGTCCGAGCAGTCCATCTGCTTCACGGTTCCTGAGAAAGAGGCCAAGGCCGCCAAGGAGCACCTGGACCGCGCCTTCCACGACGAAATCGCCCGCCGCGACGTGGACGGTATTCAGGTGCAGACCGGCATGACCACCATTGCGGTGGTGGGCCTGGGCATGGCCGGCATGCCTGGCATTGCCGCGCGCGTGTTCTCGGCTCTGGCCTCGCAGGAGATCAACGTGGTGGCGATCGCCCAGGGCTCATCCGAGCTGAACATCTCGCTGGTCGTGGCGTCAGCCCAGGCGGCCCAGGCGCAGAGGCGCATCCACAGCGCCTTCCAGCTTTCGAAGCTGCCGTAGCCGAGCCGAACAACGGCTTGCCATCTTCAATGAGCCTTGATGACCAGAATGGCCCGCTCTCGATTGCCAGAGGTCGACACGCCCTGACACCCATGATAGGCCAACTTCAGCCATGGCCGAAGAACCGCGCAAAGTAGCTATTCTCGGCGGGGGGCTCACCGGGATCGCGGCGGCCTTGCACCTGCGCCGGCCCTGGGTTCTGTTCGAGCGCGAGGCCAAACTGGGCGGCCTGGCGGTCACCGAGCAGCGCGACGGCTTTCACTTCGACTTGACCGGGCACTGGCTGCATTTGCGCGATCCGGCCATCAAGCAGTTGGTGGCCGAGGTCTTGCCTGCCGAGATGGCAGAGGTGCAAAGGCGCGCACGCATCTTCTCCCACGGCGTGACCACCCTGTACCCGTTCCAGGCCAACCTGTATGGGCTGCCGCCTGGGGTGATCAAGGAATGCCTGCTCGGGGTCATCGAGGCCAAGATGCAGCCGGCAGGCGCGGCGCCGCGCAACTTCGAGGAGTTTTGCCTGCGGCATTTTGGCGCCGGCATTTCGCGGCAATTCATGATCCCCTACAACGAGAAGCTGTGGGGCGTGCATCCGCGCGCCATCACCGCGGATTGGTGTGCGCGCTTCGTACCCCTGCCCAATCTCGAGCAAGTGGTGGCCGGCGCGGTGGGCGCGGACGCTGGGCGCCTGGGCTACAACGTCAGTTTTCTCTACCCCAAACAGGGCGGCATCGGGACGCTGGCGCGGGCCTTGAGCACGCGGATGAATGGCGGGGACGTTCACCTGCGCAGCAGCGTGGAATCGCTCGACTTCCGCAGGCGCGAAGTGGTGGTGGCTGGGCAAAGCGTGCCCTATCACGCGGTGGTGGCCACTCTCCCGCTGCCCGAGCTGTTGGCGCGCATATCCAACCTTCCCGACGACATCGAAGTCCACGCCAGCCGACTACGCTGCACGAGTCTCCGCTACCTGAACGTGGCCACCCGCTCGCGGCCGCCAGCAGACTGGCACTGGATCTACGTGCCCGAGAAGCGTCTGCCTTTCTACCGCGTCGGCATCTACAGCAACGCCGCAGCCAGCATGGCGCCGGCCGGGACTGCGTCTCTCTATGTGGAGCTGGCCGACCGCGGCCCGGTCAGCGAAACCACCCTGTCCGACGTGGCCCAGGGCTTGGCCGCGATCGGCGCCACGGCTTCGCCGGGCGACATCCGCTTTGCCGACGCGCGCGAGATCAAGTACGCCTACGTCGTCTTCGACGAGCACTACGCCGCCGCCACCACGGCCATTTTTCGCTTCCTCGAATCGCACGCCATCTATCCGCGTGGCCGCTACGGCGCATGGACGTACAATGCGATGGAGGATTGCCTGCTGGCCGGCCGCGAGGTCGCGGCCACCATCGAAGCCGCCCCCGGGAGTAGGACACCATGACCGAATCGTCCCAGCCTGCCGCCACCCCGCATGTCTCAATCGTGATCCCGGTCTACAACGAGGAGGGGATCTTGCGCGGTTCAGTGTTGGAGCTGCGCGAGAAGTTGCGGCCTTTCGGCTTCACCTACGAGCTGGTTCTGTGTGAGAACGGCTCGCGCGATCGCACGGTGGAGATTGGCAAGGAGATCGAGGCGGACTTCCCCGAGGTGCGCATGATCTCCATCGGGCAACCCAACTACGGCCTGGCGATGAAGACCGGCATCCTCGCCGCCCGCGGCGACTTTGTCATCTGTGACGAGATCGATCTGTGCGACACCGAGTTCTACGCGCGGGCGCTGGCCTTGCTGGAGCGGACCGACACCGATCTGGTGGTCGGCTCCAAGGCCATGGTGGGGTCGAGCGACCAGCGCCCCTGGGTGCGGCGCATGGGCACCCGCGTGTACAACGGCCTTCTGCGCGCGGTCTGCAACTACGGCGGGACCGACACGCACGGGCTCAAGGCCTTCAAGCGCGAGGTCCTGCTGGGAACTGCGCAGCGATGCGTGTTGGACCGTGATGTCTTTGCCAGCGAATTCGTCATCCGGGCCCATCGCGAAAAGAAAAAGGTGGTGGAGATTCCGTTCGCAGTGCGCGAAAAGCGACCACCCTCGATCAACGTGGTCAAACGGGTGCCCCACGTGCTCAAGAGCGTGGCCAAGCTAGCCATCTCGGTCCGCAAGAGCGACGTCTAGGAAGGCCTGGGTAGGCTTGACCCGCGACCGGCGCCCCCTATAGTTACGGCCTTTCCAAGCACGAGGCTCGCGCCTCGCACGTGCCATGCGTTACAAGATCAAGGATATCGGCGACGACGGAGTGGATGTTCGCGTGGCGGTGACCGAAGCGTGGCTCAGGGCGGAGTGCCCTGAAGTGGACATGCGACCGTCTGAAGGGGGCATAACCTTCAGCGGCCGTCTAGAACGGGCAGGCGACGAGTATCTCTTGCGTGGCGCGCTTCGAGGTGGATTGGTCGCGCAGTGCGCTCGCTGCCTGGAGCCGGCCACGCTAACCCTCGACGTGCCCGTGACGCTCACCTTCGCCGAGTGGCGAGAGCCGTCGGGCAAAGAGGAGGACGAGGATGACGCAGAGGACGTCATCACCTTCCAGGATGGCGTGATCGACGTGGGGCCAGAGATCCGGGACGAGTTGCTGCTCGCCTTGCCGATGGGACCGCTATGCCGGGAAGATTGCGCCGGCATCTGCCCCACTTGCGGCACCAACCGGAACCTGACACCCTGCGACTGCGCCCAACGCCCGGCAGGCGGCGGCAAGTTCGCAGCGCTGGCCAAAGTGAAGTTGTAACGTATTCGAGAACAGGAGATGTGACCATGGCAGTTCCCAAGAGACGACAATCCAAGTCCCGCTCGGCGATCCGCCGGGCTCAGGTGATGAAGCAGCCAGTTCCCCATTTCGTTCCTTGCCCGCGCTGTGGCGAGGCACGACTTCCTCACAGGGTTTGTTTGGCGTGCGGCTACTACAAGGACCGCATGGTCATCGAAGTGCCGCAAGACGAGAATACCTAGTCCCGCAGCAGGGTTGCCGCTTGAGGCGGAAGCCATCCGATTTCGTCCCATGACCGATCCGGCTCGGGTTCGCGTTGCCGTGGACGCGATGGGGGCCGAGGGCGCTCCGTGCGTCGAGGTCGAGGGCGCCTTGACTGCCCTGACCAGCCCACCAATCGACGTGGTGTTGGTCGGCGACCAGGAGCGCATCCGCCGGGTGCTCGACAAAATCGGCCAGTCCGTTCCCGCGGGGCGTATCCAGGTTCGCCATGCCGCCGAGGTGGTGGGCATGGACGAGGCGCCCGCGGTCGCCTTTCGGCAGAAGAAGGCGTCGTCGATGCGTGTCTGCTTCGAGCTGGCCCAGGCCGGCGAGGTGGACGCTGTGGTCTCGGCGGGGAATTCAGGCGCGCTCATGGCCGGGGCGCTCTTGGTGTTGGGGCGGATCGCCGGGGTGGAACGGCCGGCCATCGTGACCACGTTTCCCACCCAGACCGGCCAGTGCGCGCTGCTGGACATGGGGGCAAACGTAGACGTGCGGCCGACGGTGCTGGCGCAGTTCTCCGTGCTCGGTGCGGGGTACGCGCGCCTGCTGCACGGAAAGGCAAGGCCACGGGTCGGCTTGTTGTCCAACGGTGCGGAAGGGCACAAAGGCACGGTGCTTACGCGCGAGGCACATCAACTGCTTGCACGGGCGGGGACCTCGGATCGACCAGCCGGCTTCGACTATCTTGGCTACGTCGAGGGGCGGGACATTTTTCGGGGTCAGGCCGATGTGGTGGTCACGGACGGTTTCACCGGGAACGTCTTGCTCAAGAGCTGCGAGGGCCTGGTCCAGTGGCTGACCCAGGCCGTGCGTGAAGAGGTCGCGCGGGGGAGCGTGCTGGAAAAACTGGGGGCTCTCTTGATGCGGCCGGCACTGCGCCGGTTCAGGCGGCGTAGCGACTACGCGGAGACAGGGGGAGCGCCCCTTGTGGGAGTGGATGGGGTCGTGCTGATCTGTCACGGGTCCTCGGACGCGCGGTCCATCAAGAACGGTGTGCTGGCGGCCAGCGAACTGGTTCGCGCCCACCTGCGCCAAGAGATGGCGCGGGCGGTGGCCGAGCACGCCTATCTGTGGCGCGAAGACGCGCCCCCCGACGGCGCGGGAGGAGCGGCGTGAGCGACAAACTAGATGGGAACCCTGAGAGGGTTCCCAAGCCTTCCCGCGATGGTACGCCACGCGCAGCGCTGGCAAGGCCGGCGGGCTGCCCACGCGAATTGCAGGGCAAGGTCGCCGTGGTGACTGGCGCCTCACGGGGGATCGGTCGCGCGATCGCGGTGGCGTTGGCGGGGCACGGCGCCCGGGTGGTGATGACCTACCTCCACAACCAGCAAGCGGCAGCAGAAGCTGCGGCGGCGGTGGGGAGCGCGGGCTTGCTCATGCGCTTCGACGTGGCCGACCCAGAGGCGGTCAACCGGGCGTTCAAGCAGATCGTCGCGGGCGAAGGCGGCGTCCACATCCTGGTGAACAACGCGGGCCTGGCGGTCAACGCACTGACCTTGGGGGCCAAGGATGCGGACTGGCAGCGAGCACTCGCGGTCAACCTGGGTGGGACGTTCAACTGCACGCGTGCGGCCCTGCGCTCGCTCATGCACGCCCCGGGTGGCGGTCGCATCATCAACATCGCCTCGGTGGTGGGCGAGACGGGCTCGGCAGGGCAGGGGCCGTACGCGGCGGCCAAGGCGGGCCTGCTAGGCCTGACCAAGACGTGGGCGCGCGAATACGCCTCGCGCGGGGTCACGGTCAATGCGGTGTCGCCGGGGTTCATCGAGACCGACATGACCGCGGCCGGACTTACGCCCGAGCGGCGAGCCGAGGTTCTCAGGGCCATTCCTCTGGGTTGTGTCGGAACCCCCGAGGATGTGGCCGCGGCAGTGGTATACCTGGCCGGTCCAGGGGCCGCCTATGTCACAGGGCAGGTGCTGCGGGTCAACGGCGGACTTTTGATGTAACGTACACCTCGGCAAGGCGCTTACGCGCCCAAGGAGAAGGACGCGAACTATGGCAGAGAATCTGGAAGAAAAAGT
>PMIX01000280.1:0-39316 GCA_003158395.1 Myxococcales bacterium | reverse complement strand
CGAGAAGATCAAGACCGTGGGTGATGCCGTCAACTACGTCAAAGGGCGAGTGAAGCAGTAGGCTCGCTCGGCGTTGCCGATGCTGCGCAGGGTTGTGGTCACCGGCGTCGGTCTGGTCACACCGGTCGGCATCGGCAGGGAGGAAACCTGGCAGGCGCTTCTGGCCGGACGCTCCGGCATCGCGCCTATCACGCGGTTCGATGCCAGCAGCTTTTCCACCCGCATCGCAGGCGAGGTGAAGGGTTTCGAACCCACTCGCTGGATAGGCGCGCGCGAGGCCCGCACCACAGCCGCTGATCTCTTCATTCAGTACGCGCTGGCCGCCGGGGCCATGGCCATGAGTGACGCAGGCCTGACCATCGAGGGCGAGCTGTGCGAGCGAGCGGGCTGCTTCGTTGGCTCTGGCATGGGCGGTCTTGGCACCATCGAGGCCACGCACAAGACCTTCATGGAAAAGGGGCCGCGCCACGGCATCTCGCCTTTCTTCGCCACCCAGCTCATCATCAACCTGGCGGCGGGACATTTGGCCATGAAGTACAATGCCAAGGGTCCGAGCTACGCTCAGGTGTCGGCCTGTTCCAGCGGAGCTCACGCCATCGGCGACGCGTACCGTGCCATCCAGCGCGACGAGGTGGATGTGATGATCTGCGGGGGTACCGAAGCAGTGGTCACGCCGCTCGGGGTGGGTGCGTTTTGCGCCATGCGCGCTCTGTCCACCCGCAACGATGCACCCGCCGAGGCGTCCCGGCCGTTCGACCTCGGGCGCGATGGCTTTCTGATGGGCGAGGGCGCAGGCATCCTGATTCTGGAGGAGATGGAGCACGCGAAGAAGCGCAAGGCCCAGCTCTACGCCGAATTGAGTGGGTACGGCGCCAACGCCGACGCCTACCATGTAACGGCGCCGGCGCCCGAAGGTGAGGGCGCCCAGCGTTGCATGCGTTTGGCCCTCAAGGACGCAGGCCTGGCGCCCTCGGACATTGACTACATCAACGCGCACGGGACCTCGACCAAGTTGAACGACGCCACCGAGACGGTGGCCATCAAGAAGGTGTTCGGCGAACACGCACGCAGACTGATGGTCAGCTCGACCAAGTCCATGACCGGGCACCTGTTGGGTGCTGCTGGGGGTATTGAGGCGGCGTTCTGCGCGCTCGCTTTGGCGCGCAACCAGGTGCCGCCGACCATCAACTACACCACGCCTGACCCCGCGTGCGATCTCGACTACGTGCCCAACACCGCCCGCGACGTTCGCGTGCGCCACGCCATGAGCAACAGCTTCGGGTTCGGGGGCACCAATGCCTGTCTGGTCTTCAGCGCGATCGCGGACTGACCGTTTGCGCTAACGCGTCAAGAGGTACAGCAACGACCTCGGAGCGATGGAAACTCAGCGCCCCGCGCTCTATCGCGATACAATCTTCTGGCGGTCATGGCATCCGACATCTGTCCGCGCTGTGGCAAGCCAGCCCACGGCGCGGATTTCGACTTCAACTGTCCCGAAGGGACGAGCAATCCCGGGCCGGCGCCCGCTGTTGTTGCGATGCCGGCTTTCCCAGCTCCGCTGTCGGGTTCTTTCCACCTGACCGAAACCTTCCCCATCACTCGGCTGCAGCCCGGCACCTTGGTGGGCGAGTATCAGATCGCCGATCGGATCGCCGAGGGCGGGATGGGCACGGTGTACTCTGCTGTCCATCCCATCATCGGCAAGAAGGTCGCGATCAAGGTCTTGTCGGGCAAGCTGGCGAAAAATAGCAACGCCATCCGGCGCTTTGTGCTCGAGGCCCGCGCGGTGAACGACATCCGCCACCCGGGACTGGTGGACATCTTCTCCTTCGGACGGCTCACCGACGGGCGGCCGTACTACGTTATGGAATTCCTCGATGGCCGGAGCCTGGGCGCGGTGTTGCGCGCGCACCAGCGGCTGACGCCTTTTGACACGTATCCCGTCTTCATGGACGTGGGGCGGGTGTTGGTCGCCGTGCACGACCACGGCATCGTTCATCGCGATCTCAAGCCCGACAATGTGATTCTGATCCCGGAGGGAGCTGACCGGCCGCCCAAAGTGAAGTTGGTGGATTTTGGCCTGGCCAAGCTGCTGGTGGGCGGGGGGCAGGCGTCGAGTGGGCCGCACACAGCGATCGGCGTGAACGTCGGAACGCCACATTACATGTCGCCGGAACAGTGCCGTGGCGGCAATGTTGATGCGCGGTCCGACTTGTATGCCTTGGGGGTGATGTTCTACGAGACGGTGACGGGCGCGCTGCCCATCGACGGGCCAACGCCCGTCGACATCTGGCAGGCCCATGTCGAAGTGGTTCCCCGGAAGCCCGACCTGGTCGCCCCGGGCGTTGTGAGCCCCGAGCTGGGTGCGCTTATCATGAGGCTGCTGGCCAAGCGCCCTGAACGCCGGCCGCGGGATGCGGCTGAGTTCTGCGATGCCCTGGAAGCCCTGGCCAAGGCAGGCAAGCTGGGCACCCACGCTACGCCGCCTCCCGAGGACTCGGCCGCCGCCCAGATGCTGGACCTGGCGCGCGCGCTGTCGACCACACCAGTTTCCAGCGAGCTGGTCGCTCTTGACGGTGCACCGGTAGCACCGCGGGCGCCTCGGTCGGTCCCTGCGCAGCGGGCGGAGGCGCCGTCTGCGCTGGCCCCGCCAGCGGCGCCGCCCGCAGAGGCGCCGCGTCCGCCAGTTCCCGCCCTGCGGCCCGAGGGTCCCGCGGCGATCCCCGAGGATCTGGCTTCCACGCTGAGAGATATCCCGGCTATCGAATTGTCCGATGAGCGCCGGAGGTCGGCGGAGCAGGAGGTCGAAGGGTTGCGTGTCGCCCTTGGGCTTCATGTCGAAGAGCCGGCCTTCGAAGTGGACGATCCCTGTCAGGTGAGCGCTCTGGTCGTCAACCTTGAGAGAGGGGAGGGCGAGGCCGAGGCACCCGATTCCGCGGCAGAGGCCAAGGGCGGGCTGCCACCAACGGGCGCGCCGCGGGTTCGCCGCCTGGCGCGTCCGGTCGAGGAGCGGCAATACGTGCCGCCGCTGTCCGCACCGCGGCCGATCAAGGTGGCGAGTGCGCAGCCGACCTTAGCCAGGCCTCCCTCGCGATTCGGCCGCGTCGCTCGGGTCGCAATGGCTTTGCTCATGCTTCTGGGTACCGCTGCCGCCGCTTACCTCATGACTCGCTAACCCATCTCCTTTTCGATTGCGTCGACCCCCTTGCGAATGGCAGCGGTGAGCACCTCGTGGCCGTCGCTGGTGACCAGCACGTCGTCTTCGATGCGAATGCCACGGACGTCGGCGAAGGCGGCTAGGCGGTCACGCCGCAGTCGATCGCCGGCCGAGGCCGTGCGCGCGGGGTCGTCGAGAATGGCCGGGACCAGATAGAGACCGGGTTCGATCGTGATGGCCATGCTAGCGCAGAGGTCGCGATCGAGTCGCAGCGTGCGCAGGCCCGGCTCGGTGGACCGGGTGCGGCCTGGCGCGTAGGTGGCGCGGTCACCCAGATCTTCCAGGTCATGCACATCCAGCCCGATAAGGTGGCCCAGCCCATGCGGGAAGAAGAGCGCCACCACGCCATCGGCTACCAATTCGGCGGGATCACCGCGCAGAACGCCCAGGTTGACCAGACCCTCGGCGATGAGCCGGCCGGCCAGAAAATGCAGTTCGCGGAAGGGCACGCCTGGTCGCACCGCCGCGATCACGGCCTGCTGCGTGTGGAGAACCACCTGATAGAAGTCCCTTTGCGTGGGCGAGTAGCGTCCGCTGACCGGCCAGGTGCGTGTGACGTCGCCCGCCCAGCCATCGGCGGTTTCAGCCCCCACATCGACCAGCAGGAGATCCCCGGATTTCAGCTCGCGGTGGTATTCCTCGTTGTGCAGAACCTCGCCGCGAACCGTAACGATGGAGTTGTACGACACGCCCATGTTGCGGCAGATGAACTCTGCCTCCATCGCCGCACGCACCACGCTTTCGTTTATGCCGGGACGAACCGTGCGGATCCCCGTGCGAAAGGCGGCCGCGGTGGCGTCGGCAGCCTTGCGCAAGCCTGCGATGGCCGCGTGGTCGTGGACCAGGCGCAACTCGATGAGCGCGTCGGCCAGCGAGTGGTCGAGTGCGTCCAGGTTGCCATAGGCGATGGGCCGGCCCAGCAGCTCCGACTGCTCGGCGCGGGTCTCTTGATCCAGGGCGGGTAGCGTGGCGAGGGGCCGACCCGCCACGGCCGCGGCCAGCGCCGGCCGCAGCTCGACCGGGCAGGCCAGCGCAGCGCCGAGATCGGATGGTCCCGGCGCCTGCCCGTGCCACAGGGCGAAGTCGGCGCCCGGCTCGGGCAGAAACAACACCCAGCGCTCGCCCGTCCACAGGCCAAAGGCGCGCGGCAGATGCAGACCGAAGAGATAGAGAAAATGGCTGGCCGCACGAAAGTAGTAGGCGTTGCCGGCCGAGGTGCGTGGTCGGGGCGCTCCGGCGGCGATCAAGGCGGGCTGCGTTCCCAGTTTCATGGCCAGGCGTGCACGCCGCGCGGCGCAGGCTCTTCCGTCGAAATCGGCGAGTCTCATCTGATGAGTAAGTATACGCCGGGAGGCTGGCGTGCACGCGGACTGGAATTGCCCAGCAAGTTCCCGACCCAGCCGCTTCGCCTCCGCTGCCTGGGACGCGGCCTGGAATTCCAGGCTCGTCCGTACCTGCTGGTTTCGTGGCCAGATCGTGACAAGCTACAATCGTCACCCTAGCCATGCCCAAGCGGGAACTCGACCGGGAACGCGATCTTGCGACGCTCGACCAGGTGCGCGTCGAGCGGCCGCGCCTCTATGAGGTCGTGCTTCACAACGACGACTACACCACGCAGGAGTTCGTCGTGTACGTGCTGATGAAGTTTTTTCAGCACGATACTGCAACCGCGCAGCAGATCATGTTGAACGTGCATACCAAGGGCATGGGCGTGGCGGGGGTCTACCCGCGGGACATCGCCGAGACAAAGGCAGCCCAGGTGGTCCGTTTTGCCCGCGACAACGAGATGCCCCTGCGTTGTTCGGTGCAAAGGCAATCATGCTAGGCCCGGAGTTGGAAGAGACGATTCGGCGAGCGCTGGAGGACGCCACCCGCCGCCGGCACGAGTTCTCGAGCCTCGAGCATCTGCTTTTGGCCTTGCTCGACGACAAGAAGACAACCGAGGTCATCCGACAGTGCGGGGGGAAGCCGGAGCGCGTGCGCGCAAAGCTGGAGGATTTTCTCGAAGGCCCGCTGCCCCGCCTGCCGGCCGACGACGAGGCACGCAGCGCGGGTGAAGAGGGGGAGTTGCGGGCCCAGCCTACCTTGGGATTCGCGCGCGTGATTCAGCGAGCGGTCGGCCAGCTCTACAGCGCAGGGCGCTCGGAGGTTCACGGCCCGCACGTACTAGTCGCCCTGTACAGCGAGCCCGACTCGCATGCGGTCCACTTCCTCAAGCAGGAAGGGATCAGCCGACTGGACCTCGTCACCGCCATCTCGCACGGCGCCCCCAAGATACTGCCGGAGCATGGCGGCCGGGCGGCAGGGGCCCTGCCCGAATCAGAGTCCGACGAAGAACCGGCGGGAGACGCGAGCAAGGATCCGCTGGAAAGCTTCGCCGTCAACCTTAATGCGCGCGCGCGCCGGGGCCTCATTGATCCACTGGTCGGACGACAGGCGGAACTGGATCGGGCGCTGCATGTTCTGGCGCGACGGCGCAAGAACAATCCGCTCTTCGTGGGTGACGCCGGCGTGGGCAAGACCGCCATCGTCGAGGGTTTGGCGGCGCGCATCGAGGCCGGCCAGGCGCCGGCTGCCCTCCGTGGTGTCGAGATCTACGCGCTCGACATGGGATCCTTGGTGGCGGGCACGCGTTACCGGGGCGATTTTGAAGAGCGCTTCAAGGCCGTCCTGCGCGCAGCCGAGGCGAAGGGCAACGCCGTCCTTTTCATCGACGAGCTTCACACCATTGTTGGGGCAGGCGCGGCCTCGGGCGGTACCATGGACGCGTCCAACCTGCTGAAGCCGCCCCTTTCCGCTGGCCTCATCCGCTGCATCGGGACCACCACGCACAAAGAGCTACGTAGCTACATCGAAAAGGACCGAGCCTTGGCCCGGCGGTTCCAGCCCATTGAGGTGTCCGAGTTGAGTGTGGACGACACGGTCAAGGTGTTGCAGGGTCTGCGCAAGCGCTACGAGGAGTTCCACGGAGTGCACTACACGGCAAGTGCTCTGCGCGTAGCCGCTGAGTTGTCTGACCGGCACCTGGCCGACCGCAAGTTGCCCGACAAGGCCATCGACCTCATCGACGAGGCGGGCGCTATTCTCAAGCTGCGTGCCGGCGGAGGGTTGGCATCCGCCCTGGCCGCCGAGGGAGAGGAGGCCAAGGCGCCGCCGACGCGATTGACCGTGCGCGCGCGCGACATCGAGGCTGTGGTGTCGACCATGGCCCGCATTCCCGCGCGCCGGGTGGGCTCTGATGACCGCGAGCGTTTGCGCAATCTGGAAGGCGAGATCAAGGCCAAGGTGTTTGGCCAGGATCGTGCGGTGGAGCGCGTGTGTCAGGCCATCCGCACCAACCGCGCCGGCCTGGGCACGCCCGAGCGGCCCATCGGCTGCTTCCTGTTTGCTGGGCCAACCGGCGTGGGCAAGACTGAGTTGGCCAAGCAACTGGCCGAGGTCCTGGGCGTGGCGTTCCTGCGCTACGACATGTCCGAGTACATGGAGCGACACACGGTATCGCGGCTGATCGGCGCGCCACCTGGGTACGTTGGCTTCGATCAGGGCGGCCTGCTGACCGATGCGGTCCACAAGACCCCGCACGCGGTGCTGTTGCTCGACGAGATCGAGAAGGCGCACCCGGATCTCTTCAACATCTTGTTGCAGGTGATGGACCACGGCGCGCTCACCGACAACAACGGGCGCACCTCAGATTTCCGCCACATCATCCTGATCATGACCAGCAACGTGGGGGCACGCGATCTATCGCGGCGGATGCCGGGCTTCGGCGCGGGTGAGCGCTTCGGCGACACCGACGAGGCGTTCAAGCGCGCGTTTTCTCCAGAATTCCGCAATCGTTTGGATGCCAAGGTAGACTTTGCTCCGCTCGGCGAGCGCGAGATGTTGCTGATCGTGGACAAGTTCGTGGGTGAGCTGGGTAAACAGCTCGGCGAGCGCAACGTGACGGTCACGCTCAGCCCTGCGGCCCGAGAGCTTCTGGCCAAGAAGGGCTACGATCCGATGAACGGCGCGCGGCCTTTGGCCAGGGTCATGCAGGACGAGGTCAAACGTCCCCTGACCGACGAGTTGCTCTTCGGTGCGCTGGCTTCAGGCGGCAACGTGACCATCGACGTCGCCGACGGAAAGTTGACCTTCGCCTTTGCCAAGGGTGAGGCCGCGGACAAGCAGAAGGACGTGGCGGGCCGTGAGGAGGAAGACGACCATGAGTGAGAAGCACCATCAGGACGCCGGCACAGGCGCCATGCCGCCAGGGCAGGCCGTGGCTCTTGCAGACCTCATCTCCTATCAGCCGGGCGCGGTGGTCAGTCGCACCCTCATCAAGAAGAATGCCGGCACGGTCACGCTGTTTGCTTTCGACGTGGGACAAGGACTGTCCGAGCACACCGCGCCCTTCGATGCCATCGCGGAGATTCTGGATGGCGAGGCCGAGTTGACCATCGGCGGGAAGGAGGTCGCCGCGCGGGCCGGGCAGGCCGTGCTCATGCCGGCCAACGTTCCGCACGCGCTTGCTGCCAGGACGGCGTTCAAGATGCTGCTGGTGATGGTGCGCGAGGCGGGATAGGCGGCGCGCGAAGCGCGCGGGGCGGGATCCGGTCGCCATTGTCTAGATCAGACTGCGCAGGAACGTCAGCGCCGGAGCCACCCGGATACCATCGGGAGTGGCGTACAATCTACCCCATCGCGACCTCGCTGAGGCTGCCTTTGGCCTAGCCAGCCGTCGCCGGCCTGCTGTCTGCCACCCCTGACGGTTGGCCCCAGAATGCGGACTACTTCGTCCCCCGCCGCCGCCCGCGCTTCTTGCCCTTCTTGGCTTTCTCGGCCTTCTCCGCTTTGGCCTTGGCCGCCGACGGGATGCCGTCGGGGTAGAGCATCCCCATGCTCGCATTGGCGAGCGCCACATCCACTTGCGCCCAGAAACGGTGGTAAGTGAAGCGGGGCGGTTGGCCGCCCTTCAAATACGCTTCGACTTGCGGCCAAGCGGGATCGGTCTTGTACTTGGAGCGAATGCTGATGAATGTGGAGCTGGGCTCGATGCGGTCGCCATTGGGCATCACCCCCTGCCAACCCGCGGGCACGAAGATTGGATCGCCAAAGCGTTTGTAGTCGAGGCGTTCTTCCTCACTAGCCACGCCCTTGGGGCTCCAGTACTTCTTCCACATCCGATCGAGCAGTTCCTTGGCCAGTAGCGCGGCGGCGTGATCCCCGGATTTTGCCGAGTAGAAGAGCAAGGTGCGCGTCAATGCCCCGGTCACGCCCACATCCTGACTGTGGTCCTTCACTTTCACGTGCAGGGTCTTGTTGTAGCCTGCGTCTTGGCCATCCCAGTTCTGGGTCTTCTCGTTCCAGTTGATCTCCGGCTGGCCGGTCCACTGTAGCGTCGACGGGATGGCAAAGCTGCCGTCTTTGCCCAGCTTGGTGCTAGCCATGACCCAATTGACCCAGCGGCCGAGCAGCATCTTGGCGTGTGCGTCGCCGGTGACGTAATAGAGCTGCGCCACGCGGTCCATGGTCCAGGCCTGGAAGCCAAACCACTCGTTGCTGGGCGGGTCGGCGTAGACCGGCGCCTCGTCGTAGGCCATCTTGTAGAAGGTGGTGGTGCCCGCGGGCGGCTTGGCGTAGCGGCCGCGCCAGCTATTGGTCGCGCCGCCGGCCATGCCACCCTCCGCGGATTGCAGCCAGCGATAGAACTCGAGCTGGCGGCCCAGACTGATGCCCCAGTCGCGCGCGGCGTTCGGGGACGCGGGCTTGAAGGCCCTTTCTTTGGCCAGCACGTAGGCCGCAAACGGATTCTGATACCCACTGTGCGAGGCGCTGGCGCCAATGCGCCAGGACCAGCCTCCGGCCTTGGCAATAGAGCCGCCCCAGGCGTAGTACCACGACAGCAAGTAGTGGGCGCCGCCGTAGCCCTCGGCCGCTGGGCAGCTCGGGTCCTGGCAACCCATCTCCTTGAAGTACTTGTCGAACAGGGCGTAGCGGAGATAGTCGCCCATCTTGGACGCCTTCTGAACCAGGCTGTCGACGGCACTGCCCGCACCCTGTTCTTCGGCCCAGCGCTTGGCCCAGTACATGGCCTGCACGGCGCGCGCATCGGCATCAGGCGCGTCGGTGTATTTCCACTGGCGCGCGTAGCCGCCGTCCTGCTTCACGAACAGGTCAAGGAAACCGTTTTCGCCACCGAACTGGAAATCATCCCAGCAGGGCTGGGGGATAGCTTCCCAGACCGACTCCTGCATCCCGCGCTGAAACGTGTTGATGGGCGCGGGGTGGGACACGCGATCGCCGCGCCGTCCGAAACCGTAGAAGTTGTCGACGTCGATGATCCAGTGCATGCCGTAGATGAAGGGCGAGCCGTAGGCGGCTTGCAGCTCTTTCGCCAGGGGGTCATGACCCACTGGCGCCGCGGCATCGAAGGGCACGGGGTAGGCGCTGGGCAGATCCTGCTCGGGCGCGTAGACCGCGGGGTGGCTATCCGCGTAGGAGCCGGTGGTGGGCTGGTCCGCGGGCGTGGGGATGAGGTACGCCTCCAGGTTTTCCCAGGCATGGTGAAGTGGCTTCCAATCCTTGGCGATCTTGCCGTAGGTGGCCTCCAGCCACAGCCAGTAGCTGTACGCCTCTGAGGTGGTGTGATGCCCGTAGTCAGGTGCTTCCACCAGCAGGGTTTCCACCGTGTGGTAGGGCATGCCCTCGGGGCTGAAGTAGCCATTGGCAGGGGAGTGCAGGGCGTTCCAGTGGGCGATGAAGCGATCCGTGTATTCGTTGCCGGTCTTGCCTGGGTGCTGCGGCGGAACAAAGGGCGCGGGCTTGGGGAAGTCGGCCGGCTCGACCGGCGTAGCTATGGGAGCGGGTACTCCGGGCCGCGCCGACGCGCGCGGAGAGCGGGAGCGGGCGGGCCGCGAGGCAGCCTTCTGCTGGGATACGGTCTGCAAGCAAGAAGGCAGAAGCAGCCCGAAGACGCCGAGGACAACGGCGGGGCGGGGGGCTATTCGCATCCAACGAACTCCACGTCATCCACCCAAATGTCGAAAGCGGCGCCCGGCGTGTTCACCTGCCACTGAATGCCGAAGAGCTTGCTCTTGTCGATGGCGTGTCGCCGCGGCGAGCCCCAGTCGGGCATCTGCTTCATCTTCTTGAAGGGGAATACAAAATGCTGCCAGGCCTCGCTCAGGTTGAGATCCATGCCGAAGTCGTTGAAGCACTCCCGGCACACGCCGCCCTCGGGATCCGTGCTGAGGTCGGGCACCTTGAGTCGGACTTTGCCGATCGAGCCGGGCCCCTTGCGCGCCCAGAAAGCAAGGCCGTTGTAGCGAGAGGCATCGTAGGGGCCCTTGGGATCCACGAAGTTCATGCCCACGGCGCCAAAGACGACGCTGCTCCCGCTGGCAACCTTTCCCCGCACATTGGCCGCGTACTTCGAGCCGTTGGCCCCGCCGGGCGACATGCTGAAAGTGCCGCCGCGCGAGCCAGCCTCGGGGACCACGGTCGACCCGACCTCGTCGACGTAGGTGTACCAGTAGCCGTTGCGGCCGTCGCGGACCAGAACCTGATTGTTGCCGTCCTCGCCGTTGTCAATCAGGCCGTCACCGCCGCATGAGTCAAGGGCAACGGCGTTGTTGCCAAACGCGGGTTTTTGACCGGGCATAATGCAGGCAGGCAGAAGCAGCAGCGCCGCGAGTGCCGGAAGCCGGGTTGATGAAGGGATGGCTGGCCTAGGTCTCCGGTAGTTTTGCACGCCCGCACGATACCGGAGCCGCCCAATTTGGGAAAGATGGGGGATCGGACCGTAATCCCGCGGCAAGCGCAGCGACGCCGCGGGGCGCCTAGCCGAAAGTCGTTTTCCAAAGCGAAGCTGCTCCTCCGGCAAGGCAATGAAGGGTGGCCACGACCTCCGCCTTCACCCAACGGGTGACGGCTTCGTCGCACCAAAAGCCAAGCGCCACGGCTGGCTACGCCTTGATCCCGCGCTTTGGCGCGGGATTAGGGTGCCCACCGCGTTCCCTGTGTGAAGAAGCCAATCATGCAGAAATTCGCCTCCCTGATCTGCCCCTGATACGATCGCGCCCAGCGTTTTGGCTGCAAGCAGCCGCGCAGAAAGGGCCGCCTTTGTCCGACCGTCACGACCAAACAACCGGTTCACGTTGCGTCCCGCTCCTTCCGCTGCGGGACACCGTGGTCTTCCCGCATATGGTGGTGCCGCTTTTCGTAGGGCGTGAGAAGTCGCTGGGCGCCCTTGGCGAGGTCACTTCTCGCGGCGACAACCAGGAGATCTTCCTATCTGCGCAGCGGGTCCAGACCGACGAGCCGACCCCTGAAGACATCTTCCCGGTGGGGACGCTGGCCAACGTGATCCAGGTCCTGCGTCTGCCCGACGGCACGGTGAAGGTCTTGGTGGAGGGCAAGCGGCGCGCGGTGGTACGCCGTTTCGTGGAGGGCGAGCGCTTCCTGGCCGTCGAGGTCGATGAGATCCTGGAAGACATCGAGTGGTCGGCCGAGGCCGAGACCGCCGCCCGAGAGGCGCACGCGGCCTTTGCCAGTTTCGTCAAGCTGGACAAGCGCTTGGCGCCCGAGATCCTGGCCTCGGTGCACAGCATCGAGGATCCGGCCGACTTGGCGGACACGATCGCGGCGCAACTACAGCTCAAGCTCGCAGTCAAGCAGGCCATCCTGGAAATGGTGCGGCCGACTGACCGCCTCTTGCGCTTGGCTGAACTGCTACGAGCCGAAATTGAGGTCCTACAGAGTCAGCGCAAGTTGCGCACGCGGGCGCGGCGCCAGATGGAGAAGCGCCAGGAGGAGCAGATTCTCAGCGCGGAGAGCGATGCGGCCCAGAGGGAAGCGGGCGAGCGCGACGAATTCAAGAACGAGTTCGCGGAGCTGGAGGAGAAGGTTGGCCAGATCAAGCTGTCCAAAGAAGCGACGGTGCGCATCAGGAAGGAATTGAAGAAGCTGCGGCTAATGGCACCCATGTCGGCGGAGGCCGCCGTGGTGCGCAACTACATCGATTGGGTGTTGGCCCTGCCCTGGGGCACGCGCACCGAAGACAAGCTGGATGTGGCCGAGGCGGAACGCATTCTCGACCAGGACCACTTTGGCCTGAAGAAAGTGAAGGAACGTATCCTCGAGTACCTGGCTGTGCAGGCCCTGGTGCGCAAGCAAAAGGGACCCATCCTATGTCTGGTTGGGCCGCCGGGCGTCGGCAAGACCTCGCTGGCCCAATCCATTGCGCGGGCCACCGGACGCAACTTCGTGCGCCTGGCGCTGGGCGGGGTGCGCGACGAGGCCGAGATNNGCCGAGATCCGTGGCCACCGGCGCACGTATATCGGCGCCCTGCCGGGCAAGATCATCCAGTCACTCAAGAAGGCGGGAAGTGCCAATCCAGTGTTTCTGCTCGACGAGGTGGACAAGATGTCCACTGATTTTCGCGGTGATCCTTCGGCGGCCCTGCTCGAGGTTCTCGATTGCGAGCAGAACAGCACCTTCTGCGACCACTATCTGGATCTCGACTACGACCTGTCCGACGTCATGTTCATCACCACGGCGAACTTCCTGCAGGGCATCCCGGTCCCGCTGCAGGATCGCATGGAGGTGATCCCGATTGCCGGCTACACCGAATTCGAAAAGCTGGCCATTGCCGAGAACTACCTTCTGCCCAAGCAAAAGCGCGACCACGGCTTGGCTGACCTCACGCTGGACATACCCGAGGAAACCCTGCGTGTCCTCATCCAGGGCTACACCAAGGAGGCCGGGGTGCGCAGTCTCGAACGTGAAATCGCGGGCATATGCCGCAAGGTCGCGCGCGAGTATCTGGCTGACCGTGCCGTCACGACGTGGAAGATCACGCCGAAGCGCGTGGCCAAGTATCTGGGATCGCCCCACTTTCGCCAGGGACGACAGGAGGATACCGACGAGGTTGGGGTAACCAATGGGCTGGCGGTTACCGCCCACGGCGGCGATCTACTGGTCACCGAGGTGTCGATCGTGGCTGGCAAGGGCAAACTGGTCCTGACCGGCCAGTTGGGCGATGTCATGCAGGAATCAGCCCAGGCGGCCATCAGCTACGTGCGCTCGCGGGCGCCGTCGCTGGGTATCGACCGCGATTTCTACTCGCACGCGGACATCCATGTGCACCTGCCCGAGGGGGCCATCCCCAAGGACGGCCCATCGGCCGGCATCACCATCTGCACGGCTATGGTCTCGGCGTTGCTGCGCGCGCCGGTCCACCGGGACGTGGCCATGACCGGCGAGATCACGCTGCGCGGTCGCGTGCTGCCCATCGGCGGTTTGAAGGAAAAGATCCTCGCGGCCCACCGGGGCGGAATCAAGACCGTGATCGTCCCCAGGGACAATGTGAAAGACCTGCGTGACATCCCCAAGCGTGTGCTGAAGAACACGCGGGTGGTCGCGGTAGGACATATGGACGAGGTGTTGCGCGTCGCCTTGGCATTGCCCAAGCCGTCGGAGTTTCTCAAGGAACCGTCAGTGCCGGTTGACTGGCGCGTGCCCAGCGAGCGACGCGAGCGGGGCGACCGGCGAGCCGATGCCGATCTGATCCCGGTGGCCAGCGCCGTTCCGCCAGCCAGCAGCGTGCCACCGCCGGCGCAGGTCGAGATCAGCCGTGCGATCGGGCGCGGGTAGCGCGGAATCCAGATTCGGGTCAGCGCCAGATTCGGGTATAGTGTGGTCGTCGGTGCCCCATGGCACTCTTTGCAAGAGAACCACCAAGAAGAATTTCGAGGGAAGCCCTCCCATCCTTAGCCTTGGTCAAAGCCATGAAGAAAGCGCGCATTTCCTCTCTCCTGGCGTTTTCACTTCCCCTTCTGGTCTGCGGCCTAGCCCTGTTCAGCGCTTCGGCTGTCCGTGCGGCCGAGTGCCCAGCTAGCGCGCCCGATCAACTGAGAGAACGGCGGGCCCTGGCCAAGGAATGGTTCGCGCGGGCTGAGGCGGCCGAGAACGCCGGCAAGGACGTCGAGGCCGTGCGTGCCTACACCTGTTCTATGAGGATGATGGCCCATCCGTCCACCGCGTACAACCTCGCGCGGGCCGCCGAGCGTGCAGGCGACGTGGAGCTGGCCCTGAAGTCCTACCAGGTCTATTTGACCTTGAAGGCTGACGCTGCGGACAAAGACGAGGTGACGGGCAAGATTCGGGACCTGCAGGCGAAAATCAAGGAAGTCAAGGAGATTGACGTCGGGGAAGGGCCACCGACCACGGAACCTCCCCCGGTCGAGGAAAAGCTGAATGTCCCCCTCGAAGCACCCGAAGAGAATCCGGTCAGGCCGGTCTCCCCCGAGCGGGCGCCTCGAGTGACCGAACGGGGCGGTGAGGGTCGCGGCTCCAGCCACCTCCCGGCGTGGGTCGTTGGAGGCGTCGGCGTCGCGGCCTTGGCCAGTGGCATTATCATGAACATCGTTGCGCGTAACGACATGGACACATGCCAGAGCAAATTTCGCCAGAACCTCCTGCCAGACGCCCAGTCCGCTTGCAGCAGCGCCAAACCGGCCGCGTACGCGTCGTACGCCATGTTCGGAGTTGCCGGCGCGGCGGCCATTGTTGAGGGTGTGCTCCTCTATCGCATCTGGGCCAGCCATGGTAGCAGCTCGGACGACACCTCGCTGAGTCTGGGTTGGATGCCCGGCGGTCTAAGCGCGAGCGCCCGCGGACGCTTCTAGTCTAGTCAGGATGCCTGCCGTGCCGCTGTCAGATTCACCATGCCCTGCTGCCTGCTCGAAGGTGGCCCGGTGGAAGTGGGCGCGTTCGCAATCGTCCATCAGCGCATTTCATAGCAAGGATACTCGCGCTGTCGCCGAGCCAACCCAAGCCCCTTTGACATCAAAGGGCTTCTTGGTCAACGTAGGCGCATGACCAAGGCGGAAATCGTCGACGTCGTACACGAGAAGGTTGGCGGATTCTCGAAGAAAGAGGCCGTCGAAATGGTCGAGACCGTCTTCGACACGGTCAAAGAGACCTTGGAGAAGGGCGAGAAGATCAAGATCTCGGGGTTCGGGAACTTCGTGGTCCGGGACAAGCACTCCCACGCCGGTCGCAACCCGCAGACCGGCCAGAAGATCACCATCGGCGCCCGCCGCGTCCTGACCTTCAAGCCCAGCCAGATCCTCAAGAATGCGCTCAATTCGTAGACGCGGACGCCGGCCGGATCGGCGAGGCGAGCCCGTTCGGATACGGCACCCGGGGAAGCCCGCACAGCGCTGGGAAACCCATCTCTCGAACCGGCCCCAAGAGATTCCGTTCCCTTTTGGTCGCGTCCTTGGATATGCCTTTCACATGTCGCAGCCCCCGAGTGCCCTCACTGCGCCAGGTCTTTGGGATCTCGGTCGGGCCAGGCCAGATCACGAAACATGACGCAAGGATGTCGGCAGCATATCGAGTATTCTCGAACAGAAATTGCATCCGGAGGAGTGGCCGAGTGGTCGAAGGCGACGGTCTTGAAAACCGTAGCGCCTCAAAAGGGCGCCAAGGGTTCGAATCCCTTCTCCTCCTCTAGAACGTCCCTAGCCCTTCGAACTTGAGATTTGGCCGGATCTCAAGTAGTACCAAGCACCCACGGAGAGGTGGCCGAGAGGCCGAAGGCGGCGGTTTGCTAAACCGTTATACGGGCGAAAACCTGTATCGTGAGTTCGAATCTCACCCTCTCCGCCAACCAGGACATTCTGAACACCGTCGGCTTCCGGCGGGCTCAAAAGGCGGCCTAAAATGGGATAGGGAGACTCCGGTTTCGCCGCGCCCAGCACCGGACTGCTCAGTTCGGCATGTGAGAGGGTGGGATTCCGCGCTATGCTCTGCGCTTATCCGGCGCCTGGCCCCAGGCGTTCGCCCCATGACGGACCGTACCCAGCAGACTCCGGCAGAGGACGAGGCCGAGCTTGGCAGTTTGCGCAAGCGGGTGGCTGAGCTCGAGCTTGCCCTGAGCGAGCGCAAGGCTCTGGAGTCGAGCTTCCGCGGCTTTCTGTTGATGCGTAGCGTGGGGGTCGTGCGCTACGACGGCTATCCCAAGTTGCCCACCGATTGGCCAGAACGCAGGCAGGCCGAGTGGCTCCTCGACCACGTTGTGGTGGCCGAATGCAACGACGAGTATGCGCGACTGCACGGCTTCAGCCGCGCGGAAGACATGGTCGGAGCATCCATGTCTGCCAACATGGCTGGTACCCGAGATGAGAAGATTGCGCGCTTGATTGATTTCATTCGTGCCGGCTACCGGGTCACGGATTTCGAGGTACTCGACGTAGACCACCGCGGCCGCAAGTTGTGGACGTCGAACACGATCACGGGCTTGATTGAAAATCGCCAGCTCATCTACGCCTGGGGTTTGCAGCGCGATATCTCGGCCGAGAAGGAGCAGCTCCTGGCCCTGCAGCGAAGTGAGTCGGAGATCCACCGACGCGCGGAGCAACTGGCGGGCGAAGTGGCCTTGCAGAAGCAGTATGCGGAGAATGTCTTGCACAGCATTGCCGACGGCGTGTTCACCATCAATACGCAGCACCGGATCACGTCATGGAATCCCGGGGCCGAAGCCATCACCGGCCAGTCGGGAATCGATGTCATCGGCCGGACCTGCGGGGAGGTTCTGCACGCGGGCCGGTGCGAGGACCGACCGTTGTGTGACAGTGCTGGCTGTCCCGCCGACCGTGCCTGCTCCAGCCGGCGACCCCTGCCGCCGCTTGAGGTCACGCACTCTTGTCTGGGCGGAGGGAACGTGGTCATATCACTTTCGGCGGCGCCACTCCTCGACGACCGGGGTGGGCCTGCGGGAGTGGTGTGCGTGTTTCGCGACGTAAGCCGCGAGCGAGAGTTGTTGACCAGCATCCAGCGGGCCCACGAGGCCAAGAGCCTGTTCCTGGCCAACATGTCGCACGAGATCCGCACCCCCATGAACGCCATCCTTGGTTTCTCTCAGCTCTTGCTCAAAGATCGAGCGCTAGGTCCCACTCAGCGGCAGCACCTGGACACCATCGTGCGCAGCGGCCAGCACCTGTTGGCGGTCATCAACGACATTCTGGACATGTCCAAGATCGAAGCCGGCCGTGTCGAGTTGAGCGTCGCCACTTTCAATCTGCGCGATCTCGTCTCGGATTTGGCCGCCATTTTTCGTTTGCGTACCAATGCCAAAGGCCTGCTGTTTCGGGTGGAGGTGGCCGAGGATGTGCCCTTCGTGGTGCGGGGTGACGGGCACAAGCTGCGCCAGATCTTCACCAACCTGCTCAGCAACGCCATCAAGTTCACCGAGCGCGGACAGGTGATCTGGCGGCTGCGCAGCGAGCATGCTTCGGACGCTGCGTGGCGCCTGCTGGTGGACGTGGAAGACACGGCGCCGGGCATTCCCGCCGCCGACCTAGGACGGATCTTCGACGCTTTCGTTCAGACCTCCACCGGTGCCCGCACGGCTGGCGGCGCCGGCCTGGGCCTCGCCATCAGTCGAGAGTTCGTGCGCCTCATGGGTGGCACGATCAGCGTCGAAAGTCAGCTTGGCAAGGGGAGCTGTTTTCACGTCGTCGTCCGCCTGGAAGAAAACGATGCCGCCGTGTCGGCTGACGCAGGGTCGGCGCGACGTGTGGTAGGGATTCGGTCTGGGCAGGTGGTCTTTCGCGTCTTGGTGGCGAGCGAGGTGGGTGACGGCCACGAATCACTGGTCTCCATGCTGGACGCGGTCGGCTTCGAGACACGACATGCAGTCCCGGTGGACGAGGTCTTGTCGGTTCTCGAAGAATGGTCGGCGCACGCGGTGTTCGTCGACGTTGGCACGCGTCCGCAACGCGGCTTCGAGACAATCGGAAGGGTGAAGTCGTCTGCGCGAGGAGGGCGAACGCCGGTCGTGGCGTTGGTCGGTCGTGGCGACCAAGCCGCGCGCGAGCGGGCCCTTGCGGTCGGCGCTGACGACGTGATGGGGACGCCCCTGCGGGAGCCTGAGGTGTTCGAGAAGCTGTGGGCCTGCTTGGGAGTGGAATACGTATACTTTCGGGACGAGACCGCCATCCGGTCGGTGGCGGGCAGCCCGTTGACGATGCGATCGCTGCGGGCCGTCCTTGATGTTGCGCCTGCGGACCTGACCAACGAACTGCGCGACGCCACCACCGCGGGCGACTTCGATCGGATGCTCTTGCTCATCGACCGGATCGCGGTCAACGACCCCAGGGCCGGCGCGGCCTTGCGTGCCCTGGCCCATGGGTTCGAGTATCAGCAGCTCCTCGACACGCTGCCGCCGCGGGGGGATGCATGAACGGCAGCGAAATCACGCCGGGGGTTGGAACTCCCAAGACCATTCTCATCGTCGACGACACGCCCGAGAACCTACGCGTGTTACTCGAGTTGCTCAAGCAACAGGGCTACAAGGTACGCGCCGTGCCCAACGGCAGGCTGGCGCTCCAGGCCGCTTCCAGTGAGCCACCGGATCTCATCCTCCTCGACATCATGATGCCGGAGATGGACGGCTACGAGGTCTGTCGGCGCCTGAAGCAGGACGACAAGCTGCGCGAGATCCCCGTGCTGTTCCTGTCGGCCTTGGGCGAAACCCTGGACAAAGTGAGGGCCTTCGACGTGGGCGCGGTGGACTACGTAACCAAGCCTTTCCAGTTCGAGGAAGTACGCGCCCGGGTGGAAACGCATCTGCGCCTGCGACGGCTGCAGGTCCAGCTTGAGGCGCACAATCGGCAGCTGCAGGAGCGGGTCGAAGAGCAGGTGCGTGAGATCTCCGATTCCCAGATGGCCACCATCGTAGCGCTGGCCCGCCTGGCCGAGTCGCGCGACAAGGGAACCGGCAAGCACATCGAACGCGTGCAGATCTACTGCCAGCTCCTGGCGACCCAATTGCGTGATCACCCCAGCCGGGGGGAGAGAGTGAACGAGGCCTTCATCGAGAACATCTTCCGCGCCAGCCCGTTGCACGACATCGGCAAGGTCGCCATCCGGGACAGCATCCTGCTCAAGCCCGGTCCCCTCACGCCGGCAGAGTTCGACGAGATGAAATCGCACACCACTTTGGGCGCGCAAACCCTGGAAGAGGTGCAGAAAGCCTATCCCAAGAACGGGTTCGTGCGTCTGGGCATCCAGATCGCGCGCTCGCATCACGAGCGGTGGGACGGCACGGGGTATCCCCACGGGCTGGCCGGCACGGCCATTCCCCTTTCGGCGCGGATCATGGCGGTGGCGGATTCCTACGACGCCGCGCGATCGAGACGCTTCTACAAACCCCCCCTGCCGCACGCGGAATGCTGTGCCGCCATCTACCGCCGCAGCGGCACCTATCTCGACCCTGTGGTGGTCGAGGCTTTCCGCGCGGTGGAGCCCCGTTTCTCCAGCGTCGCCGAATCGCTGGGTGAGTAGCATCAGCTTTTTGTCTGGCCGGCGGAGCCGCAGGCTTTGACTTGAGGCCGTGCGAACTCTCGCCGTGGCGTGGCATTTGTGCTTCGGTGGCAGCACGTCCCAGAGGGTCTTTGGTGGATACGGTTCCTGAGATACACTGCCCTCCGATGCTCGAGAAGTGGTCGCGCGTTGTTGCAGGTGCGGCCGTACTCGCATCGGCCGCGGGGATCGCTATGCCCGTGGTCGTACGCGTCCCTATCGTCAAGCCGCACGGCGCGGCCGATCCCGCTGACGCTGGGCTGTTCTCCCACTGGCAACACGACCAGTATCCGTGTTTCGTCTGCCATCCGGCGATCTTTCCCAGGGCGCGCAAGGGCTTCACCCATGACGAGATGGATGAGGGCATGTTCTGTGGCGCCTGCCACAATGGCCAGAGCGCGCCGCCGGCTAGCGGGGAACGTGCGGCCTGTCGCAAGTCCTGCCACGCAAAATGATGAGTCGTCTGCGCATCACTTGGACCTTTGTGGCCTTGACCCTCCTGCTGGGCCTGGACTCGCGTGCGCAAGGTGCAACCGAGAATCCCCAGGTTCAGCAGGGCGATGCGGGCGCCACCAGCGAGAAGGCGTCCGGGTCGGGCGCCACCACGCCGGAGCCCGCGCCGGCCAGGGTCGAGACGGAACCGGAGCACGCGCACGAGTCTCCTCTGCTTCTGCCGGGCGGCATCCGAATCGGCGGTCTTTTCGATGCGAGCTACGAGCGCGTGGGCATGGACGGCGGCCTGACCAGCGGCCAGAACGCCTTTCGCAACTACCACCACTTCGTCTTCATATCCCGCCAAGGCGACGACGTCCCCATCGGATTCAATGCGGAGGTCATCGGACAGTATTTCTACGAGCTGACCGCGCGCTTGTGGCGAGCGGGATCGGCCTTTCGCCTGTCCGCGCGGGTGGGCAAGATCATGGTGCCGTTCGGGCCCGATCCGCTCTTTCACAAGAACTACGGGGGATTGAGCGCGATAGACCAGAGGCTCCTGCCCGTGGTGTGGTCCTCTTTCGGCGCCTGCCTGCGCGCCGATGCGTTGGTGAAAGGGTTTTCCTTGGCTGTCGATCTCTATCTGGTGCAAGGGTTCGATCTGTCCGCCCGTGCGAGCACCCTGGACATGCAGCGCGACCTGCAAGCGTACAACGGTGCGCGTGTGGCAGTGGGCAACCGCGTGTCGCTTTCGCGCGGGCCGGTGACGTTGTGGTACTCGCTGTACTGGAATCGGCTGCGTTTTGGCCGCAGCCTGCTCATGCAGGCGCTTGACCTGGCGATCTGGCGTCCTTCATGGCCTGTCGTGAATCGACTGGCACTGGGCGTAGGCCTGCTGCGGGCCTTTGTGTCGACCGACCTTAGCTACGGCAGGCCCGACGCCATACCGGACGCTGGCGCCTACTATCATTTCGCCGACTACCTATGGTTGCGCTTCTACGCGACGAGCTGGCTCTATTTGCAGGCGCGCAGCGGCCTCATGACTTTCAACAACCACAGGGGCTTCTCCTATGATCCGGGACGCGCCACTGCGGCCGATGGTTCACACCACAACCTGGCACTGGTCGCGGAGTACGCCGGCGCCCAGTTCAGCCTGGGCTACTATTGGAACTTCGAGAAGGTGGACGAATACGCCAACGACTTCCTACGCCTCATGGTGATGTATGGCTTCTAGAGGCGTATTCTTGGTCTTTCTGTCTGCGGCCTTACTGGGCTGGGCCTGCGCAGACTTTCGGCGTGGACCGGCGGGTGACGCGTCTGCCGACGGAACGGGCGAGCGGGCGCCTATCGATGATCCCGTGTTCGAGAACGACGTCTATCCCATCCTGCAGGCGCGCTGTCAGGACTGTCACTCCAAGGGGGGATCCGGTGAGTACACCCCGTATGTGCTGACCGGGGACGCGAAGGCGGATCGCGCCATGGTTGTGATGCTGGTCTCACCCAGCTTTCCCGAGGGCAGCCTGTTGTTGCTACGTGCGACCGGCTACGACCACCTCGGCGGCCAGATCCTTTCCGTAGACGATCCAGATTACGCAACTATCCAGAGCTGGATTTCGGGCCTGCCTCAAGCAACGTGTCCTTGATGGACAGTTCGAAGCGCCCATCTGGAAGCGAAGATGCGGCTAGTCGCCGTGCAGCCGCTTGACCAAGTCCTCTTGCTCATCGGGCGATAGGGCCCAGTCGGTAATGGGGTAGACTAGGTGCTCCTCGTCCTCGTGGTGGCGGGCCAGGCTGCGTCGGAATTGGGGCAGGAGGGCTTCAGTCGCCAGCACGTCCTGCTTGGCAAGGGCCGCTGCCAGCTCGGGGAGAAGCGCGCGCAGCTCTCCGTGCTCGGCGAGCATCCCAGGCACGGCGCGCGCCACAGCCTCGGTCATCCGCAACATGGCGGGAAAGAGCAACGCCTCCTCGGCGACCATGTGACGGCTGAGAGCCTCCTCGAGCGCGGCGAAATGCCGCTCCACCTCGGCCAGCGCGCCGATACGCAGAAGGTGCTGCATCTCGGTCAGCAGGCCGTCGATGCGCGCATGGTCGGATCGCAGGTGTTCCGCAAGGGTGAGCTTCTGTTCTGGGCGGTGCATCCGCAGATCGGCGCGAAACAGGTCGGCTGCAAGCACGGTGATGGTGCCGTCCATCTCGCCTTGATGCATCTGGCGGAAAGCGGAGAGGATGGGCCTGGGATCCCGGTCGGTCATGAGAACCACGCGGCGGCCCAGGCGCAACTCCTGCAGGGCACGGGCGACCGCCGCGCGATGGTCCTCCAAGGACAATCCGCGAACGTCGACCTGAAGTGGCTCGGCGCTGACTGGTGCGGCCATAAAGGTCCACCTACAACGACTCGCAACCCCTGACAAGTGAGGGTGGCGAGATCCTGCGTGGGTGGGGTAGGCCCCTAGCCTTTTTCCAAGCTGTCGCGGCGACGAGCTTGGGGTAACGTTTGATATGGGAACCCTGACCGGCGAAGCCGGCAGGTTTCCCACCCGGCCAGGCAGAAGAACTGATCGTGTATTCACGCAAGCCCACCTCACCAGCCGACGCGCCCCCCGCTCGAAGCCGGCAGGCGGCGGAGGAAGAAGACCGCCGGCTCTTCGAGGCTGAGATGCAAGGGGTACGGCCCTTGCCGCCTGGGCCCCGCCGCGCCGTGCCCGAGTGGCAAGAGGACCCGTCCGCGCCAGCCGCGAGCGCACGGCTGCGGCCGCCGCAGGATGCGCTGCATGTAGATGAGGACGGCGACAAATTGACCGGTGCGGCTTTTGGCGTGGCCCACGACTTGGTCCGCGCGCTCGCCCGCGGCGAGATCGTACCCCAGGCAGAGTTGAACTTGCACCACTTGTCTGCCGAGGCCGCCGCGCACCAGGCCGAACGCTTCATCGAACAGTCGCTCGCGCAGGGTCGGCGTTGCGTCCTGCTCATCCATGGCCGGGGCTTGCATTCCGGCCTGGCTGGGCCTGCCCTGCGACCGGCCCTGGTCGAGTCGCTTCGCCGGGGGCCGGTGGCCAAGCAGGTCCTGGCTTTCGCCTCGGCCCCGCCCCGCTACGGCGGTGCCGGTGCGCTCATAGTCCTCCTGCGGCGTCCTCGATCTCTCCGGCCGTAAGCATCATGAGGGCGCCGGCGAGGGCGAGGAATGCGCCCCTGGAAGCCGTGCGTTTTCCGGTCGGGGCCGCGGGGCGGGCAAATCCGCCGGGCTGCCCGACACCGCGGCCACGACCTTCTGCGGTTATGACGGGTTTGGGGGACGTCGCGGATGGTTGACAGATCGCTGTCCGCGGTCGAAATTGGGAATCGTGTCCGAAAAACTCCCGATCGTCTGGTATAGGCGAAGTAGGAAACAGGACGAACCCACGTCTGAGAAGCGCAGCATCCCGGCGGGCGTTTTCACCAGGTGCCCCATGTGCCGCGAGACGGTCCTGACCGGGGATGTGCACAAGAACCTGGATGTGTGCCCGAGCTGCGGTCACCACTTCGCCATGGCCACGCGCGATCGCATCGCCTCCATCATGGACAAGGGCAGCCTCATTGAGCACGACGCACACGTAGAAAGCGTCGACCCTTTGGGCTTCCGCGATTCGAAGAGGTACAGCGATCGTCTAAAGTCCATGCGCAAGACGTCCGGCGAGGTCGAGGCGCTGATCGCCGTCGGCGGCCGCATTGAGAACATCGCGGTCGAGGCGGGCTTCTTTGTGTTCGAATTCATGGGCGGTTCCATGGGGTCGGTGGTGGGCGAGAAGATCGCGCGCGTCTTCGAGCGCGCCCTGGAACGCCGCGTGCCAGCCCTCATCTTCTCCTCTTCAGGTGGGGCGCGGATGCAGGAAGGGATCCTCTCGCTCATGCAGATGGCCAAGACCAGTGCTGCCATCGCGCGTTTGCGGGAGGCACGCGTGCCGATCCTGTCCATTTTGTTGCATCCCACTACGGGGGGCGTGGCGGCCAGCTTCTCCATGCTGGGCGATCTGCACATCGCCGAGCCCAAGGCACTGATCGGCTTTGCAGGTCCGCGCGTGATCCAGAACACCATCCGCCAGAACTTGCCCCCTGGCTTCCAGCGCTCCGAGTTCCTGCTCAGTCACGGTTTCATAGACATCATCGTGCCTCGCAAGGAACTGAAAGCATCCATTGTCTTGGCCTTGCGTTGGATGGGAACGCCGGCGCTGACCACCCGCAACTGAAGTCCGGACGCACCGGCCGTCAGTCTCATGAACACGGCGTATGGGAAGCTGCTGGCTCGCCTGCAATCGGCGCGGACGCTGGGCGTCTCTTTTGGCCTGGACCGCGTGCGGCTGGCTCTTGAGCGGCTGGGCTGGCCTGAGCGTCGCTTTCGAGCGGTGCAGATCGCAGGCACCAACGGCAAAGGCTCGACGGCTGCCTTCCTCGAATCGATCCTGCGCTTCGCGGGCTTGCGCACGGGGCTGTTCACTTCGCCGCACCTTTGCCGTTTTTCCGAGCGCATCCGTGTCGACGGCCGCGAGGTCGAGGGCGAGCGTTTGGGCAACTTTGATGAAGCGGTGGCGGCAACCGGCGTGCCTCTGACCTACTTCGAGATCTCGGCGGTGTTGGCCTTTCTGGCCTTTGCCGAGGCCAACGTCGACCTGGCCGTGCTGGAGACAGGCTTGGGCGGCCGACTGGACGCAACCACCGCTTCGCACCCTCTGGCTTGCGCGATCACCAGCATTGCGCTCGACCACCAGGATCTGCTGGGCAAGACCATCCGCGAGATCGCCCACGAAAAGGCGTGCATCGCGCGGACTGGGGTGCCGCTTTTTCTGGGGCCGCTTCCCGCTGAGGCCCTGGCTGAAGTCGCCCAGGTCGCGCACAAAACCGGGGCCCCGTTGCGCCGATTGGGTGTCGACTTCATTGCGCCGGACTTCCCGCTGGCGCTGGCCGGGGCCCACCAAGCTTCGAACGCAGCCCTGGCCGTGGCCCTGGCCCAAGAGGTTGCGTCCAACATGGGCTTCGTATTGCAGCGCGATGTCGTCAAGCACGGCCTGGCCGAGACGCGCTGGCCAGGGCGGTTCGAGCGCATGGCCGCGGATATCCTGGTCGACTGCGCCCACAACGCCGAGGGAGCGGCGGCTCTGGCCGCTGCCTTACCGGCCACGTCCCGTTGTGCCCTGGTGGTGTCTATCGTCCAGGGCAAGGATGCAGCGGCCATGCTGGCCGCGCTCTGCCCGCACTTCGATTTCGTGGTGGCCACGCGCTCGCCCAGCGAAAGGTCGCTTCCGCCCGAGGAGCTGGCGGCGCTGGTTCCGCGCGACAGAGGACGAAGAGTCGAGGTGGTGGTTGACCCTGGCCTTGCCCTCGCGCGCGCTCGTGCCCTGGTGGCCGGAGCGCCCAATGGCCTTGTCGTGGTGGCTGGCTCGATCTTCCTGGTTGGCGCCGTGCGAGCCCGGCTGCTCAATGAGCCGGTGGACGCCATTGTGGGCTCCGACCCGATGCCGTGAAGGCGCGTTGAAGAAATCGTGCACGGCGAGCATTCGCTCTTGGCAGCAGGGGCGGGGGTCGGGCTCGAAGTCACGGTGCGCAATTTAGCGCGGTCCAGCATTGCGGGCTTTTGACGCGCTCTGTATTTGCCAGATCGTCGGGCCCACGCTTATGATGACGGGGGATGAACCAGAACCTGCGCGCGAATCTGAGTCTTCTGCGTCCGGTGCTGTTTGCCTGCGCGGGCGTCGTGGTGGCAGGGCCTGCCCGAGCCGACCAACTTGTGCCCACGGACCAGGGCGTCAGCGCGCCCTCGGGTACGCCGGGCGGCAAGTACGGGGGTGTCACTCCAGGGAGCAACGTGAGCAACCCGTTGCCCCAGTCTCCCCTAAGTCCGCCCCATCTCATTTGGACGGGCTTTCAGCCGACGACGACGGGGTCGCGTGTCTTCTTTCAGACCACCGGGCCGGTGGAGTTCGAGGTAAAGGAAGGCCCTGTGTCGAAGGGCAGCCATTCCACGCTGACTGTTCTGCTTCGCGGGTGCCGTATTCACATGGCGAACAACCGGCGCAAGATCGACACACGCGCCTTTGCAACGCCAGTGCAAAGCGTTTCGGCCAAGCAGCGCCGCAAGGACGTCGAGCTTCTCATCACGCTTCGTGAGATCGCCAGCGCCACGCCAGGGACCGAGGACGGGCCCAACGGTACGCGTTTTCTGGTGTTCGACTTTCCGCCGGGCAAGCCGGCTCCTATTGAGGAGAAGGCGCCAGCCGGACCGGATTCGGCCTCGCCCGCGACCACATCTGGTGAAGGCTGGTCGCTCTCCGGCGACGGTGAGTCCGTGAAGGCCGAAGCGAAGGGGAAGGCGAAGTCCAAGGGCAGGGGCCGGACCGGCGCTGCGCCTGACCGGGCGGCGCTCGGGGAAAACCCGGCGCTGGAACCCACCCCCGTCGTGATACCCCCGGCCGGGGCTAAATAACTGATTCGCCTCTTCCGAACCTAGTAGGGAGAGGGCGGTACATGAGAGCACCATTTGTTTCCCGATTGACTGTATGGGGCGCGCTGCTGGTTCTTGCCGGCTGCTCAAAGGGCACCGAGCCAGAGGCGTCCCCTCCAGTGCCGCAAAAGGACGACGGTGGTGTCATTCGGACAACGCTTGACGGTGGTGGGGATAGCGGCGCACGTGACGGTCGGGGCCATTCCAGCGCAGATGGGGCGGTGGGCGGTGTCGACGCGCCAGCCTTGCCACCGTCGATTGCCGTAGCCGTCGACATGGCGTCGTTGATCCCACCCACCGACGGTGGCCTGCCTGATCCCTTGATCGTTCCGGCCAGCTATGGGCCCAAGCCGGTGGTCACCGTCACGGTGATCTCGCTTTCGGGCGACATGCGGGCCGACGACGTGTCGTTGGTCACGGCGTCGCTGAACGACCCGGTCAGCGGCACGGCTGCAGCGTCTGTGAAGCTGGCCAAGTCCGAGACGAATGCGGCTCCTGAGTCGAACACCACACGCTTCATCTTCTCCGACGTCCCGCTCGATCTCTCGAAGGTCGCCACGGGCGCCTATGACCTGGTCCTGACCGCCACCACGGTCGGCGGGGCTTCCGCGACAACCAAGGTCACGTTGTGGGTGGATACGGGACCAACCGTCGTCGTGAAGTCTCCGAGCGAAGGCGGATACTACAAGGGTTCGGCGCCGGTCGAGGTCGACGCAACCCAGGCGCAGTTTGCCATCACCTTGGTTACCATGGCGCTGGGGCAGGGGGATGCGGTCCCGCTGACGCAGACGAGTGGTGGCGTCTACAAGAGCACCATCGACTTCAACAGCTTCGTTCCGCCCCTGGACGGTGATGAGCTGGTCACCATTCGCGCCACCGACGAGAACAGCGTCGAGACGGTGGTGTTGCGCCACTTCGTGAGTGACAACGCGGGGCCTGCCATCACGGCGACCGTGCCGGCCAATGGCGCCATGATCGGGAGTGTGATCACCATCAGCGCGACGGTGGCCGATCCGGCCGGGGTGGACACGTCCTCGGTGGTGGCGGTGGTGGGCAACGGCAACGTGAACTTCGAGGTCAAGCTGGCGCCGCCGTCCGGGGGCGGCAATCTCTATTCGAATCTCTTTGACACGACCAAGCTCCCCTCTTACGCACTTTTCCCCACCATCTCTTTCCGGGCACGGGACGTCCTGGGAAACGAGTCCACCGTCAGCTACGAGCTCTCGCTCGACAACACCCCGCCCACCATCGATCTGGATCCTCCGTACATCCGTCGAGTGAAAGTCATCAACGAGGATTTGAGTTGCAGCTGGGCCTTCGATCCAGTAGGCCCGGACGCAGTGGATGACGGCGACATGGTTACCCAGCTCTTCGATGTTCGAGTCCGCGCGGAGGACAACGGCAACACGCCGCAGACTGGCAGCGCTGACTTCGTGCCCATCGGCGGCGTGGACCAAGGCAATGTCCATTTGTTCATTCTGAGCAATACGTCGCGGCCGTTGGTGGTGGATACCAGCAACCCGCCCGATGGTCTGTGCGACGATATCAACCCTGACTTGGTGCCCACGACCAAGCCGCAGACCGACACAGACGCCCAGGTCGTGAACATGTTGCCCATCGCACCATTCCAAGGGGCGGACTTCAGCCCAGAACCTGGTGTTGCATGCTCGACAGCCACCGGTCTCTCGCCTCCCGACCCGGGTGTCTTCTGCGGAACCACCCAGAATTTCAGCAAGGCCCAATATGCGGCCGGCGACTCGACGCCCCACTGTTATTCCATGACTGACGTTCTCAACTACTCTGGGAATCTGCCATCCATCTACACGATCGGGCCGATAGTGGCCGACGGTCTCCAGTGCGCTGGCCGCCAGTTCGATGCCTCCAACAACCTCAAGGACGGCTGGGCGTGTCTGGCCGTGACGGCCAGTGACACGTTGGGCAACAAGCAGGTCTCGCGCCCCATTCGTATCTGTGTTGTGGCCAACCCCTCGAGCACAGCGTGTCCGGATTTCAAGGCCGTGACGGCAGTTGTATCGTCGGATCCACTCGAGATCGACACGTCGGTTCCACTGGTAGGCCGGGGCGGTGTGGCATTGCAGGCGAACGACGAAGTCATCGTCTCGGGTTTGGTCGCTTTCTCCGGGGTCAACGGCCGCTGGAAGGTGAGCCCACTCGACAGCTCAGGCATGCGTTTTTCACTCCAGGGCGCTCACGGCGCAGGTGGCGGGACGTCGGCCGCGGTGAAAACCGGTTGGGTTGTTCCGGTTGCGGCAATGCCCGACTGTACGGGGACGGTCATCCAGGGCGGGACCGACGGTGGCCTTCCGGTGGTCGACACCACGAAGCCGTGCAAGCCGTGGTCGAACTTCGATCCGGGTGAGATGCGATCGTACTAGTCGTTAGCGGGTCACCAAGTCTGCGGGTTCAGGCCGCGCGCACGAGGGTCGGGCGCCCGCTTGGGCGTGCGCCCGTACCAGGCTGTTTGGGCAGCCGTAACTGGCTCCAGTTCGAACGGGATGAAGAGCACCTTGAGGTAGCGGTTGCGGCCGATGCGTTCCCACCCCAGCACGCCCAGCAGGACTTCCCACATGGTGTCGCCCGGCCGCTTGACCTGCGACTCCCAGAACGGCACGAACCAGAAATGGGAGGTTCCCGCCTCGGGGCCCAGGCCCCGGCTGATCCAGATGCTGGGGAAGATGAAGGTTCCTTCCCAGGTCGGGCGACGAACGCCGAAATAGAACGGGAAGAACACGGTGGTGCACCGTTCTTCACTCCAGAAACGCCAGTACAGCGGGAACGCGATGGTGCTGGCGTCCGTGGGCCCACTGCGCCGGTAAAAGAGCGGCGCCATGGTGGTGCTTTGGTCGCTGACTTCGTTCCGGTAGCGCAAGAAGAACGGCAGGAACATGGTGAGCCGGTTATCGTGGTATGCGTGCAGATCGTAGTAGAGAGGCAGGCCCAGGGTGGTCGACGAGGTGATGTCGGTGCGATGCCAGAAGAGCAACAGCCAGGTCGAAAGCGATCGTTCAGGATTGAAACGCGCGTAGTGGAAGAGCGGCGGGATCACCCTGGTGGTGGTTTCGCTGACCTTGTCGCGATGCCAGAACCAGAGCGGGATGAAGGCATGAAAACGGCTTTTCCAGCTGTCGCGCCAGACGAAGTTGCCCGTGTACCACCACAGGCTGTCCGGCGCCTTGCCGAAGCCGAAAACCGCCGTGGCCACGGTCTGCGACACGCGTGAATGCCTCTCGTAGAACAGCGGCAGCAACGCCTCGCTGCCTGTGTGGCTCGCGCCATCGCGCGAATACCAGAATAGTGGCAGAAAGCCGCGGGTGGTTTCGCTGCGGTTGCGCGACCACAACAGCGGCCCCACGAGGCTGAACGACTTCTGCTCTTCGCCATTGGCGAAATGCCAGTAGAGCGGCATCAGCAGGATGTGGCTTTTGCTGCCCTGACGGCCTTGCCACCAGAGGGGGAACACCACATGGGTGCTTCCGTCGGGCCAGCTGGACTGGAAGTAGAGCGGCGACACCACGCGGCTGGTTTCGGTTTCGTGGTTGCGATAGTAGAAGAAAAGCGGTGTCACCAGCAGACGGCGCTGGGGACTGTCGGCCGAGACAAACAAGGGGATCAGGCCCGAGGCGTGGCTGTGCTTTCGGCTGTTCTCGGCGCGGAACCAAGGCCCGACCACGAGGGTGCGGTGGTCCTGGTCGTGGCTGGACCAGAAGAAGGGAAGAAAACTGTCCAATCGATAGCCGTTGTCGCCGCGGCGGCCAAAGTAGAGGGGAAAGACGTAGGTACCGGTATCTCCCGGTTCCCAATAGCGCGCATAGAAGGGAAAGAAGACCCGCGCCGTCACGCTGGGGCTGTCCACCATGACATAGGGCCCGAACATGCGCGTGCGCTGGCCGGTGCCCTGGAAGGTATGGTCGAGGTAGAGCAGAGGCACCCCGCGGACTTGCAACGTGTCGCTGCGGTACCAGAAAAAGGGTAGGACGAAGCCGGCCCGCAGGCCCGGACGACGAGTCCAGGCCGCCAGGGGCGAGGCAAACAAGGTACTTCGGCTGTCGCGACGATAGTGAAACAAGGGCAGCAGGGTGAAGCTCGTTTCGTCCTGGCCGCCCGGCCGCGTCCCCCGGCGGTAATGAAAAAGCGGGAACAAGGCATCCGTGGTCTCGCCGCCCCAGCTGCGGTGCAGGTAGGTCCCCACCACGGTGGTGGTGCGGTTGGCGGCGTCGTCGCGGAATCTCCAGAAGAGCGGAAAGAGAACGAAGTGATGGCGTTGACTGCCGCTTCCCCAGAACAGAAGTGGCACGATTCCCGCTGCCGAGCCGGTCCGATCCACGTGGCGGAAGAAGAGGGGAACTATGGTGGTGGAGGTGCCCCGCTGGGAATCGGCGAAATGCCACAGAAGCGGAACCTGGATGTGATAGCTGGCCTCGTGATCGTGGCCGGTGAAGAAGAGCAGGGGAAAAATAGCGGTGAGCGAGCTGGTGGCATCTTTCGTGTGGTGCCAAAGTGGGAAGGCCAGGGTGGTGCTCGAATGCTGGTCGCGGAAGTGCCAGTAGAGAGGGGCCACGATCAGATGGCTGCGCTCGCCACGGTGACCGAAGAAGACGATGGGGAAGAGGCCCGCGCTGCGGCCACCGTCGGAGAAGTGGCGGTGGTAGGCCCACAGCGGGAAAATGCCGGCAGCGGTTGTGCTCTCTTCCCGGGAATGGCGACGAAAGTAGAAGGGCAAGAGGCCTTGTGCAGTGGCCGCCTGGGCGCGATCGTGGAAATACCAGTAGAGCGGAAAAACCGCTCGCGTGGTCCCGGCGGGATCGGTGCGCAGGTAGTAGGGCCCTACGACGGTGGTGGTGGCGTTCGCGGGAATGTCGCGATAGCGTCCATAGAGCAGCAGATACCAATCCAGCTCGGTTTGCCGATCGTGCCAGCGCAGGATCGGCGGCACCAGCCAGGTCAGCCCGTGCGAGCCTGCGTCGTCGTCACGGCGGTAGCCGCCGAGTGGCGAGAGGAAGAGGGCCGTCTTGCCGTGCTCCGCACGGCTGCCGAGAAAGAACGGAAGGATGACCTGCCAGCTTGCACCCTTTTCCCGATCGCGTCCCCACCACGCAAGCAGGGCGGCCGACCCCATGGACCAGCCGTCGCGCCGGATGTGGAACACCGGCGGGACGATCGTGGTGCTCGCCTCCGGTGAGCGGAACGACCAGAGCAGGGGGAATCCAACATCGTAGTTGAAGGTCTTGCTGCGGCCGAAATAGTACAACCAGAGGAACGCGCCGGTCTTGTTCTCGCCATCCACCGACGAGTAGCCCAGCCAGGATCCGAAGTACCCGCCTTTGGGGCTCGTGTGTCGAATCCCCACCGGCACGATGAGCAGGGTCGCCTCATTCCCACTACGCCAGTAGAAGTTGAGCGGCAGGGCGTAGGTGAAGGCAAAGTCCTTCGAACGCGACGAAACGAAGAGTGGACAGACGTCGAACTTGTGGTCGGGCGATCGTTTCCAAAAGTAGAGGAAACCCAGAAGCCCGAAGGCGCGGCCCCTGTCCGGATCGCCGATGGTGAACGAACCGGCAAGAGGCGCGGCCCAGCCGAACTTGGTCGAGGTATAGATGAAAGGCCACACCGCCCACGAGCGAGCGTCCGGCTGTCGGGTCTGCGAGTAGAGGCCGACCACGGTGACCACGCGTTGTTTGAGGTGGTCCTCGATCCGCCAGTAGAAGGGAGCCGCGATCTGCGTGCGGGACTCCGCGCTCCAGAAGTGCCAGTACACCGGGGCCAGGACGCGGTAGCCCGGGTTGCCCCGGCGCGACCAGTAGAAGGGAATGAAGTCGAGCGTCGCGCCTTCCTTGCGGAAGAGCAGAAGATTGAAGGCCCTTTCGAAGGAGCGACAGAAGCCTTGTTCGCAAATGGTGTCCGCCGGGCACTGATCGTCACGGCTACAAGCTCTTCCCGTGGTCGTGGTCGTGGGCGTGGCCGTGGCCGTCGTCCCGAATCCTCCGGAGGCGGTGGCCGATCCGGTTTCCGACTCTTGCGTCGCTGCCGGCCCTGTCTTCGCCGGCACCGGTTCCTCCTCGGCCTGCGCCGCGCGGAAGGGCAACAGCGCACCCGGCCGCGTGGTGCGGGCGAATGGATCCAGATTGGTCGCAGCCCATGCGTGGCCCGACAGGCCGATCGCGATGGCCGCAGCCGCAGTCCACGCTGGCGGAAAGAGACGACGTTGTTTCATGCGGCGGGCGACTCACGGCTGCGGCGGCAGCATCTTCCATTCGCCGTTCTCGCGCACGAAGACAACGTCACCGGTATCAGACTCGTCACCCTTTTGGCGCGTCACCTTGAGAGTGGCCGTCTCTCCCTTGACCGCTGAGCTCTTGATGCTGAACTTGGTCCCCTCGACCTCCTTTTGCATCTTCTTGAGGCCCTCGGTCGCCTGGCCCATCTGCGTGGCCAGCATGCCCTGGTACATGAGCGCGTAGCAGTCGATCACCTTCTCCACGTTGCCCTCGACCAGGGCCTTGCGCCACCGCTCGAAGGTCTTTTCAGGAGTGGAGAATTCGGCTCGAGCGGGCGGAAGCTGGAAGGAAACGCTCTTGATTTTTTCCTTGGGGACCTTGACGGTCTGCCCCTGGGTTTCGACGGTGAAGACGCCGTCGTAGTAGTGGATGAGCTTCCCGTTCATCTTGGTCTTGTCGAGCAACTCGAAGACCTCGGCGCGCGCGGCAGGCGCCCAGGCGGCGAAAAGGGCCGCGCTCAGGAGGATGGAGGAGCGAACCGTGCGACGTGAGACCATGGCTGTCATGCCTTCACCGGGATCCCGGGGGCCGGGAAGCGGTTGGTTAGCTCGCGCACCTCGACCGCGATGTGGGCGGCGTTGTCGTCGTTTGGGTTGGACATCACGCGATCCATCCAGGCCACGATCTGTTTCATCTCGGTGGCTCCCATGCCGCGGCTGGTGACCGAGGGCGAGCCGAGACGAATGCCGGAGGGATCGAACGGCCTGCGCGTGTCGTAGGGTACCGAGTTGTAGTTGAGCTCGATGCCTGCCTTGTCGAGGGCCTTGGCGGCGAGCTTTCCTGGGATGTTCTTGTTGGTCAGATCGACCAGGATGAGATGGTTGTCCGTGCCGCCCGAGACTACGTGGTAGCCGAGCGCCATCAGTTCGGCGGCAATGACAGCGGCATTCTTGACCACGTTCTGCGCGTACTCGCGGAACGCCGGCTGCGACGCTTCGTGCAGAGCGACAGCGATTCCGGCCGTCGTGTGATCGTGCGGTCCACCCTGCAGACCCGGGAACACGGCCTTGTCCAGGGCCGACGCGTGGGCTGACCGGCACAAAATCATGCCGCCCCGCGGACCGCGCAGGGTTTTGTGTGTCGTGGTGGTGACCACGTCGGCGTGGGGAACCGGCGAAGGATGGGCGCCGCCCGCCACCAGCCCTGAAATGTGTGCCATGTCGACCGCGAATCGGGCACCGACCTCACGCGCGATCTCGGCCATCGCGGCAAAGTCCCAAAGGCGAGAGTAGGCCGTGCCGCCGGCCCACAGAAGCTGGGGCCGTTCGCGCCGAGCTAGGTCCCGCACCTCGTCGAGGTCGATACGGCCTGTGTCCTTGCGCACGCCGTATTGGACAGACTGGAAATAGCGCCCCGTGATCGACACGTTCCAGCCGTGGGTCAGGTGTCCCCCCATCGGCAGAGCCAGGCCCATGACCTTGTCGCCGGGCTTCAGAAAGGCGAAATAGACGGCCAGGTTGGCCGGCGAGCCCGAGTACGGCTGCACGTTGGCGTGCTCCGCGCCGAAGAGCGAGCAGGCACGCTCCTGAGCCAGTGTCTCCAGCGGGTCTACGAACTGCTGGCCCTCGTAATAACGCTTTCCAGCGTAACCTTCACTGTACTTGTTCGTGAAGACGGACCCAGTGGCTTCCAGCACCGCGCGCGAGACGTAGTTCTCTGATGGAATCAGCCGAATCGTGTCGGCTTGGCGGCACTCCTCGGCGCGGACCAGTTCCAGAACCTTGGGGTCGGTCACGGATAGTGGTTCATCGACGAACTTCATGGCCCCGGAAGCTATTCCGGTGGGGGTCGTGAGTCAACGCAAGGAACGCGCCGGCCGCCTTTTCGTCAACCGGCGAGCAACTTGGCGGCCGGGCTGCCGAAAACAGGAGCATCCGTCAACGTCATTCAAGGAGGCTCGAACATGAATCCGATCTCACGACTCGTTCTCTCAAGCGTTCCGTTGTTCACACTGTCGCTCTTCCCCCTTCTGGGGTGTGACGACAACTCCGCCGGGTCAAAGCCGCAGCTCGTGGAGCAGGTCGCGCTCCACATTGAGAACGTTCCTGCCGATGTCGCCTGCGTGCGCATCACGGCCAGCAGTACCGATCGGCAGGTGGTTCGCGACATCGCCGTCACCCTGGGCCAAAGCGTGGAAGAAAGCTTCTCCGGCTTGCCCATCGGTACCGTTGTGTTCCAGGCTGCGGCCTATTCGCAAACTTGTGATTCGGTGACCAAGAGCACCGTGCCCTCGTGGATCAGCGATGAGGTTTCTGCCACGGTGAGTCTCGCGCGCTCCGCCAGCGTGTCACTGACGCTTTACCCGAACGGCCGGGCCAAGGTCAGTGTCGGCTTCGATCTCCGAGTCGACGGTGGCAGGCCAGACGGGGGCTAGCCCTCGCGCCTCAGTTCTTCGATGTCGCGCCGCTAAGAGCGCTTGGGTGAGTGGGGAGGCCACAAGGCCGGGGAGACACAATCATGTCCCGGCTTCGGGCAGAATCTTTGCGGCCTGCATGAAGATGCGAGGTCAGGAAGGCAGAGGGTCGGAGCAACCTGCGGCCAGCTTTGACCCTCTGCCTTTGCGTGCTCCTCTGCTCACCTCTGTGTGCTCGCCGACGGGGCTGCGCGGACGAGATCGCGCCTTAGGTAGCCGCCGCTAGTGTGATAGCCTGCCGGCATACGGCAAATCACATGGCAAGCGCAAAAGATCTCAAAGGCACCCGGCTCGGTCGCTACACCTTGGTCGAGCACCTTGCCACAGGTGGAATGGCGGAGATATTTCTTGCCACGTACGAGGCTGCGGGCGGGTTCCGCAAAGAGCTTGTGCTCAAGATCCTGCAGCCGCGATGGGCGGAGAATCAGGCGGTGGTGGACATGTTTATGCGCGAGGCCCGCATCACCGCTAGGCTCAACCATCTCAATATCGTCGACGTCTATGACGTGGCTAGCGAGGACGGAACCCATTTCATCGCCATGGAGTACATCCGTGGCAAGCCTCTAACCGAGTTAGCTCGTCGCGCCATCGAAGTCTGGCAAGTCCTTCAGCTCGACGTAGGGGCCCACATCGTGGCCGAGGTGGCAGCGGCGCTGGCCTATATGAATGAAGCGCTGGACGAGAATAACCAGCCGATGCAGGTCGTGCATCGCGACGTTTCGCCCACCAACATCATCATCGGCACCTCGGGCCAGGTCAAGCTCATCGACTTCGGGATTGCGCGACAAGGCGCGGCAGTCGAAGAGGCGTCGGGCGCTCGTCCGGGCAAGGCTTCCTATATGTCTCCCGAACAGGCCCAGGGAGTTGCGCTAGACGGGCGCTCCGACATCTTCAGCCTAGGTACCATCCTCTACGAAATCACTGTCGGTCGTAGGCTGTGGCGCGGCACAAGGGCGAGCTCCATCCGCCGCATCATTGAAGAGAAGCCCGCTCCGCCCACCTACGTGCGGCACGACTACCCCACCGACTTGGAGATGGTTGTGATGCGGGCACTGGAAAAGAAGCCGGAGGACCGCTACCAGTCGGCCCACGATTTAGCCAACGACCTGCAGTGTTTCTTGCGGGACTCGGGCGCCCAGATGCGCAGCCACCACCAGTTGGCGCACTACTTCCGTGAACTCTACTCGCCTGAGGCCGAGGCGCAGATCACCGAGGACGGCCTCCGGCAGGCTCGTCTCTTTGCCGAAGGAGATGAGGATAGCCGCCGGGATGATGTTGAAGCTCTCGACTTCGATCAAGCCTCGGCCGGCGGCCCAGGCGCGGCGCTCGCGAGAGCTCTGCGCGCCGCTGGCTCGGCCCTGACGGTCGACGGTCGCGAGCCTGCGGACTTTGATGAAGAATTGCCGAGCGTCGAGGAGATGCCAAGGCAGCACAGCGCCGTTCCCGCGGCTACGAAGGATGGGCAGGTGGTCGCGTCTAATGCGCCGCAGATTCCTGATTCGCCCGCGGACTCCGGTTCCGTTGATGCGGTGCCGCCGGCGTTCGAGTCCGTCACAACGCCGCGCCGGACGCCTCTTGTGGCGCGCGCTGCCCACGCCAGGAGCGTCGCCGCCCACGAGGACACGGTGCCGAGGTCGGTGCCACTTGGGGCAGTTCTGTTCGTAGCTGTGCTGCTGGCCGCTGCTGTGGCTGGCCTGGTGTGGCTGCTCCGGAGTGGCTAGTTCTTGGGCTAGAGTGGCCTCGTCCCCAAATCAGGCTGTGCTACCCTCTTGGGCCTAGGGGCTCCAGAGCTGCCATGAAGTTCGTTTGCGATCGCTGTCAGACCCGCTACTCCGTAGCGGATGAGAAGGTCAGACAGCGGATTCTTCGCATCCGCTGCAAGACCTGCGGCAACGTCATCACGGTGCAGGCCGGCGAAATGGTCCCCGGTGCTCAGGACTCCTCCAAGGGGCCAGAGCCTGGTGCAAGGGCCAGCTCTGAATCGGCCGCGGGCTCCTCATCAAGCCCTTCACGCCCGTCGTCGAGTCTTCCGGAGTGGTTCGTGGCTGTCGAGGGCGTAGAGCAAGGCCCGCTCAGTTGCACCGATGCGGCGAAGACCATCGTGTCGCTCAAGACGGAGCAGTCGGTCCATGTCTGGAAGGAGGGCATGGATGGCTGGAAGCGACCCCAGGATGTGGCCATCATCGCCCAGGAAATTGGTCTGTTGAAGGGGCCGCCGGCCGGCCCATCGTCCCATGCGCCGGCTGAGCCGGCGCACGCCAACCCTTCGTCCGTGCCTCGTCCGACGCCAGCGCCGGCTGATTCGGCGCCCGGGGTTCGGGCTCCTGGCCCTGGGCCGAAGCCTCCGCCGGATAGAGGTTTTGGCTCCGGCCGGAAGCTGCCGCAGCTTGGCCCGGGTTCCAAGTTGTCAGCGCGCATTCCCGAACCCCGCCCCAAGGTTGGGCCGCCACCCATTTCCGGAGTCGGCCCCAAGGCGGCGCCGCCCATTCCCGGATCCGGCGCCAAGGTGGCACCGCCGCCCATTCCCGGAGTCGGCCTCAAGGCGGCGCCGCCGCCCATTCCCGGATCCGGCGCCAAAGTGACGGTGCCGCCCATTCCCGGATCCGGCGCCAAGGTGGCGCCGCCGCCCATTCCTGGGTCAGGGCACAAGGCACCGCCGCCCGTTCTTGGTGGTGGCCCTACGCCGGCTGGAGGTCTTGGCCCGGAGCGGGCGCGCCATCCGGTTGCGGGCTCCGAGCCTTCGCTCGGAAGACTTGGCTCAGGACCAAAGCTGCCGCCGCCGCCCTCCGGATCCGGCCCCAAGGCGCCACATCCGGTCTTCCCGGATTCTGTTGCGGAAACGCCCTTGCCTAGCCTGAGCGCGGGCGCGCCGCACCCAGGCCCGCGCCCGGTGCCCGTCTCGGTGGTGCCTTCGGCGAGAAAAGGGCCAGCCTTGCCGGGCCTAACGCCCCTGAGTGTGACGCATCCTCCGACTGCGTCCGCGTTGGAGACAGAATTCGACAAGGCGCCGGAGACCAAGCCCGACAGGCGCCCGTCGGTGGCTCAAGGAGTTGCGGCGCCGGGCACGCATGTGCAGGGCATCGCACAGCCGACGTTGCCCGGTAGGCGTCTCGCCGAAGACGACTTCGACCAGGGACAGAAGACGCCCCCGCCCAGCCAGCGCTTGCCGCCCATCGCGGAACCGGGGCGGGACGGTCACGATGGGAAGAACTCGCCGTTGTCGACCCTGGCCTCCGCCCACCCGCCGGTGCCGCAGCCATTCGACTGGTCGGGCGAGGGCCTAGCAGCAGCGGCCGAGATGAATCCTGCGCCGCCGCTAGCCCCGCCAGCGGGTTCTTTGTTCAGCGACGTGGCAGCCCTGCCCGCTACGCTTTTCCCAGCGGCACACGCCGAGGTTGGCCTATCTAGGCTGACGGGCCTGGCGGCCTTGGCCCACCGGCACCGACACCTCAAGTACGTCATCGCGGCCGGCACCGTGGTGGTCCTTGTTATTTTGGTTATTCTGGTTTCGTGGCGAGGCGAGAGTGGGAAAGCCGCCGGATTGGCCGCGGAGCGCGCAGCGCGCGTCCCGGAAGCCCCATCCTTGAGTGAGGCCGAGACGCCACCGCAGGACGACAGGACTGGCGGACCGGAGGACCGGCCGAAAGCGCGATCCGCCTTGCGGGTCACATCCAAGCGATCGTCGGTTGTTCATTCCGCAAACCCCTCGGATAGGGCGGCCACAGCCAGAGCGGATCCCTTCGCGGGACCATCTGCGTCTTCCCGTTCACCCGAGCGACCAGTCCCGGTCGAGACGGCAGGCCAGCCCCGTCGCCCGCCGGGCGGCGAGGGCAGAGTGGTTTCTCAAGCGCAAATCAGTGAAGTCGTAAGGAACAGGGAGAACCAGGCTGGCCTCAAGACATGCTATGAGCGAGCGCTAAAGCAGGATGGGCGATTCCGGACGGGGCGGCTGGACATCACGGTGTCAGTTGGTGAAACGGGCGTTGTGCAGCAGGTGCATGTCCATGGTCCTTCTGACTTCTTGCTCATTGACGGCTGCATCAAGAACGCCATTCGGCACTGGCGCTTCCCGCCCAGCGCGGAGGAGTACGCGACGAGCTTTCCGCTCATCCTACAGGGGGGATAGGCTAGCTAG
>PMIX01000139.1:4897-27663 GCA_003158395.1 Myxococcales bacterium | reverse complement strand
TGGCCGTCCGGCTGGGCCGGGCCGGACGGGAAGTGGTGGCCCTGCGCCGGACCGGCAGCGCATTGCGTGTGTTGGGTCGCGCCCCGATTCCGCCCGGTCCGATCGACCTGTGTGTCCGCGCTGAGAATGACAACTACCAGCTCTTGGCCGGAAGGGGACGTGCCCGCATCTTGCTCGGCCAGGTGCCCACGCGCGCCCTGTCTGCCGAGACCATCACGCGCCGCGGACCTATGCATTTTTGCGGTGTCGTGATCGGAATGTACGCCACGGGGCGAGGCCGGCTTTGCAGCGTACCTGCCGATTTTGATTGGTTCGAGTATCGACCCTGCGCCGAAGGCTGATGGCGACCAGCAGCAACAGAGAAATTGCCGAGAGAGTGATACCGATTGTCCAGCCGGGCGGTTGATAGGAGAGGACGATGCGATGAGTGCCGGGAAGCAAGACGACTCCGCGCATGGCCAGGTTCACCCGCAGCACCGGTACTGGCCGACCGTCGAGCGAGGCGCTCCAACCAGCGTCAAACTGCTCCAGGAATACCGCCACGCCCGGCCGGGTGGCTTGGCATTGGGCGGCGATGCGCGCATCTTGAAAGGACTCCAATTCGCAGGCACCGGCACTCTGCTCGACGGGGCCGGCGTCGGGTGCGAGCAGGGGCGCGGCGGGATGGGGGGCAAGAATTGCCCGCCGACCCTCGACCACCTCGGGGTCGAACACGGCCTCGCGTGCGGCGTGATCGGGCAAGACGCGGGTTGTGCCCGCTAGGTACACCCTGGGCAAGACACGGTCTACGCGGAAAAGGCGCGTCCCTGGCAGTGGGTCCATCATCGCCTCGACACCATCGGGCGTAGGCATCGACGGATCGCTAATGCCGGAGATCAGATACTCGACCCCGGTGAGACGCAGCAAACCAGCCTTGTGCCGCTGCCCCACAGTCCACAGAGTACCCAACGAACTTGGTATGGCGGCGTCGTAGCCGGGCACGACGCCAATTCCATAGATGGTGGCATGGTTGTCTATCAGGGTACGCAAGAGATTGCGTTGCACCTCTATGACCGTGCGAGGCGGCGCGCTTCGTTCGATGGAACTATCCACATCCGGCGAACGGTGCACGCGAGGGGGAGCGCGCAGGCCACGCACACGCGCATCGGCACGAATCGCGGCGGCCGCGGGCACCATTTGGTCGAGAAGACTGCTGGGGCCGAAATTCTGCAGGGGACCAGCCGCCGCCACCAAGTCGCCCGTCACGATTGCAACAGTCAGGGCGCCGGCAAGTCGGGGACGCCGCCCGGCCAACCAGGCCGTCGCGGCCACGGCCAAAGCCGCGGCCAGACCCGCCAAGGCTCCATGGCGAACGGACCCGGCCATGGCAACGGGCACAAAAGGCAGGAACAGGGCCAGCAGGCCCAACGGTACCGCACAGAAGCCTGCGCGGAGCCAAACGGCATGGGAAGAGAGCCGCTCCATCCCTAGGGCGGCGAGCAGAGACGAACTCGCCACCGTGACGATGAGATACTTCTCCGGACCCCGCATGAGCGCGAGGGGTGGAATCAAGATGCGAACGATGGCGTGCAGCGGCGTGTGCCGGCCCAGCGCCAGCAACACGGCAAACAAAGCGAGCATGCCCAGGATCAGCGGGCCTCGACGGCGGCGACCGAAGGCAAAGCTGGCAAGCACGATCGCGCTGGCGCCGAGATAGGACCCATAGACGATGGGCCTACCGTCGAGGCCCCTTTCTCCCACCCAGGGGCCCGCGACATAGTCGGCGTAGGGGTCGCCCATGGATCCCGGTGCCACCAATTCTAGAAGACGCAGGGGGTGGAACGAGCCGACCTCGGCCGTGGCCCGCGCCAACCGATTCCCGCGCGCATTGCCCTGCGCGATTCGCCATGCGGGAACAATGACGACCGCTGCAAGTCCCGCTGCCAGCGCCACCGAGAGCATTGTGGAAACCACAAATCTCCTCGCGCGCCGAAGGCGCCTCTTGGGCTCGATCGCGGCGCGCTCGGGGTCCGCCAGTGTCAGCGCCAATCCAAACCCGATTGCCACGACTGTCAGAAAAAGCTCTCCGGTCAGAAATGCGAGAGCGACGGGGATAGCGGCCTTGGCAAGAGCGTCGAGGCAAGCGCTCGTCCTCACTTCGGTGCGCAGCACGCGGCCCGAGTGAATGAAGCCCAGTCCGCACCATGGCAGGTAGGCACCCGCCACCAGACGAAGCCCGGCCGTGAATTCACCGGTGCAAGTTCCAGAGAAAGACCAGGCAATTCCCGCGACCAGCGTGGCGAAAAGGGATCGGGCACCCAGGGCGCGAGCCAGCATCATGATCCCGACCCCTCCGATGACCAGGTGGAGCAGGAGCCACCAGCTTGTCAGATGGGGCGAAGACGAAACGAAGAAGACTGCATTGAGCGGATAGGTGAGTTGGTTCAGCGGGTTTGCCAGCGCGGACAACCCCAGTCCCTGCAGCGGGTTCCACAGCACGGAGTCGCCTCGCACCAGGGCCTCACGAAGAAACCAGCGCCATGGGTAGATCTGACGGCCGATATCGCGTTGAAACAGGATCTGCCCGGCGAGAAGCGGGAAATAGAGGATGGCCAACACAGCTAGCAGCAATGCCACAGGAAGATGATGGCGAGTGTGAGGTCGAATCATCGGACAGCAGCAAAGGGTGCGAAACGTGCCGGCTTCGCCGAGGGAGGACACCTCGCGCCAGCCGGAGGACAGCGCTCAGTGGCATGAGCAGGGTACCACGAGTCACCCGGCTTTCCCCCGCCACCGGGTGGGAAGTCCCGCTTGGCATCGATCCCGCACGTCCAGACGAGATCCCGGCGTTGCTGGTCGAGCGCGGAATCTTGTCCCGGGTGATCGACGTGCTGGTCCGCGATCCCCGCTGGCGCTGCGTGCACGCCGACGCCGTCGCAGCCGTCTTCGTCGCGACCTTCTTCGCCGAGTCGCACCAGCTTGCCGCGGTCACGCCGTAACTGCAAAGCAGGGCAGGGGATCTGGTATCCTGGCGGTCATGTCCTCGCCACTTGTGGTCGCCGCAGATGCATCGCCGGTCTGCCTGACCCTGGACCTCGACTGGGCGCCTGACCACGTACTGCAGGACACACGGCTTCTCCTGCAGCAGGTCGGCTTGCCCGCGACGATTTTTGCCACCCACCAAAGCCCGGCGGTCACGACCTTGCTGGCCCTGGTCGGCTGCGAGACCGGCGTGCATCCCAATTTCCTGGGCGGCGCCGACGAGGACGCGGTGCTGACGCGCCTGTTGACTGCGTTCCCCACAGCGGCGGGGGTGCGCAGCCACGAGCTCTACTTCAACTCGCGCTTGCTGCCGCTCTTCCAACGCAAAGGCGTCCGCTACTTTTCCAACGATCTCATGTTCCTGCATTCCGGCCTCCAGCCCTACTACGACTGGAGTGGACTTGTGCGTCTGCCGCTCTACTGGGAGGACGACGTTCACTGCCTCTACTTCGACGGGCGCTTCGACTGCGCGGCCCTGCAGCTCGATCGACCCGGGCTGAAGGTGCTGAACTTCCACCCGGTGCATCTCTACCTCAACACCCGCGAGATAGCCGACTACCAGGCGGCCAAGCCAGCCCTGGCCGACCCAGCGGCGGCGTGCGCGCTCCGGCGCGAGGGTCTCGGCATCCGCACCCTGTTCCTCGATCTGGTGGGCCGGCTGCACCCTGCCCAGATGCGGACGCTGAGCTCGGTCGCGGAGGAATTCCGCGCGGCCCATCGTTTCGCGGGCCGCACCCCCGAGCGCTTCGCGCTGCAGGCCCGCAAGGAGCGCGCGCCGTGAGCCGGCGCCGGATCCTGGTGACTGGCGCAGGCGGCCCGCTGGGCAGTAACGTGATCCGCTCCCTCCGCGCCGCACCCGAGCCGCTGGTGCTCCTGGGTACAGAGGCCAACCGCTATCACGTTCCGCTTTCTCTGGCCGATCGCACATTCTTGATTCCCCATGCGCGCGACAGCAACGCCTACCTCGCCGCTCTGGCCCGTATCGTGGCGGATGAGGCCATCGATCTCATCCTGCCCACCCACCCGGTCGAGGTGCGCACCATTGCCTGCCACCGCGGCGAGCTGGGCGGCGCACGCCTGTTCTTGCCCGACACCGACGGCATCCTGTGTGCGGACTCCAAATGGGAGACCTTTCGTGCCCTGCGCGCAGCAGGCGTGCTCGTGCCCGACACCTTTGCCATTGATTGCGAGGATGACCTGCGCGCCGCCTTCGCCGCCATCCCCACCCGTCCGGTTTGGGTGCGCGGCTCGGGGGCGCCCGGGATCGGCATCGGCGTGGCGTCCTTGCCCTGCCGCGAAGCCGAGCACGCCATCGCTTGGGTCGAGCACAACCGCGGCTGGGGCGGATTTGTCGCCAGCCGTTTCCTGCCCGGGCGCAACCTCACCTGGTGCGGTCTCTTCCAAGACGGCCAATTGGTCGCGGCGCAGACGCGCGAGCGGCTGGAGTACGTGATCCCGCATGTCAGCCCGAGCGGCATCACCGGCGCCCCTGCGGTCAGCCGGACCATCGCGTATCCCCAGGTGCGTGCCACGGGTGAGGCAGCCGTGCGGGCCTTGCCGGGAACCCCACGGGGCATCTTCTTCGTGGACATGACCGAGGATGAGGCCGGCCAGCCGCGGGTCACCGAGGTCAATGCCGGTCGCTTCGGCACGACCATCCACTTCTACACCGAGGCAGGCTGCAACTTCCCTTATTGGGCGGTGCAGTTGGGGTTTGGCGAAAGCATACCCGGTGCGCCGCTGGTCGATCCCATTGCCCCGGGCGTGTATTGGCTGCGCACCCTCGATTGTGGCCCGGTGCTGGCGCGCGATCTGGACGGGCCCGGACAATGACTGGGCCGCCTGCCGTCGCCATTCTGGACCTAGACGGCGTCCTGGTGGACCTTCACTTGGACACCGCACGCGTGCGCCGCGAGGTGGGCGCCATTCTGGCCTCTGCCGGCATGAGCTTGGATGGCAAGGGCCTGTTTGCCGAGATCGACGCGGCCCGCGCGGAACTCAGTGCGCGTGATGCCGAGGCAGGTGCTGCTCTGGCGGCCCGCCTGTGGGCGGTCATAGACGAAGAAGAGGCCCGCTGCGCCCCGGCCTGTTCGATCCATCCCGGAGCGCGCGCCCTGTTGGAGCGCCTGTCGGGGCTGCCGGTCGCTCTTTACACCAACAACCATCACACCGCTGCGCTGGCTGCCCTGCGCGCGGTCGGGATCGATCCGGCGCGCTTCTTTGCCATCCAGGCGCGCACCGGTGCTGCATCGATCAAGCCAGCCGCAGGGCCAGCGCGGACCATTCTCGCAGCGCCCGAAGCGACGGGCGTCGAGCGCGTGTTTCTGGTTGGCGATCACGTTGCCGACATGGGCTCGGTCCTGGCCGCCCGTCGGGTCCTGCCTGGGTTGGAGCTTGTGGCCATCGGGCACGCGCACTCCATGGCCGAAGGTCCCAGGCTTGAGGCGGCCGGGGCGGATTTCGTGGTCACCGAGGTCAGCGAGGCGGCTGAGCTGATCCGCGCCCCGCGCAGCCCGCACAGTCTATCCATGGTGCTGCTGGCCTGGAACGAGGAGGCTTCCATCGCGGCCGCCGTACGCGACTGCCGGCGCGTCGGTCGCTTGTGGCTATCCGGCTACGAGATCATCGTGGTCGACGATGGCTCGTACGATGGCACCGCGGCCCGGGCCGAGGCCGCCAGCGAGGGTGACGTGCGAGTCGTGCGCCATGCCCGCAACCTGGGCATGGGCGCGGCCATGCGCAGCGGATACGCCGCTGCCGGTTGCGAATACATCGCCCACCTTCCGGCCGACCGCCAGGTCCGGCCGCAATCGCTCCTGGCCTTCCTTCCCTGGCTCACGCCAGAGACCACGGTGGTCAGCACCTACGTCACGCCACCTTCGGGCGAGCAGCGGCGCCTGCTGTCGCTTGCCCTCCGTCTGGTGGTGCAAGGGTTGGGCGGCCTGCGCGTGAACTTCGCTGGCACCTACGTCTTTCACCGGCGCTGGCTCGATGCGATCGATCTGGCCAGCGTGCGAAGCGAAACCTTCCTGTTCAGCTTCGAGTTGCTGGAGCGGTTGCGCCGGGCGGGCAGCCGCTTTGCCCCGGTCACCATCCGCCCGTTCGTGCGCGAGGTCGGACAAAGCCGCGAGGTGGCCTTGCGGCGGATTGTGCGCGTGTTGGGTGAAATCGCCCGCCAGCGGATGCGAAGCCTCAGGTCTGCCTAGTACCGCCTCTCGCAGGTTCGTAGCTGGTTGGGCGGCCGGGTTGACGGCGGCCCCTGAAGGTCCCCTACTCTAGGGCTTTGTCGATGTGGCTGAGGGCATCCGGACGGAGGCCAAAGCTGGCCCGGACCAGGTTGACGTCCACCACGGTCTTCACCGAAAGAGGCAGCTCGACCGGATGGTTTTCCACCTTCCAGTCATTGTCCGCGAGGTCAAATATGAGATTCGCAGCCTGCAAGCCGAGAGCTTCATGATCTGGCACAACCGCCAAAGTCCCCAGCGGGGAACTCGGCTCAACCAGATTAGACACTCCCACAATGAGTGGCAGTCTGGCGTCGCTCAGTTCCGTGCGCCACGCATCGTCGACAAACTTCGCATCGCGTACTAGGCCATTGTCATTGAGCATCCAGATGGCGTCGACTTTGCTGCCGTTGGCGAGGTCGTGAAGAGCTCCACGCAGCCCGGCTGCTGTCACATCGTTGGGCACAGAGACGCCGATGAGCTCTACGTGTTCCTTGGCCGCGAGGGATTTCTGGTGTTCTACGAATTTTCGGAACGGCGGGCGATAAATGACCCCCACGCGGTTGATCGGAGCGCTCATCACCGATCGCAGGTGAACGAAGGCGGTGACACCGGGGACCTCATAGGCTATGCCCGTGGCGCGCCGAAGTCGAGCCTGCACTTCCTCGACGAAAGAGGCCATCAAGAGGACCGCCGGGGGCATGGGGGCGGTGGGATGGGCTGTCTGGTACTGGCGATACAGCTTCATGGTTGCGTTGTTCATCAACACGACGCACACCGGATTCACGACTTCGATGGCTGCGGCGAGGTCCGCAGGCGTGCTTTCCGGCCCGACGGCGAGAGTGTAGATGTTGAAGTTCTTTCTTACCTCCGATACCAAGCTCTTGCGGACTTCGACGAAATTCGGTGAGTTTGGCATGGCGATGAGGAGGGTCGGAGCACCACTTCGTGCAGGCGGATCCACGATGGGAGGCAAATCAGGCATGGGCGTGGGTGAGACCGACTCATAGCCAGTTGTCGCGCAGCCTGCGAGGAACACGAGCAGGGTGGTCGAGAACGCGGCCAACCTCCAATGAGGGGTGCGGGGCGCAGTCATTGCACGCTCCAGGAGTCGATGCCCAAGAGGCGTTTCGAGGGTGCGTCGAGTTCTTGAAAGCATCTGACGATGACGTCGCGGACGGCCGGATTCAACACCGCGACGGCAGGAAGGCCTACCGGGCCCCCTGGCAGTTCCTTGGTCTTGATGACAAGGCGGGTTCGTTCCAGCAGACGGCTCAGCATGGAACGAGGAAGAACGATTCCGTCGGCCGCGGAAAACTCGAGAAGGGGCAAGAGATCTTCGATCTTTGCCACCCGCTTGATCTTCACGTCTGTCGCCTTGAGCAGGCCATTGAGGAAGGTCTGCGTGCCATCGCGGCCGAGTAGGTCGACGACGCCAATGGTTTTCCCGGCCAATGAGCCTTCCAAGGGCTGGTTGACCGAGGCGAGGACATAGGGCTCGGCACTCTGCCCACCGCGGTTCCCCTGCAGGGACGGCGCCTTCCCCCGTTGCTCCAAGACCGCCCTAATGCTTAGGACCGCATCGGGACGGCCGGTGGTCAACCCTTCTTCAAAGTCCCGAAAGCGCCCGAACACGACAATGCCGAGTTGGGGCAGATGCTGTTGGAGCGTCTTCTCCACGACGCTCGACTTGGCATCGAGCTGGAGAAAAACATGCACCGCCGGCTTGGCGCCTTGGGCCATCGCCGATCGCGCCGGGTGGGAAGGGTGCAGAAGCCCCAGGCCCAGCAAGAGCCATGCGATGGGTCGAGGCGGGTGTCGGTTGCGGCGGAGGGTCATGGGGCTGCCTATGCTGCGGCTTCCACGGATTCAACGCCGAAGCGCGGTCCCACCTCGGGCAGCGGAAAAATGAAGCGGAAACAGGTGCCTTGGCTGGCCTGGGTGGTGACTGCGATCTGGCCGCCCAGGTCGTCCACCTGTTGACGGATTGCGGAAAGGCCAATGCCGCGTCCGGAAACCGCGGTAACATCTTTCTTGGTGCTCAATCCTGAGGCGAACATCGCGCTAAGCAAGTCATCCTCGGTGGTACTGGGCAGTCCCATCCTGACCGCGGCGGCCCTCACCGCGTCCCAGTTGACACCGCGGCCCCAGTCCTCGATTTCAACCACCAGCCTGCGGTTGCTGACCGCCGTCGAGAAGCGCAGCCTGGGCCGTCCCGACTTGCCAGCCTGTTCGCGTTCAGAGGGCGTCTCCAGACCATGGTCAACCGCATTGCGCACGACATGAACCAAGTCAGTCCAGAAACCGGCCCAGGCTTTGGGCGCCAATCGCACACCGTGGGGTTGAATCTCAACCTCAATCTCGCCTTTGCCTAGTCGGCCGGCCAGCGCCACGGCGTAGCGGCTCAAGCGCTTGAGCGGCATTTCGGACGACTCCAGCCACCACGAGGCCAAGCGATCCAAGATATGGGAGGTGGGCGCACCAGCGCGGATCTCTTCCTCGAGCTTCTCGACCTCCTTGGTACTAAGTTCGAGCACGTTGCGGCCCTTGTCGCCCAGGAAGCTCTTCAGGGCCTCATTCAACGTGGCCCAGCGCTGTTCCAGTGGCGCGAGCGCTTCGGCCGGCAGCGGCGTCGACCGGTCGGCCAAATTGTCCTCGGCTTGGTGACATAGATTGGAGACGATGGTGAAGCCCATGAGCGCGGCGTTGCCCTTCAAGGTGTGCAGGATCCACTGTTGCACGGGCAGGTCGGCGCCGTGCAGCTGTCTGAACAGATCGGTGGCCTCATCGATGAAGGAAAGGAAACCGGTGCGATCCCTGGTGAGGGCTTCGAACATCGCGAGGATTTCTTTGCGCTCGGCTTCCTGGCGGGCGTGTAGCAGTTCCACCGTCACGTCGTTGATGACAATGAGCAGACCGTCGAATTGATCACCCTTCAGGATGGCGAAGTAGGAGCAACGGAACTCGCGGCCGCCTTGACGCAGGCGGGCCGGCATCTGTTCAATGCACAATTCCCGCGGAAGAAAGTCCTCGATCAAGGCTTCGTAGCCCATACCAAAGCTGGCGGCGTACATCGCGTCGGCCTTGGCGATATAGTCCACGAACTTGGTTTCGCCTTGGTACGAACCAAACCAGCGGTCTACGATCGCGGAACGTTCCTGCGCCAGCAGACCCGAGGTTGAGACGGTGAGGAAGCCTTGGTTGACATTGTCCAAGACCAAGCGCATGTCACGGTTGCGGTCCGCCAACGCGCGGGTGCGCTCCTGCACCTTGATTTCCAGGGTGCGGTTCATGTGCTCGAGCCGTTCGTAGGAATCCTTCAATTCGGCGACCATGTTGTTGAAGGCGCCGCCGAGCATCTCCAGTTCGTCGCCGCTGGTTATGTTGACCCGGGTGTCGCGGTGTCCAGCGGCGAGGGCATTCGCCGCTTGGGTCAAGTCGGTCACCGGGCGGGTGATGCGGGCGGCGGATTGCTGGCTGCGCAGCGCACCCATGACGATGGTCACGGTGCCGAGCAACAGCAGCAGGCCCACCGTGAGTAGGAGGGCGCGCCGGGAATCGGCGCGGGCCTCGCTCAGCGCCTTCTGCAGAGGACGGTCTGATAGGCCGTAGGCGAGGGTGCCGAGCGGCGTACCCTTGTCGTCGACAACCGGGATCGAGAATTCGAAGACGTTCTGTCCCAGGGCACGGCGGTAGCTCACCTGCACGCCCGGTTTCCTTTTCGCCTTCACATCGATGGCGAGCTGTTTCCAATCGTCGGATCCCTTGGCGGAACCTTGCCGGGTGGCGAAGCCCCACGCCTTCTGCTCCTCATCGAGGAAAAGGCCGTAGACAAGCTGTTCGTCCTTTTCCAGTGTCCGTTCGACCAAGCGCGCCACGTCGCCGAACGCGTTGTCCATGACCAGGTCGCGCAAGCCTAGGGCTTGGTTGACAACCAGCCCGCTGCCCTTGTGCTCGATGCTGGCGCGCAGGTGTTCCTCGATGGTCTTCAGCGTCTTCCGCGAGGTGAAGTAGCCCATCCCCGCTACCACCAGCAAGGTTGCCGTCGAAACCACGATGAGCGTCGCGATCATCGTTCGAACCAGTTTCGCGCGCAGACTCGTCCTCATCGCGGGTTTCCTGCAAGAATCAGCGGCAGAACGGTCGAGGAGCTTGAACTGGCTTGGGGAGTCCCGTCAGTGCGTGTCCAAGACCCTCCGCGGGTTCGGTTGGCGGTGAGGAACAGGAGCGTCTTCTCAAGCATCTCGCTGGTCTGCCGAAGAGGCACTGTCGAAGGGGCCAACGCAGCAGTGGGCAGTCCGCCGCCCTGATAGAGGAACCCTAGCGGACTTGAGCTCGTTCGAGTTTCCACCGAAAGGGACATGAAGAGGTCGTGATGCCTGGTGATTCCAACGAAGCGCGGCTGGCTGAGACTCTCGCCCAGTGCACGGCCGAACTGCTCGCCGAATTGGGGGTGCAGTTCGAGCGGCTCACCGGGGTACGGCAGCCGCCACCCACCGGCGAGATTATTGCGGCCTTCGGCGGGTTTGGCAACGATGAACTTTGGGGATCGTTTACACTCTTGGGTCCCAGCAAGGTCTTTGCGCGGCTTCACCCCTTGCCCCCCACCATGCCGCAGCGCGACCTGACTGACTGGGCCTGCGAGCTCGTGAACCAGTCGGTCGGCCGCTTTCACAACCGGCTGCTGGCCTACGGGGTCAAGCTGGCTCCTGGCGTTCCGCAGAGCGCGTTGGCGGAGGAGTTGCGCCTCGCCTCCAGTCTCAGGCCCTCTCGGATTCCGATTTCTTTCGCCATCGATGGCATGGTGTTGGAAGGTTGGCTTGAACTTGAGATAGCACCAAGTTTTCGACTCGCGGAAAGCCCTTTGGACGAAGAAGCGGCAGCCCTTAAGGAGGGCTCCATGGTCCTTTTCTAGAACCTGCGGCGCGATGTCATGAGCAAGAAGTCCATCCTAATAGTCGACGACTCCCTCACGGTCCGGCAGCAGGTCTCCGTGACTTTGAAGTCAGCGGGGTACCAGACGGTCGAGGCCTGTGATGGACAGCAAGGTGTGGATGCCTTGCGCGGGCATGCAGAAATCGCCATGGTCTTGTGCGACCTCAGGATGCCCTGCATGAACGGGCTCGAGTTTCTTGACACCATCAGGGGCGACGCGGCAGGGCCCCCCGTGCCTGTGGTCATGCTGACCACGGATGGATCGCCTGATCTCATCGCCCGGGCCAAGCGCGCCGGGGCCAAGGGTTGGATCGTGAAGCCGTTCCAGACCGAGCTTCTTCTGGCAGCCGTGCGTCGCATCGCGGGCGAGCCAGGCTGATCCACCGCCGCAGCCAGGAAAGCGCGAGCAGGGCGGTGCTGCGGGCAGAGGGCTCGTACCGCCTCTCGTAGGTTTGTAGCTGGTTGGGCGGCCGGGTTTACGGCGGCGGTACCGGTGGCCGGCGCCGGCAGCCGGTCCCGGATTCGGATCCGGTTACCGGTCCCGGAACCGGTAACCTGAACCAGCTGCGGATTTCCAAGAAGGGCTACTAGGGCCTGACCAGCCCTAAGGTCCTGTGCCGATGTGCCGAGTACTTAGAGTAGCACCCGGTTGGACTGTGCAAAGAAGGAACTCGATGGCCGCAAGCAGGCTCAACGACTGGCTGTCCCAGTTCCGTTCGTGGCACGAAAAGTCCGAGAGTGGGACCGTGGGCGTGGATCGCCTGCCCGCCCGCATGCAGGCCCGTCTCGAAGGGTCGAGGCCTCGGCTTTGTTTCGACGCGGCATGGCCAACCGCCGGATTGCAGGGATGGCACAAGCGCTTGAGAGCCGCTGCGGTTGCCGCCTCAAACAACCGATTGCCAGAACGAAGCCCGATGCATGCTTTGTGTGAAGCTCGTTGTCGTCTATCGCGCCTGCGCAAGAAATTGCTGATATCCGGGCTGCTCCCTCTGTTCTGGTTCGCGACAGGTGGACTGAGCGAGGTCTTCGCCCAGACGTTGCCCGACGGCGAGGCCGCCCAGGCACCCTCGCCGGACGCGGCATCACCGGCCGCGCCATCGGGTGATGAGTCGCAGGCGGAGGAACCAACGCCGCCAAGCGGAGAGCAGCTAGCCAAGAAACCACTGCCGTCAAGCGAAGAGCCGCCAGCAGAGGCGCCTCCGCCCACGTCCGACGTCAGCGAGGAGATGCCGATGGACGTAATGATACAGCCATCAGATGACCTCCTGGTGTCGAAGCAACCGACTTTCAAAGGTCAGGAGGACCTGAGCCTCGAAGCTCTGCTCAATATCGACATATCGGTGGCCTCCAAGAGCCTCATGAAGCAGAGCGAGGCGCCGTCCATCGTGACCGTCATCACGCGCAGCATGATTGAGGCGCTTGGCGTTCGCAGCGTGGCCGAAGCCCTGCGAGACGTCCCCGGCTTCTACATTGTCGACGATGGCGTGACATCAAACATCGCGGTGCGCGGAATCAATGCCGGCCCCAATTCATGGAGCCGCATTGTCAAAGTCATGGTTGACGGACACCCGGTGACCGACTACAGCACGGGCGGCACGTTTCTCGGGCCAGAGCTGATCCCGATTGAAGCGGTCGAGTCCATCGAGGTCATACGCGGCGCCGGTTCGGCCCTCTACGGCGCAAACGCCTTTTTGGGGGTCATCAACATCGTAACCAAGAAACCGAAAGAAAAGGGAACCTACGCCGAAACCGGTGCAGAGGCCGGTGCAATCCGTACCAATCTCGGGGGAAGCGGGCATGTCCTGGGCAGCGTGGCCGTCGGCGACAAGCGGCTTTCCTATATTATGGTCTCAGCACGACACGACCAATTCGACCGCTCTGGGCTGCAAGTTCCTAATGGCTCGCCCAATCAGCAAGCCTACGCAGGGCAATCAAGCCATGGCGATCTGACCCGTCCCACCAGCTTCGTGGGCAAGGGCGTCTTTGATCTCGGGAGGCTCGGCAATCTAGCCACGCAGTACCATTTTCAGCGCATTGATGCGATGGCCGAGTTCTCAGACCTCAGCATTCTGAGCCACGACAACCGCATCGTACGCTCCAACAACATTGCGGGGGCCGACCACAACCTCTCCTTCCTCAATGATGCCCTGCTCTTGCACACGTTTGGAACCTATACCGTCACGCAGGATCTCCCCGATCAGACGCTGGACACTGGCGATCCCCTGTATACATACCGGCGCGAACGAATGGACCGCACATATCAGGTGGGATCCGAATTGTCCTATCACTACAAAGACCATTCAGCCCTCTTGGGCGCTGACTACATGTCCACCTCCGACACTGGAGATACCGCCTACCAAGTAGTCCGGCAAACGGGAAATGCACAGAACGGTGGAAACCAAATTCTCTTTGCTCCCGGTCATTCCCTCCAATACGGCAACACCGGGGTTTTCGCCCAAGTCATTGTCCGTCCCCAGAAGAAGGTCGGGATTACCGGTGGCATGCGCTACGACTGGAACGACAGATTCGGCAATTCATTCAACCCGCGCCTCGCAGTCGTGCTCCAGCCGCTACCGAGTCTGTATGTGAAGGGCCTGTACGGAACCTCTTTCGTGCCGCCCACGCCCGTGCAACTCTACGCCGTGCCGCTGCGCTTTGATGGCGGAGTTCTGGGAAACAGCCGGCTCAAGAATCAAAGGGCGAAGACCGCCGAGTTGCAGTTTGGTTACCGGGCAAAAGAAACCCTAGACGTGGCCCTCAATGGTTTCTACACCGTGATCGACGATCGCATCGAATTCGAGCAGCTTGGCAATCAAATGGAAGCCATGAACCTGACTAGAAGCCGCTCCTGGGGCGTCGAGCTCGCGTCCTACTTGAATCGCAGGCCAGTGTTTGCTCGGTTCGCGGGCTCGTACGAGAGTACCAGGTCAGACGTGCCGACCCTGCCTCCGCTGTGGTGGAATCGGCTCTACGCCACAAATGGTCCCGGTGGAAATCAGTCGCTGGGCTTTCCGCAATTGATGGGCAGCGCGACGCTCGGGATTACCTTGCCGCAGTACCATTTTCAGACGGCGTTGAGCGCGCGAGTGACAAGCTCGCGCAAGACATCGGCGGCCAATAGCTACGTGGCGGGGAAGGCCTATCTTCTCGATTCCTACACCCTGCTGGATTTCAACGTGTCCAGCCTGGACCTGAGACTCATCGGAAAACGGCTTACCAAGTGTTCGCTGCATGTGAACAATGTTCTCAACCGGAAGTACGCCGAGCCGGGGTTCTTGGGCGTGGACGTCCCTTCGGCCGGTGTTGGGGTCTTCCTGAATATCACCCAGGAGCTAGGAACCCCGTGAGACAACGAATTGGGGTATCAGTTCTTCGGCCACTGACAGGGGATAGGGGAGTTGGTGGCCATGATTGAAAAGAAGAGGAGATTGAGCATGAGAAGATTGAACATGAGGGAGACATTGAGTGCTTTGTTGAGTATTGTTGCGACAATCGCAGTATATGGCGGTTGCGGAAGTAGCAACAGCGGAGGGGCGGATGCCAGCGCCTACGGGCCGACCAAGGTCCTGTTTTCGATGCCGGCCACCGGATCCTTGGCCGACCAGGCCGTGGTATGGGAGGCGGCTGCCCAACTGGCGCAAACCGAGATCAACAAGGCGGGGGGGTTGATGGGTCGGCAACTGACATTGGACATCCAGGACTCGCAAATGAATCCCGCCGTTGCCGTCACCATGGCCCAGACGCTATTGGACAGCGATCATGCATCATTCTATTTGACCGCTGATGGGACAGCGGCCGCGGATGCTGTCCTGCTGGCGACTCTTCCAAAGCCAGTGATCACGCTTGCGTCGACGGCCGGGGGTGTCCAGTTGGTCACCGACGACAGCACAGATTCATGGTTCCGCACAGCCGATTCGGTTACCTTGGAAGGCAGCGCAACGGCTCGGGCTGCCCTCGACAAGGGGGCCACGACCATGGCGATCCTTCAAGGCAACAATCCCTACACGCTGGGTTGCGCTGCCGCAGCCGCGTCGTATTTCCAACAGAATGGTGGCACTATAACCGCGCAGGTTACGTTTCCGTATGCGCCGAGCACGACCTATGACTACGCGGCCGACCTTGCGACCGCGAGCGCTGGGGCTCCCGATGCTATCTATCTCGCGCCTCACCCGGCCGTGGGCATTTCCTTCCTAAAGGCCTGGACGGCGACTGGCACCGGGAAATTTGCTGGCCAGTGGTACCTGAATGAGGATCTGGGGACGCCCGCGATACCAACCAACGTAGGGGTGGCTGCGGTCGAGGGCATACGCGGCGTCAAGCCGGCGGGAAACGCGGCTGCATACGCCACCATGCTCGCGGCGTTCACCGCGGCCTATGGCACCCAATCGGGAAATCCGACTATTCCACGCGTGGCCGAAACCTACGACGCCGTGTATTTGATGGCACTCGCCATGGTGCAGGCTGGCACCACCACCGACGTCGATGCCCTTCGAACGGCACTCCGGGCGGTTGCGAATCCGCCTGGGACGGTGGTTGGCCCGGGTCAGTTCGCCCAGGCGATCGCGCTCATCCAGACAGGCACGGACATAAACTACGAAGGCGCCAGTGGCACGTGCGACTTTGACGACCAGGGCAACGTCGACCCGCTTATGGCGGAATGGTCGCTTCAGAGCGGGAACTTCACCGTCCTGCGAACCTTCAGTCCATGACCGGCCGCGGCCCGCGGTTTCGCCGCCCCACTTATGGCGCAGAAGAGACGTACTGACCAGAGCCGACTACGAGCACCAGAGCGCCGGCTTGCGCGGTGTTCGAAGTCACGCCCGGGGCGGTTGTCGCGGGAAACCCGGTGAACCTTGCGTAGCGGTTGCTGGCGGGCACGTTGTACATCCCGTGCCCCAGCAGCACAGTCCGGCGAGGAAGCCACCAGGACTTCATAGGCCGACTGGCTCAGGCCGCGTGCCTTGCTGTCGGAGGACTCAAGCTCCCAAGCCAGGCGGGGCGTGGCGGTCTGAATGCCCAGGGGCGCATCACGCCGCGCGCATCGCAAGCGGACAGCGACTACGGGGCTATCCGCGATGCCCCCTTGCCCACCCAGGCTTGCGCCCCCAGTACCGCTCACCCCGCCCTTGCCTGTGCAGGCCGGCTGATTCATACAACTTTACGAGGTAGCAACACCCCTGCAACAGGGCCGTCGCTATGGTGGTGTCAGACGCAATCGGGGGATGCAACATGCGACGCAAGTACCTAGCACGGCTTGAGCGGGCTCCGGCAAACTGCAACCGCAAGGGCCTGGAGCCGTCGCCTGAGGCGCGAGATGGGCGTTCGGTGCTGGGACAGGCGCAGGTCCCTGGGGGCGACGAACGCGATCGGCCGGATTGCCCCGGCTACCACGGATGGGACCTGTGTGCCTCGTGCGTGCGTCGAGTGGCGATCGCCCGGCGCCACCGGGCCCGCCAGATGTGGCTGCTGGCACGAGATCTGTGCACGTCCGCCGCGCTCCATGGAATGGAAGGGCGCGGGTCCGCCGCGAGCCGCACCCTGCGCCTCGCCGTTAAGGTCCTGCGTGACCGTGCTGGCATCGCCGAAGCTGAGCGCGGTCGAGATTGATTCCAGATCCTGCGGTGCCAGTTTGCCTCGTTGACAAACCGGGTGCGTCGGGTAGTTTCCGAAGGGAATTGGCCGGTTGGCCCTCTTGGTCGAGGTGTTGATCGGAGAAAGTTACCAAGTTTCTTGGACGTACCTTCTGTATCCTCGCTGCTGGTGGTTTTCTTCCGAACCGGGCGCGTGCCCAGGAAGGTCGTGGTGGCGTCTGGCGCCTTGCTGGTAGTCTTGGCCGCCCTGTCGGCGTGCGGTGCGAGCAAGTCGGGTGCGGCCGTTGAGCCGCGGGGGGCGCGTGCGGTGCCGGTTCTGCCGGCCACCGTGGTTCGGCGCGATGTTCCGGTTTACCTGGAAGGCATCGGCAGCGTGGTGGCGTACAAGACGGTTACCGTGCGGACCCAGGTGGACGGCCGGCTGATCCAGGTTCTGTTCCGCGAGGGTCAGGCCGTCCGCAAGGGAGAGGTGCTGGCCCAGATCGACCCGCGGCCATTCCAGGTCCAGCTTCACCAGGCTGAGGGTGCGCTGGCACGTGACCGAGCCCAACTGGAAAACGCGAATCTGGTGGTGAAACGCGACAAGGAGCTGGTGGGGCAGAAGCTCATCGCCCAGCAGCAGCTCGATACCGATCAGGCGGTCACCGGTCAGACTGAGGGAACGGTCCGTATCGACCAGGCGGCAATCGAGAGCGCGCGATTGAATCTGGACTACGCCCGCATTACCTCGCCGGTGGACGGGGTCACCGGCGTGCGGCTGGTCGATCCGGGTAACGTGGTACACGCCGCTGATCCCGGCGGCATCGTGGTGGTGACTCAGCTCGATCCGGTGGCTGTACTCTTCAACCTGCCTCAGGACGAACTACCACGCATCAGCGACCAGATGGCACACGGTAAGCTGAGCGTGGAGGTGTACGGCCGCGATGGCGCGACCGCCCTGGGAAAGGGACAACTCGAACTCATCGACAACCAGATTAACCAGGCCACCTCCACCCTGCGCCTCAAGGCCATCGTGCCCAATCCCGAGCGCCACCTGTGGCCCAACCAGTTCGTCAAGGCACGCCTGCTGCTCACCACACACAAGGGCGCGTTGGTGGTGCCCGCCTCGGCCTTGCAGCGCGGCCCCGACGGCACCTTCGTCTATGTCATCGGCGCTGACCAGACCGTCACGGCGCGGCCGGTGGAGGCCGTCGCGCCCGCGAGCGATTTCGCCATCGTCGACAAGGGTTTGAGCGCGGGCGAGATGGTGGTTGCCGACGGACAAAATCAGCTACGGCCGGGCAGCAAGGTGTCGGTGCGCGAGCCCGGCTCATCGGGCGGCGGCCGCGGGGGCGGCGGGGCCCGGCCAGGCGGCTCGGGCGAGCGAGGCGGCAGGGGTCGCGGCGACAAGCAATGAGCGTATCCGAGCCGTTCATCCGGCGTCCGGTGGCGACATCTTTGTTGACCGTCGGGCTGTTGCTGTCCGGCTTGCTCGGTTACCGCCAGCTTCCCGTGTCCGCGCTGCCCCAGGTGGACTATCCCACCATCGTGGTGGCCACGGCGCTGCCGGGAGCCAGTGCGGAGACCATGGCCTCGGCGGTGACCACGCCTCTCGAACGACAGTTCGGCCAGATGCCGGCGCTCGGCCAGATGACCTCGGTATCGAGCTTCGGCAACTCCCAGATCACGCTGCAGTTCGATCTGAATCGCGACATCGACGCGGCCGAGCAGGACGTGCAGGCTGCGATTAACGCGGCGTCGAACCTGCTGCCCGCGTCGCTCCCGGCGCCACCTACCTACAGCAAGAGCAACCCGGCCGACTCGCCCATCCTCACCTTGAGCATCAGCTCGGACACCCTGCCGCTCGACCAGGTCGACGACGTAGCGGATTCTATCCTGGCGCAGAAGATCGCGCAGGTGGCGGGCGTGGGGCTGGTCACCATCAACGGCGGTCAGAAGCCGGCGGTGCGCGTGCAGGTTGACCCCGCGGCGCTGGCCGGCGCTGGACTCAGCCTGGACGACGTCCGAAAAATCCTGGTCGCCGCCAACGTCAATCAGCCCAAAGGCAACCTGGACGGTCCTCGCCAGAACTACACCCTGGCCACCAACGATCAGCTCGCGCGTGCGTCCAGCTTCCGGCCGCTGATCCTGGCCTACAGCAACGGCGCGCCCATCCGCCTGCAGGAAGTGGCCAACGTCATCGACGGGGTGGAGAACGACGAGTTGGCGGGCTGGTCCGACGGCAAGCGCGCCATCATCGTCAGCGTGCGGCGCCAGCCCGGGGCCAACGTCATCGAGGTGGCCGACCGGGTGAAGGCACTGCTGCCACGCCTGTACACGGCCTTGCCCCAGGGCGTGGATGTGAACGTGGTCAGCGATCGCACGGAAACCGTGCGTGCCTCGGTGGACGACGTCCAGTTCACCCTGGCGCTGAGCGTGCTGCTGGTGGTGGCCGTGATCTACCTGTTTCTGCGCAGCCTGCGCGCCACCATCATTCCCGGTGTGGCCGTGCCGCTGTCGCTGGTGGGCACCTTCGGCATCATGTACCTGTGCCATTATAGCCTGAACAACCTGTCCCTGATGGCGCTCACCATCTCCACTGGCTTCGTGGTCGACGACGCCATNNGAGAACATCTCCCGCTACATAGAACAAGGCGAGCCGCCCTTCCAGGCGGCGCTGAAAGGCGCCAAGCAGATTGGCTTTACTATCGTGTCGCTGACCGTGTCGCTGGTGGCTGTCTTGATTCCTCTGCTCTTCATGGGCGGCATCATCGGACGCCTGTTTCGCGAATTCGCGGTTACGCTCAGCATCGCCATTGGCGTGTCGGCGATTTTGTCGCTGACCCTGACCGCCATGATGTGCGCGTTCTTGCTGCGCGCCCACGAGCAGCCGGGGTGGCTGGCCCGCCAGTTCGAGCGCGGCTTTACCGCGATGATGTCGGTCTACCAACGCAGCCTGGGCTGGGTCATGCGCCACCAGCCCGCCACCCTGGCGGTGACTGTGGCCACTGTGGCGCTGACCGTGGCGCTGGCGGTGATCGTGCGCAAGGGCTTCTTCCCGCAGCAGGACACCGGCATGATCGTGGGGGTGACCGAGGCGCCGGCCGACGTGTCTTTCGCCAGCATGATGTCGCGCCAGCGCGCGCTGGCTGATGTCGTGCGCGCGGATCCAGATGTAGCGTCGGTGGTGTCCTACATCGGCGCCGACGGCACCAATCCCACGCCCAACACGGGAAGGCTGGCCATCACCCTGCGCCCGCGTGGGGCGCGCAGCGCGAGCGCGAGCGAGATCCTGCGGCGACTGCGGCTCCAGGCCCAGGGCGTGGAGGGGACCTCGGTGTTCTTCCAGATTGTGCAGGATCTACAGATCGACAGCCGGGTTAGTCGCACCCAGTTCCAGTACACGCTCGAAGACGCGGACGTCGACCAACTGGGCGAGTGGGCGCCGCGGGTGCTGGCCCGGCTGGAGAAGCTGCCGGAGCTGCGCGATGTGACCAGCGATCAGCAGACCTCGGGTCTGCAACTGCGGCTGACTGTCGATCGCGACACGGCCTCGCGTTTCGGCATCTTGCCCCAGGCGATCGATGACGTGCTCTACGATGCTTTTGGCCAGCGCCAGGTGTCGATCATCTTCACGCAACTAAACCAGTACCGTGTCATTCTGGAGGTGAAGCCGGAATTCCAGAACAACCCAGCGGCATTGGAGAATATCTACGTCCGTTCGCAAACCGGCGACCAGGTGCGATTGAGCGCGTTTACCCACTTCGAGCCCGCGCGCACGCCCCTGGCGGTCACGCACCAAGGGCAATTCCCGGCGGTGACCATCTCGTTCAACGTGGCATCGGGTCTGGCGCTGGGCGACGCGGTGGACGCCATCCACCGCGCCGAGGCTGAGATCGGCATGCCGGCCACCGTGCGCGCCAACTTCGTGGGCACGGCGCAGGAATTCAAGAGCGCGCTGGCCAGCGAGCCCTTTCTCATCCTCGCCGCCTTGCTCACGGTCTACATCGTGCTCGGCGTGCTCTACGAAAGCTACATCCACCCGGTGACGATACTGTCGACGCTGCCCTCGGCGGGGGTGGGCGCGTTCCTGGCGCTCATGTTGACCGGGACCGAGTTCAGCATCATCGCGCTTATCGGGATCGTGTTGTTGATTGGCATCGTGAAGAAAAACGCCATCNNCCCATCATGATGACCACCATGGCCGCGTTGCTGGGCGGGCTGCCGCTGGCTCTGGGCAGCGGCACCGGCTCCGAACTGCGGCGTCCGCTCGGCATCTCGATTGTGGGTGGACTCCTGATTTCGCAATTGCTGACTCTCTACACCACGCCGGTCATCTACCTGTACATGGATAGGCTGGCTCGCCTGCTGCGCCCCGGACGTGCTCGTAACGTCACGGCAGCGCCGGTGCCAGACAGCGCGCCGTGAACATCTCCGAGCCCTTCATACAGCGGCCTGTGGCGACCTCATTGCTGGCCGCGGCCTTGCTGCTGGTCGGGGCCACTGCATATACCCAGCTTCCTGTGGCGCCCCTGCCGCGCGTCGATTACCCCACCATCAACGTCAATGCGGGCCTGCCAGGGGCCAGTCCCGAAACCATGGCGTCGGCGGTGGCCACGCCGCTCGAACGCCGTTTTGGCCGGATTGCTGGTCTGACTGAGATCACTTCGATCAGCTCATTGGGCTCGGTCAGCCTGACCCTGCAGTTCGACCTGGACCGCGATGTGGATTCAGCCGCGCGCGACGTGCAGGCCGCCATCAACGCAGCCGCCGGCGATCTGCCGCCCAACCTGCCCACCCGTCCCAATTTCCGCAAGGTCAACCCTGCCGACGCGCCCATCCTCATCCTTTCGCTGACGTCAAAAACCCTGCAACTGGCCCAGGTTTACGACGCCGCCAATACCATTTTGGCGCAAAAGATCGCCCAGGTGCAGGGCGTTGGCCAGGTCTTCGTGGGCGGCGGCCAGAACCCTGCTGTGCGCGTGCAGGTCGATCCAGCCGTGCTCGCGGGTCTGGGGCTGGGCCTGGAGGACGTGCGCACCGTGCTCAGTCAGGCCACCGTCGATCAACCCAAGGGCACACTGTCAGGCGCACACCAGGCACAGACCATCGCATCCAACGATCAGTTGCTGGGGGCGAAAAGTTTCCGCGATCTGGTCATCAACTATCAGGGCGGTGCGGCCGTGCGTCTGGGCGACGTGGCGCGGGTGATCGACGATGTGGAGGACAATCGGGTGGCGGCCTGGACCAACGGCAGGCGCTCGGTGTCGTTGCTGATTCGGCGCCAGCCAGGCGCCAACATCATCGAGGTCATCGATCGCATCAAGCGCATGCTGCCCAGCCTGGCGGAGTCGGTCTCGCCCAGCATCGACATCCAGGTGGCGGTGGATCGCGCCGGCACCATCCGCGCGTCTGTGCGCGATGTAGAGCGCACCCTACTGATCAGCGTGTTTCTCGTGGTGCTGGTGGTCTTTGCGTTCCTGCGCAACCTGCGCGCCACCATGATCCCGAGCGTGGTGGTCCCGCTTTCGCTGGTGGGCACCTTTGCCGCCATGTACCTGCTCGGCTATAGCCTGAACAACCTGTCATTGATGGCGCTGACCATCGCGACCGGCTTCGTGGTCGACGATGCCATCGTGGTCACGGAGAACGTCTCGCGCTTTGTCGAGGCGGGCGAAACACCGCTGGTGGCAGCGCTGAAGGGGGCGCGACAGATCGGGTTCACCATCGTTTCAATTACCGTGTCGTTGTTGGCGGTCTTCATTCCCATCCTGGTGATGGGCGGCGTTGTGGGTCGGCTATTCCGCGAATTCGCCGTCACCCTGGCCGTGTCCATCTCCATCTCGGCGATCATCTCGCTCACCCTGACGCCCATGATGACATCGCACCTGCTACGGCTGGAAGCCGGGCAGCGGCGCGGCCTCGCCTTCCGCGTGTCCGAGGGCTTCTTCAACGGCATGCTGGGCGGCTACCGGCGCGGGCTGGATTGGGTGCTCCGCCACCACCACCTCATGCT
>PMIX01000139.1:0-4884 GCA_003158395.1 Myxococcales bacterium | reverse complement strand
GCGGTGGAGAAGATGGTTACCTTCATCGGCGGCAGCGGATCGTCGGGCAACACGGGGAACATCTTCATCCAGCTCAAACCCATCGGGCAGCGCAGCCAGACCTCGGACCAGGTGATCGCCGATCTGCGCCCCAAGTTGGCGCAGATCCCTGGCATCATGCTGTTCTTGCAGTCGGTGCAGGACGTGCGCATGGGCGGGCGAGGCTCGCGCACGCAGTACCAGTACACCCTGCAGGACGCGAACCTGGTCGAGCTGAACCAATGGGCGCCGCGCGTGTTCGACACGCTCAAGACGCTGCCCGAGTTGCGTGACGTGGCCACCGACCAGCAGACCAATGCCTTGCAGCTCAACCTGGAAGTAGATCGCGACATCGCCTCCAGCCTGGGCGTGTCGCTGCAGGCGGTGGACGGTACTCTCTACGACGCCTTTGGCCAGCGCCAGGTGGCGACCATGTACACGCAACTCAACCAGTATCGCGTAGTTTTGGAGGCCAAGCCAGGGCTGGCCGGGCAACCGGTCGCGCTCGACAACATGTACGTACACTCGCAAAACGGTGCGCTGGTTCCACTCTCCGTGTTCGCCCACTGGACGCCGTCGCGCACTTCGCTGTCCATCAGCCACCAGGGCCAGTTTCCGGCAGTCACATTGTCGTTCAATCTGGCGCCGGAGAAGTCGCTCAGTCAGGCGCTCGACGCCATTCACAGCGCTGAAGCGCGCATGGGCCTGCCCGCGGGCGTGGTGGCTTCACCGCAAGGCACGGCCAAGGCATTCGTGGATTCTCTGTCAAACCAGCCCACCCTGATCCTGGCCGCGCTGCTGGCGGTGTACATCGTGCTCGGCGTGCTGTACGAGAGCCTGGTTCATCCGGTGACCATTCTGTCCACGCTGCCCTCGGCAGGCGTGGGCGCCCTGCTGGCCCTCATGCTCATGCACACGGAATTCAGCATCATTGCGCTCATTGGCGTGATCCTGCTGATCGGCATTGTGAAGAAGAACGCCATCATGATGNNGATGATCGACTTCGCGCTGGAGGCCGAGCGCGAACAGGGCCTGTCGACCCGCGACGCCATCTTCCACGCCTGCCTGCTCCGTTTCCGGCCCATTATGATGACCACCATGGCGGCGCTGCTGGGCGGCTTGCCCCTGGCCTTGGGTCACGGCACCGGGTCCGAGATGCGGCGGCCGCTGGGCATCGCCATTGTGGGCGGCTTGCTGTTGTCGCAGATGCTGACCCTGTTCACCACACCGGTCGTGTACTTGACGCTGGATCGCTTCTCGCGGAGGCGGAGGGGCGCGAGAGATCAAGTAGCGGAGAACAGGCCGGCGACAACTGGCTGAACTGACTGGAGCCTCGGCGCGGCGCAGATCGGCCGAACTGCACCCTATGCTCAAGACAAGCCTCACCCACGCTCTGCCGGCGGTCAGATCTGCCTCGCGTGTCCGGGCGTTCGCTACGCTCTGGGCGGATAGTCCTGCGTTAGGGAATATCCCCACCGCACTTGACGGTGAACCGGCGAAAGGCCTCCCCGGCCTTCCCGTCTTGCGCGTGGGTCAAATGCATGGTAAATGACCCGCATGCTGGTGCGGACGATCGAACAGCGCCTGCGTACCTCGAAGAAGAGCGTCTTGCTACTAGGGGCGCGCCAAGTGGGCAAGTCCACGCTCACGCGTGCGCTGCGGCCAGACCGGATCGTCAATCTGGCCGATCAAGCCTCGTATCTTGGCTACGCCAAGGATCCGGGCCGTTTACGGCGCGAATTGGCTGCGTTGGAGCGGCCGTCGTTGGTGGTGCTGGACGAGATCCAACGCATTCCAGTGCTGCTCAACACGATCCAAGCCGAGATGGACGAGGGCAGCCGCCACCGATTCATCCTGACGGGATCCAGCGCGCGCAAGCTCAAACGTGGGGGCGCCAATCTACTCCCTGGCCGGATCGTGCTCGAGCATCTGGATCCCCTATCTTTCTGGGAGTTGGGCGACGCGTTCGATCTGAATCGGGCTTTGCAGGTCGGTACCCTACCGGGCATCTATTTGGACCGGGAAGCTGGCACTGACGTTCTCGACAGCTACACCACCGTCTATCTGCGCGAGGAGGTGCAGGCCGAATCCATCATCCGCGACGTGGGAACCTACGCCCGGTTCTTGGACATCGCAGCCCTGGGAAGTGGAGACTGGATCAACTATTCCAAGCTGGCGAGCGATACCGAGATTGCCAAGGAAACCATTCGCCGCTTCTTTCAGATCCTCGAGGACACCTTGCTCGCGTTCCGCATTCCACCGTTCGAGAGCCGTCACCCCTCGCGACGCGTGAGTCAGAGGGACCGAATCTTGTTCTTCGACGTGGGGGTTCGTAACGCGCTTCTGGGCTTGCACCGCCACCCGCCGGCCGCCACGGACAAGGGCAAGCTGTTCGAGCAGTGGTTGATCCTGCAATGTCTCTACTTCATTCGCGCCCATCACCTCCCCTGGCGCGTCTATGGCTACCGAACCGATGGCGGGGCCGAGGTAGACCTGGTACTGGATACCGGCAAGATCCTCATTGCCATCGAGTGCAAGTTGGGACGTACCGTGGCGGCGTCGCAGCTTGGCGGTCTGCGTTCTTTCGCGGGCGTGACCAAGCGACCGGTCAGATCCTACGTGGTCTTCCAGGGGGAACGCCCCCAGCGTTTCGACGACAACATCCTCGCGGTCCCGTTCATGAGCTTCCTGGAGGATATCCTCCCCAACCTCCTCGACTGACGCCGAACTGGCGCAGGTCCCGTTCGAGGAAGGTCTGCACGAGCCGTCACGCCAGCGACGGCTCTTGCTTTCCGACGCTCGGTTTGGCGGCACATGAACCCCCTAGCCACCGAACGGCATCGTACCTTCAGCTGAATGGGCCGCGTGAGGCGGCTTCTTCACTGAGAGGGGGACGAACATGGCGTACGCAGTTGTGCATCACTTTCCTGGTGGTACCAAGGAGCAATACGAGGCGTCGATCGCGGCGGTGCATCCGGGCAAGGGCAGCCTGCCCAAAGGCCAGATCTTTCACGCCGCCGGTCCGTCGGCTGGCGGCTGGACAATCGTGGCGGTTCACGACTCCAAAGCAAGTTGGGAGCAGTTCCGCGACGGCATCCTGATGCCCCGAATGCGGCAGGGCATCCCAGGTGGGTTCCCGACGCCACCGCAGGAAACAGTCTTCGAGGTCCAGAATCTGCGGCCTTGATACCGCAGCACCGAGGTTCAATCTACGACGGAGGACGTCATGAGCAAGAAGATCATCGCGGTGACAGGGGCGACGGGAGCTCAGGGTGGCGGACTGGTTCGTGCCATCCTGGCCGACAAGAGCGGCGAGTTCGCGATTCGGGCGATTACTCGCAAACCCGCGGGCGACAAAGCGCAGGCGCTGGCCAAGCTGGGGGTGGAGGTGGTTGCGGGTGATCTGGACGACACGGGAAGCCTGACTCGGGCCTTCGAGGGCGCGTATGGCGCCTACTGTGTGACCAACTTCTGGGAGCATTCTTCTGGCGAGAGGGAGACTGCCCAGGGGCACGCCCTGGCGCAGGCGGCCAAGAACGCAGGGGTGAGGCACGCCATATGGTCCACCTTCGAGGACACGCGGAAGGCATTTCCGCTCACCGACTCGCGCATGCCGACGTTGAGGGGCAAGTACAAAGTGCCGCACTTTGACGCCAAGGCCGAGGCAGACCATTTCTTCAGGGATCTGGGCGTGCCGACCACGTTCCTACTGACATCGTTCTATTGGGACAATCTGATTGGCTTTGGAATGGGTCCCAAGAAGGGGCCCGATGGCAAACTGGTGTTCGTGCTGCCCATGGGAACCAAGAAGCTGCCCGGCATCGCAGCAGAAGATATCGGCAAGTGCGCCTTGGGGATCTTCAAGCGTCCTGACCTGATTGGAAAGACCGTGGGCGTGGCGGGCGAGCATCTCACCGGCAGCGAGATGGCCACCGCGCTCAGCTATGCGCTGGAACAGCCAGTTGCCTTCAACGCGGTTTCGCCCGACGTCTACCGCGGCTTCGGCTTCCCCGGGGCCGACGACCTTGGAAACATGTTCCAGTTCAAGGCGGAAACCGAGAGTGCCTACTGCGGGGCTCGGGACCTTTCGCTGTGCCGCTCGCTCAATCCTGAGCTCCAGACGTTCGCCAGGTGGTTGTCCCGTAACAAGTCGCGGATTCCGTTGTGAATGAAACGGCATCCTGCTCTGCCACGGGGACTACGGCTTTCGAATAGGCCCTCCGTCGAGGTCAGGGGTAGCCTTGCAGGGTCGAGTTCGTGACGGTGATGCTCTTGGCATTGGTGCCGACTGCCGTCCCGACGTTTGTGACGCTGCCAGAGGAAACAACCGTCCAATGTCCGCCCGTATTTCCCGTCATCGTGGTATCGGCGATGGAGAGAGTCCCGCCCATGTTGTTGCTGGTGAAGAAAAGGCCGCCCCCGAACGCCCCCTGACCGGCGTTGTTGTTGAGGAGGGCGTCCCCGCAAAGTGTGATGTTCACTGAGTTTCCGTCGCTGTAGAGGGCACCGCCGTTTCCGCCCGATCCAACCTCGTTCTGGCCGTTGTTGATGACGGAACACGTAGTCGCATCGTCGTTGTTCGCGCCATTGCCGATCGCCTTGTTGTTCGTGAACAAGCTGTTGTAGACGTCCAGCTCTGCGAACAGGCATCCGATCGCACCGGCATTGCTGGCGGCGTTGTTGCTGAAGGTGCTCCCGACAACGAGTACGCCGTTCTTGCTCCCCAGGACATAGATGGCGCCACCGCCCGTGTCGGGCCCCAATGGGGCAGCCTGATTGTTCGTGAAAATCGAATCGATCACCGTCAGGTTGCCGTCCCTCATGTAGAGGGCACCTCCTTCACCGTCGTCCCATCCTTGCGAACAG
>PMIX01000452.1 GCA_003158395.1 Myxococcales bacterium | reverse complement strand
CACCTGTTGTGCTGTTGAAAGAAGAACTCCGCCAGTGGAGATGCTCGCGCAGTTCCGCGGGTTCTCGGCCGCGCTGAGCGCGGCCGTCGTCGGAGAGCAAGGACAGGGGAAGAAAGCGGAGCGCAGCGCTCCGAGCAGGCTCACAAGCAAGGCAACCATCGCACGATTGTGCATGATGTTGGTCGGTCGCGGCCAGCCGGCTGTGGATTTTCCGCCACCGTCGGAAAATCGGCGGCACGGACGACCGCCTGGCTAGGGCTTGATCTGGCTGGCCACGATCCGGGTGAACCTCGCGCCGTACGGCGGCCGCATGAGTTTGAGTAGGCCGCAGCGCCCCGCCGCAAGGCCGGGGTCTGCCCACCGAAGGCTCATTGTGGGACCGCTTACAGGTCGAGGGTCGCAGGTTCATCCTCTCGGGTTGTCTTCCCGTCCAGGTTTGGCAGGCCGTCGCCTTGGCTCCAGCCTTCCCCTTTTCCGCGCACCAGCCCCCCCTTGAATCGAGTACGCTCATGCGCCCTCGGCCGAGTCGTGTGTCCGCGCCCCGACTTCTCGAAGCTGACTGCGACAGGGTGCCACAGCCCTAGAGCGCCGAACGGTTTGCCTCCCGTCGNNGCGCCTCGGGCCGCTCGCAACTACCCAATTTCACTCGGTCCGTCAAACCGTTCGGCGCTCTAGTCGAGGCACGGCGCCGTCGCGAAGGCCAGCTCGAGGTTGAGCTGCTGGGCGTGTTCGAGGGTGTCGGAGGCGAAGTAGAAAACCCAAACCTGGTTGCCAACGAGAACCGCGCTGGGGCCCGCGGTCAGAAACGCGTCGAACTGGCCCGGCCGTCGCGGCAGGACCGGCGCGGGCTCGCGGGTGAAGTGGACGCCGTCCTCGCTGAAGGCGTGACCGACAGCGCCCGGCATCAGGCTCGAGCAGGCGTCGTTGGCGCACTCGGCTTCCTCCGCCTTGGAGTAGCCGAAGTAGAACAGGTGGTAACCGCCGCCCGGCGCTGCCAGCAGGTTGGCGTGGCTGACCAGCTGCTCGTCCCAGGCTCCTGCCGGGCCGCCCCCCAGCGCGGGGTCCGGGCGCGGGGTCCAGGTCAGGCCATCGCTCGATGTGGCCAGGCCGATGCGCATCGTCGCCAGCTCGCCGGGCAGCGGGCCGAAGCCGGCGTAGGCCATCAGGTAGCGGCCGGAGGAAGGCTCCCAAACCACGCTCGGCTCGAGTACGCCGCCCACCGTGACCGTGCACGAGGGCGGATCCAGGCAGGTTGGCTGCTCCCAGTCCGACTGCCCGACGAACACGGGGCCCTCACGACGGGTCCACGACAGGCCGTCGATCGAGGTCGCCATGCCGATGGCCCACTGATTCTCGGCGACAGCGAGGTCGGCGGTGTAGTACTCGCGCAAGGCCCCGTCCGGTCCGCGCAGGACGCTGGGCGTCTCGACGCCGCGGGAATCGAACGTGCCGGGCGGCAGGACCAGCGACACCTGGTGGCCCGGGAGCGTGGGGGCGATCCAGCGATCGTCCCAGATCTGGCCGTCCGTGCTCTCCAGGTAGGCGGTACCCATGGTGCCCACTCCTCCCAGCCAGGGCGGAGTGGTCCAGTCGACCGAGGTGAGCCACATGCGGTAGTGGCCGCCTTCGAAGAGCACCGAGGGATCGCTCGTCATGCCATACGGGTGGAACGGCTTGCCCGAGGTCGAGGTGAGCGGCGCGGAACGCGTGAAGGATCCCAGGCTCCGGCAGCGGAGCGCGTCCACGTCCGCGGCCGACGCGTCCGCGAGCGTCGCGTCCGGGAACTCCACGTCGCTGGGCCTTCCGTCGAGCGCACCGGCGTCGAGGCCGAGGGAAGCGTCAGCGGAGGCGGGCCGTGCATCGACGCCCGGGATCTCGGCGTCGCGCGGGCCAGCGTCCGGGCCGGAGGGACTCGTGCACCCGCAGGACGCGAGGATCGCGAAGGCGAGCGAGGCCGCGAAACGCCGCTCAGGGATCCTCATAGGTGAGGCCGCCGAAACGCTCGGCGTCGACTCGGTTCGCGTGCTGAGGAGTCCGTTCCGACCATTGGGCGCAGTCTACCCCATCGCTCTCTGCGAGAACACGCCGAGGCACGGCCGCCGCCCTACTTCCGCTCCGTATTGCCGGTCATGGGGCCTCGCAGCTACGGCCTGGCGCATATGATATCCGTTGGCCCGCCGCCCTCGCACATCCCTCCCATAGCCCGACACAGGCAATCGCAGGCATCGCTACAACCGGCCGGCAGGTCCACACAATATGGAGGCGGATTAGGGAAGCCGACAGCGCCCGCCAAATCGGTACCCGGATTCGCATGGCGTGACATCGAAAACAGTCTACCGCAGTTTGTTGAGGGCCGATGAGAGCCAACTACTAACCTACTAACCCCGGCGCCGCCACGCGATGGGCTCGCGCGCGACGAAGCGGTCATGCGCCAACAGGGCACAGACCACCACCGCGACCGCGGCGGTCCAGCTCAGGCTGCCGATGCCCACGATAAGACAACATTTTTCGCCTTGTGCAGCCCGACCACGATACCGAGGCAGATCGTTTCGGCCGCCGTTTCCAGTCCGAGGTCCATGCGCCGCTTCATGTCGGCGATGACATCCTGGACGGCTTCCTCAAGTAATTCCCAGGCAGCCTCGGTCGGCTCCACGTATCCCCATGAGTGCGATCCCGCCCGGCCGTTCAGCGAATCGAGGTCGAGGGCAGTGACCGCATCGAGAACCTCCTCGGCAGTTTCTTCAACTGAAGAGGAGGACACGAACTCGACAGCGATGGCCTGAGCCTCGGGTTTGAGATCCGGGTGTTTCTTCAGCAGCGCGTGCAGTACCTGGGCAAGCTCTCCCGGGGACGTCTTGTCCAACACCTGCAGGCTCGGGTTTGGCTGCTTCTGTTTCATTTCAGTGGGCGCGCAAGGTCGATGTCCGCGGCCTCCGCCTTGTGGCGCTTCCTCGGCCGCGTGGGGCCCGTCTGGGAGAGTGTGTACGACCGCTGAGCAAGCCGTTTTCACCCTCTCCGCCGAACGGGCGAGGGTAATGCGGCCTTACTCGCTCCAGTCCGGCAGTTCTGGAGCGAATCATGTCCGCGTTACCCGAGGAAGCACCCGCCGACATCGGCGAGCAACGTCTGTCGCCAGCAATCCTGGAAATCCTTCCAGGACAGGACGAAACCGCGCGCGAGAAGTGGCTCTTCTCGCCGGTGTTCGTCCGCCTGCTGGCGACGAATACGGCCTTTGGGTTCTCCGTTTCCACCTTCTATCTTCTGCCCAAGCATCTGGCGGTCAGCTTTGCCACCGAAATGCTGTCTCCACCGGGCTGAGCTTGGTATGAACGCTCCGTTGAATCTCGCAGGCCTCTCTACCAGCGGGCTGGGCGTGCTGGCCGGGTTGTCCACGGCAGTACTGTGGGCAGCCACAGCCGTGTGCTTCGAGTCGTCCAGCCGTCGTCTCGGGAGTCTGACAGTCAATGTGTTGCGCCTGGCAGTGGCGGCAATCCTTTTCACGGCGCTTTCACTGCTGCGCACGCACCATCTTCTGCCTACGGCCCTGTCTCAGGAGGCGTGGTTCTACCTGGGGCTTTCCGGACTCGTCGGGTTCGTGGTGGGCGATGTTCCCCTCTTCCAAGCCTTCGCGCTGATTGGCGCACGCTTGTCCATGCTCATCTACGCTTCAGTGCCGCTCATGACCGCGCTGTGCGGATTTCTGTTTCTCGGCGAGAGCATGAGCGGACGTGCTGTGGCCGGCATGGCCATCACTGTGGCCGGCATCGCCATCGCGGTGGGAGGCAAACCGGACGCGTCGAAGGATGGAACCGGCGTGAAGGCCGGTTCCCGCCGCACCACGGGCATCCTGATGGCCTTCGCCGGATCGGCGGGACAGGCCGCGGGCCTGCTGCTGGCCAAGCGCGGTGCCATGGGACTGGACAGCTTTGCGGCGACCCAGATTCGCGTGCTGGCAGGGCTTCTGGGCTTTTTTGTGGTGCTGGTCGCCGTCGGGAAGGTCCGCGCCTTGCGCGATCTCCTCCGGAACGCCATCGCATCGGACCGGACTGCCGGAGATCGTGCGCACCTGCGTTCCCTGCAATCGGCCCTGCTGGTTCTGTGCGTGGGCGCCCTGCTCGGGCCGTTCCTCGGTGTTTCCCTGGGATTGCTTTCCACCCAGCTTCTTCCCGCGGGCACGGCAGCCACCCTGATGTCCGTCGTCCCGGTGTTGCTGATTCCGGTCTCGGCCCTCGCCTTTCGCGAGCGCATCTTCCTGGTCGAAATCGCCGGCGCCGTGCTGGCCGTGGGCGGGGTGGCGTTGCTGGCGAGTTGACCGGACAGGAGAGGGTCGGCCTCTGTCGATCTCACACCGACTGGACCATGAAGCAATGGCGTGCCGCCTCGGTCTTGAACCACGTGAGCGTGTCCCTGACTTGCTCGGCATCAGGAAGCGTCCTGGGCACGCAGGCCGGCCGAGCTGATGCGCCTGACGCTCGGCCTGCCCCTGGACACCTGCCCCCATTGCGGACGCATGAAGCTGCGCGCTCTGGTCCGCGACCGCGAGAGCATCGAGCGCTTCCTCCGCCACCAGAACCTGTCGACCGAGCCGCTGGGCCTGGCCGAGGCACGGCCGCCGCACTGCTTCCGCTCCGTAGCCCGCCTCAAGCCGACCAGCCAGGTCGAGCTGCTCGAGTAGGCCGCAGCGCCGCTGCAAGGCCGGGGTCTGCCCACCGAAGGCTCATTGTGGGACCGCTTACAGGTCGAGGGTCGCGGGTTCATCCTCTCGGGTTGCCTTCCCGTCCAGGTTTGGCCGTCGCCTTGGCTCCAGCTTTCCCCTTTTCCGCGCACTAGCCCCCCCTTGAATCGAGTACGCTCCCCCTTTTCCGCGCACCAGCCCCCCCTTGAATCGAGTACGCTCAGGAATGTCTCGACCGTCTCACAATGCACGGCCAACGTTCTTCAGCAACTGAGCCAGCTTAGGACTGCCCTAGCTTTGCGAACTGCGTGAGCACTGTGATCAACCAGGACCTTCCGCTGTGAACTCCACCAACTGCGCCCCGAGCCTCGCTTGACAGCGCCACCAGCGAGGGCCATCGACCATGCTTCGCTCGCCAGGATCAGAGCCATGAACCGAGTGGGTAGCGGTATCCGAATCGCGTCGTTCGCTGTCTGGACGTCGCTCGCTCTGGCCGGATGTCTTCGTCCAGACCCGAGCAAGGCGGCTGCGACGACTCCCGCCGCGCTGCCCCCTGCCGACGAGCAACGCCGCATGATTTGGGACGGCGCCGGAATTCGCGCTCGCAATGTCGGCACCGGCCGCACGGCGCGCCTTGATTTCTGGGACGGTGGCAAGAGCTGGGCAAGTTGCGACCCGAAGCCGAATTGCCAGGCGACCCTTGTCGCCAAATCGGGCGTCGGGGTCGACGGAATCAACGTCGACGGCGCCAAGGGCCTCGAGTTCCACGCGACAGGATCTGGCTGGGCCGGGTCGGGCTGGAACTGGTTCGCTTGGTGGCCTCCGACGGCCGGAACGGACCTCAGGCCGTACCGGAGCCTGACCTTCCAGATTCGTGTCGAATCGAAGTCTAGCGACGCCGCACCCGACCCCCGCAGTGTCGTGGTTCGTTTGGCATGCAGCAACGGGAAGAAGATCACGGCCGGCGCGATGGTTCACAAGTATGACGGGAGGTTCGACGACGGCAAGTGGCACAAGATAACCATCCCCATCGCCGACCTCAGCCGCGGTGAAGGCGCGCAGTTCGATTGGGAGAAAGTTTGGGAGTTCCAGCTGTCCACATGGAGCGCCACAGCGCGGGATTTCAACGTCTACATCGACAAGATTGCGGCCGAGAAATAGGGCAGGGTCGGAATCGCCATCAATCACTGCAGCGCGGGCAAAGATCGCGCGGCTTCCTTTTTACAAGCCTCGACGTCCTTTTGGCTCTTGGCGCGCTCGAACTCGCGCGTCTTGTTGCCGGCCAGGTCGCGCTCGTAACCCTTGATCGTGAGAGGCCCCGTCATCGCCGTCATCACGCCGGCGATGACCTCAATCCGATACTGGTGGCCCGCCTTCATGGGCAAGGCGAAGGTCCATCGCCCCGTGGTCGCGGTGACGGTTAGATTGCCGCCGGGCGACTGATCGGCCCAGTGCGATAGCGTGCCGATGACGTGGCAACCGGGCAAGAGTTCGAAGTACCCGCCGAGCGACGAGACGTCCTTGTCGTCGACGAATTGAACGTAGCCGGTGAGGGTGGAAACCTGCTGCGGACCGAGGGGCTGCGGCCCGGGTGGATAGAGACGGTCAGGCAGCGGACCCCCGCCCGAGACGCACGCGGCTGACAGGGCAAAGATCACAATGAAGATCATCCCATGCTTTTGCATGGGGCAATTATGCTTCCACGGGCCGACGGTGGACACAATTCTTTGTGCGAGGCTTTCCTATCACGGCGAGGTTCTTGAGGTGAACTGCGGAATTCGCGGTGCCGAGGTACCCAGACAAATCCTAGACGGTGGGCTGGCTTGGTTTTCGGGCGGAGATTTGTTGCTCCTGCGCCACCAATTCTGGTGGTGGTTCCACCTGCACCGCCGGCTACGCTCGTCGTTCCTCCCGCTCCCGCAACGCCACCCTGTTCCTTGGCGGCGTCACCCGTAGCACCCGGTAGCCCGGAGTTGCTTGAACATCCTGATACCCCCAAGGTTACTATCACGGCACAAGCGAACCAAACCCTGGGAGTGGACAAAGACGAAGCCAGCCTAGCACTACTGATTGAAATTCTCCAGTCGCCGTCGCTGCTGCGGGCCCTGTCCGCTTTCTCGCTCCTCCGTCAGATAC
>PMIX01000269.1 GCA_003158395.1 Myxococcales bacterium | reverse complement strand
GAGGTAGGCCTTGTCGGTGTCGTTGACCTTGAGGGTTCCTTTCTTGATCTTGCCGAGCTGGATTCCGGTGAGCACCGGCTTGATGGGACCTTTGTAGGGCTTGTTCCAGTACTTGAGAAGAAACTCCTTGCGCGGGTTGTAGATGACATGCGGCTCGATCACGGCCAGGTACACGAACTGGGACTTGGCCTTTCCCGGCATGATCCATTTCTTGGCGATGCCCCATAGGTACTCGGCGTTGTTGGGCAGATTCTCGCGGATGAGGTTGCGGTTCTCGTCCCAGCCCCGATCAAATCCCCACTTGGGCGACACATAGCCGTTGGCGGAGAACATGGCCGTGCGAAAGCCGGCCTTTTTGAATTGCTCGGCCACAAAGGGCACATCGCGCGAGATCTTGGACTCGTGCACGGTGGCTTTGTGCACCCGTGGGTACACGCCAGTGAGCATGGACGCTTGTGACGGCAACGACCAGGTGCCGGGTACCTGTGCCCAGGCAAAACGTGCGGCATCCGCGGCAAAAGCATCGTAGTTGGGCGTGAGCACGTTGGTCTTGGGGTTGTATGCGTGCATCTTGTCGGCGCGAAAGGTGTCGATCATCCAGACATAGATGTGGTCGAACTTGCGCGCGCTTGCGGCTGCCGGCACTGCGGACCGCACGACCACCCGCGGCTCGGCCCAATCCACCCCGCCCCCGTGCGCGCAAAGATCGAGGCGCACCGCCTGGCCGGCAAAGGGTGCTAGATCCCAGGCCCCCTCCGTCCAGCGCCCGCTCGATGGCCCCTCGAAAAGCTCGGTCAAGGCCGCACCATCGCGCGCCACCCGCACCGCCACGGCGGCCGACGGCGCACGCGATCCATAGGCCAGAGCGAGCTTGGCCTGGGCGGGCACCTGCAAGTAGAAGGATAGTCGCGAGTCTTCGGGCATGGCCAGAGCCCGGCGACGGACGCCACCGAGCTCCACCTCGCTCGGGGTCAGGGCCGAAGGCGCGGCCGGGCTCGCTGACCTAGGCGTACCGATTTCGATGGCGGCGATGGCCGCAGCAGCCCGCTTGCCCCCTGCGATGACGCCCGTCGCGCGGAAGGTGAGCCGAATGCGGTTGTCGCCCGCGGTTAGGGTCGCGGCCGGAACAGCGACGTCGTAGGACCGGAAGCCCTGCTCCACGTCCAGGGTGGCCACCGGTTTCTCGTTGACGAACACGGACAGGCGCTGCTTGGGGGCCACGGAGCGCATGGTCAGGGTCAACTGCAACTCGGACCTGCCTTGGGCCAGCACCCCGTCGCCGTCCGCGTCCACGGGGAAGGAAAAGGCAGCCGAGGGCCCAGCCACGTAGGCCACTGGCGTCCTGCCGTCCTTCTGCATAGGCAGCCACGATCCCTTCCACCCACCGTCGATGAATTTGAGAAAACCAGCGCTACCAGCCGCGATCACCAGACGGCCGGCTCGATGCTCCACCGCGTGCACGCGGTTGGCCAACAGATCGTACGACACGCGATAGCCCGAAAGGTCGGGCGCCGGATCGGCTAGCCCGGAAGTTAGCGATCTGTTTTTCCGCCGCGCCGAGGCTCCGTGCGCCCCTGGCTGGACGCTCCGACCGCAGCCATTGTCGAGCAGAACACACGCCGCCCAGCACAGTGCCGCCTTGCGGCCGCAACCAAAGTGCATGACGCGATTCATCTCGTCAGCCACCCGCCGTCGAGAGCGCACAGGATACAAAACCCTCAGAGCGATGGCGAGGGGAGGATCGACGCTCGGAGAGAATAGCCGCTCGCGAAAAAACGCGACGCGAGTAGTGCACGGCGGGTGTCGCTGTAGGAGGCATGAGGGTAAGCACAACCAGGGAGGTACCGCGTCCCAGGGCCAAAGGTCAAGATGACAGCGCAGATAGCAACCAATTGCCGTAGTGCTACTCTCCCGGGCTGAATGGTCGTGCAGCCTTCATCACGCTTCCACTGGCCGAGCGGCGCGTCTGCCTTCGCGGGAACGCTTGGCGCCGGAATTCTGGACGCAGGCTTGGTTCTCACGCGCAGCAGCGGTGGCCGGCCGTTGGAAGTCCTGGCGCTTGCTGCGGGGCTCTACGGAACCGCTGGGTTGCTGGTGGGCGCCTTTGTCGGCTGGGCCGTGGCCACCGCCGCAGCCGCTGTACCTGGAGGACGGCACGCGTGGCTCGAAGATCGCGACCTGGATAGTCGCGCGGCAGCGGCTGTGCTGGGCGTTGTCGCCGCGGCCCTATTCATGGCTGTCAGCGCCGGCGCTGTTCACGGGCTCTTCGTGGCTGAGATGGCCAGCCGCAAGCTGGCCGTGATTGCCACGGCGGGGCTGACACTGGCCTTTTTTCCTGTGGCCGCCCTGGCTGGCTTGGCCTGCGCGCGCCTCGTCACCCGACACGTACGCCATCTTCCCGCGCCCCGTGGCTTGGGAGCGACAGGCCTGCTGCTGGTCGCATTGGCGGCGACGGGCGTGCTGGCTTTTGTCGCGGCCCTGTCGCGCGCTGATTGGCGCGTCCTCGACCTCGGGCCCTTGTGGTCGGCGCTGGCGGCCCTGCTTCTGGCCACTGGCCACGGCATCTTCTGGTACGCGACAGTGCCAGGCAGGCGGCTGCGGGCACGCCTGCCGACGCGCGGCTTGCGCGCCGGTGTGGCGGCCGCGGTGATCGTGCTGCTTGCGCTGAGCAGCCAGATCGGCGAGACCTCGCCCAGCTACGCCGCCATCACCGACGCGAGTTGGGGCCTGCGTCTTGCCCTGAAACTGGCGCGCCACCTGACCGATCGCGACCACGACGGGTATTCGGCCCTCTTCGGTGGCGGCGACTGCGACGATTCGCGCGCCGACGTCTTTCCCGGCGCCGAGGACATTCCCGGCGACGGCATCGACCAGGACTGCCAAGGCGGCGACGCCAAGCCGGCCGCGGCCAGCGCGGAGCCAGCCCCGACCAGCACAGAAGCCGCACCCGTTCGGCAAGGCGCCTTTTCCGGCAACATCCTGATCATCGCGATCGATGCCTTGCGCGCCGACCGCCTGGGAGTGGCGGGCTACGGCCGGCCGCCGGGCCGTTCGCTCACCCCCACCCTGGACGCGCTCGCCCAACGGGGCGCGCGCTTCACCCATGTCTGGGCCCAGGCGCCCAATACCCCGCGCTCGTTCCCCTCACTGGTGACCTCACGCTATCCGTCTGAGATCGCCTGGCAGAAGCAATCACTCAACTACTCGAATCTGCTGCCCAGCAACCACACTTTCTTCGAGCCACTCGCGGCGGCGGGTCTGCACCCGATTGGCATCTTTTCGCACTTCTTCTTTACCGCCGATCGGGGCATTTCCCGGGGCTTCGCCGAATGGTCCAACGACGGTGCCAAGAGCATCGCCGATTCCAACAAAGACATCCCCTCACCCCGCATCGTCCCGCGCGTGATCGCACGGCTGCGCAAGGCCGCACAAACCGGCGAGCGTTTTGTCCTCTGGACGCATCTGTTCGAGCCGCACTCCAGCTATATGGAGCATCCCGAGTTCCCCACCTCTCTCTCGGGCGTGCAGGGACTAGAGGAGAAGTATGACTACGAGATCGCATTCGCCGATCTGTGGGCGGGCAAGATCATCGCCACCCTCCAAGAAACCAAGCTCGATCGCAACACGGCAGTGATCGTGTTCGGCGATCATGGCGAGGCGTGGGGCGAGCACAAGCGCTACTTCCACGGCCAGGATCTCACCGAAGAGCAACTGCGCGTGCCCCTCCTGGTCGTCGTGCCCGGGGAAAAACCCGCGGTGATCGACGACGAAGTCGGCCTCATCGACCTGGGTCCGACCCTGGTCGACCTAGTGGGCGCCACGCCCTTGCCCAGCTTCCACGGCCGCAGCCTGCTGGCCGCGCTACGGGGCAAACCGCTGCCCGCACGACCGATCTTCGCCGAGCTGCTGCCCTCCACCGCTACACCCTCGCACGAGGTGACCATCATCGAGAGTGGCAAGAAGCTCACCCACAAGATCAGCGAGCGACGCTGGGAGCTTGTCGACCTGGCCGATGATCCTCGGCAGCAAAAGAATCTGGCTGACCATCCCGCGTACCGAAAACAGCTCGATGAGCTGCGCGCCAAGTTACTCGGATTCGAAGAACGGAGACGGCAAAACTAGCCAATCGCGCACACCGCGCGCGTCGAAGTGGCGCGGGCATCGCGGTTGAGCAGGCCCTTCAACTCCCGACCGGGCGAAAAGACCACGGTGGACTGTGGCGGAAGTTCAATCGGGTTGCCGTTCCGAGGGTTGCGCACGGTACGCGCATTCCGACGGCGCTTGGTAAAGGTGCCGAAGCCCGGATAGGAAAACCGGGGTGGCGCGGTTCGGGTGGGTCGTGCCCTGATGAAGTAGTCGCCGATCTCCGTAAAGACCACGTCGACAATCCGCGCGACTGTCTTCTTGGTCAGGCCACGGGGAAGATCTTTCTTGGAAGCTACACGCCCGATCAATTCCGCCTTGGTCATCGTCTTTCCTTCTTCTCGCCGCTGGGCTGAGGGTGTGAGACTACGAGTCCCGGCCCGCGGGTGTCAACGACCAAGCAGCCGACCGCTCGCATTTCGTGCGCCAATCCACCGACGTTGCCCCACGCTACAGGTAGTTTCCCTACCCGGCCTCCTCCAAAGCGGATCGCTATTCGGCGTCGATCCGCTCGGTCCAAGCCGTCTTGACAAATCGGTCGCCCGCCATACTCTTCAACACTTGGTCCACCGAGACGAAGCTCTGGCCGAGGTCGGGATTTGGTGGCGGAGACGGAGCGGTGCCGTCACCTGAGGTGATGAACAGGGTCGTGCCCACAAACTGAACCCCCGTCACATACTGGTGCTGGATCTGCATGCCGTAGATCTGCGCCCAGGTTCCGTTGGACAGGAACTCGTGCAGCGTTACGTAGCTGTTGCCGTTGGTCAAGCTATCCACACAGTTGTCCCAGTTCGCCGCCGGCGGGGTGTACCAGGTGGTGAAGATCTGGAAGCCGCTTCCGTCGGAACGGAGCACCGCCACCGGCGTGCCTGTGGGCCGAGCACTCGTGGGCAGCACGCTTCCGCCTGCGCCACAGTCAGACGCCGTGCCCAGCTTGCCAGTGACCGTGACACCACAGAGTTGATTGGCGCCCGTCGCATCGGCCGAAAGCTGAATCAAACCGCTCGTGCCAAAGGTTTGGTCGAGGGTAGGCGGGTTGGCGCCGATTGAGGTCAGCCTGCCCACCACCAGCTTGGACGCCGGGAACTTGCCAGACGAGTAGGCCACGGTAATCGGGTCGAGAACGGAGTTCGTCACCTGCACAAGGTAGACGCTGTTGCCATTCTCGTTGTTCGGGTTGTTGCGATTCAGCTGCACCACCGCAGGCGAGAAGTGTAGCGGATGCTGACAGCCGAGAGACATCGGCGCACCGCCCTTATCCAAGACCGGGCTGTAGCCCGGCGCGTACGCGTGCAGCGTCCCCCAGGTGTCCGCCACATAGGCGGCCAACAGGTTCTGGTCCCCTCCCTTGCTGTAGTCCCGCGCAACCGCCACATCGGCGAGCACAGTGAATTCCTGTCCCGTACTCGAATCGCAACCACCTGAGCCGCTAATCGTCGCCCCTGGCCCGGAAACGCTCGGCAAAGCGCCGGCCCACGCCGTGGCGTCGATGAGGTACGTCGTGCTACTGCTTCCCGACGGATAGGGATAGCCCGAGGCCATCAGCACCCGGTAGTCATCCTGGCCAGTCGTCTGGTGGTACGCGAACGCGGGCACCGAATCCGTTTCACCCAAGTGAGACGCCGAGATCCCGGCCGCAGCTTTGTAGCCCACATGCCACAGCAAGGAGTCGTTGCTCAGCATCGCGGTACCCGACGGGAACGGGTCGGTGATATCGAGAGCAAAGGGGTGGTTGCCCCCCGGACCCTCCCCCATGATCAGGATCGTCCTCCAGTCCGGGCAGCCGTCCTGATACGCGCCGTTCGGCTCGTCGCTGCAGGTCAGGTTACTCGCCACTTTGCAGTTGGCGACGCACAGATTCTTCACCTTGGGCGAGCCGGCCAAACCGTAGATATGGTCGTTCGGGCTGTAGCGCTGGCCGCCCTGGGCGTAGAGCTTCGCGATGATCGGGACCATGTCAGCCGGGATGAAGGCAAAGGCCTCCTGGCCGGTGCTTGCATAGAAGGCGTGCAGCGTGCCGTCGTCGGCGCCCAGGTAGACCAGCTCGGGCCGGTTGGCATGCGCGTACCAGAAGTGGTTGCCGCCGGGCATGGTGCTCGCCCCGGGCGGGCCCACATCGATGGGCATCGAGTTCAGCACGCTGCCCATCACCGCCGGGTTGAACGGCTTAAGGTCTTTGTCGGTGAGATCGATCTTGCCCAGCATCCACTGCACGATGCGCCCGGTCTCGGCCGGGTATCCCCCCATCCCCAGGGCAAGAAGGGCATTCTCGGTTCCGGTATCTATGCTGCCCTGGCTATCGTTGTTCACTTTGATCTGTTGGACCTGCCCGGTGGCGTCCGAGAAGAAGACCTTGCGCTTCTTCCACGCCACCTGCTGGTCTGCGCTGGGCAGGGAACCGGGCCGCACCGTGAAGGTGTTCTGGCTCGCGGCGTCCCACGCCACCGAAGCGCCATAGCTGACTGCGGTCGCGGTGGCCGTGGCTGTCTGGCCTGAGGTGGTGGTGGCGCTCACCGTCTTCGTCCCCGTGGTACTTGAAATGCCAAACCCGACGAGGTTGCCCCTCCATTCCGGTAGCTCAACCGTGGTCTGGAAAAGCATGTTCCCCGCCGTGATGCCTGCCAGGGTCTGCGACCCACTGGCGGCCGAGGCCGGAGTGGTGGCCACCGTGACCCGCAGCGCTTCCTTCATCTCGTAATTCAGCCAGAAGTACAGCTCGTCCTCGCTGGCCGCATAGCGCGGAATATTGATGAAGCTGGTGCTAGTGCTGCCGGCCCGGGCGATGTTGTTCAGCGTGGCCGCGGCGTAGAAGTTGCGTGAGGTCAGATCCGTGCTGGCCGCGATAACATGCACGTTGATGCCACCGTCTTTGGCAAGGCTGCGGGCCTTGAGCACAGCCGGGCAGTTACAGCCCGTGAGGTTCGGGTTGTAGGTGGCCGATTTCGGGTCGGGGTCGTACATGCACGCGCTCGCCGAGCAGTCGACACCTCCCACGGCCACGTCGCCAGGGCCGCGGGGCAAGCCATCCACCACCAGCAGCACGTGGTTCTCCCAGCATGGAGTGGTATTCCCGTTGGCCGTGTTGGCCGCGCTGTCGTTGCCTTTCACGACCGACATGTAGCCATCGACACTGTGGTACTTGTCATTCGCATTGTCGTCCTTGAGAGCGCAGGCCACAGGCTCGATGTTACCGGTGGCGTACAGCCCACCATAGGACGCCTTGTCCAGACGCGCGACGTTCAGCAACGCCTTCTGCGTCGGCTTCAGGCTGCTGTTCCCACCGAAACTCGTATCATTGACCATGGGCACGACGTTGCTATCCCACTGCGCCCCATTCGAGGCGTTGCAGGTGGCCGACGCGTTGGTGGGATCGCCGCTGGCGCCGCTGAACGGGAGCGGGTACTCCGCATCTTTGCTCCACGTGGAACCGATGAACTCGCGCGCGCCGTACTTGTTCTCGTTTACGTACTCGCTGCGCTCAGCGTCCATCAAGTACCAGTAATTTCCCGGTGAGCCGAATGACTTGCCCTGGTAGGTGGTGTAGTACACCGGATTCGAAACGCTGCCGGCGCCCGATGCCACGGGCACGCCCCAGGTGTAGTTGAAGGTATAGTAGCTCCCCTCGTACAGCCCATCGCCCGGCGTACTTGCGCTGGCAAACCAGCACATCATTCCACACGAGCTCCAGGCCACGTTCTGCCGGGCGTAGGTCTTGCCATCACCCGTGGGAACTGCGTAGCGACTGTCGTTGCCGCTCTGCAGGGTGTAGGTCACGGCCGGGCTGGTCACGGCACCCCCACCGCCGTAGTCGATGGTGCAGGTGCTGCTCGGTCCAGAGCTCTCGGAGAAGCAAGCCTTTCCGTCGGGGCCCACACCCTTCACCAGCTCGCTCCTGGGCAAGAACTTCACGTCCGTGCGGGTGGCGGTGGTGGCCAGCTTCACATACGGGAACAGCTTGGTCGTGTCGCCACCCGCGCTGGCCTGGAAGGTGTGCATGTGCCCCATCTTCACCACCGCCGTGTCGTCATACGCGTGCTCGAGCACCACCCGGCGCACGGCGTTCTTGACCATCATCAGGCGTGAAGTGGCCGGAACACAGGTATCGCCACTGCTGGTATTGCACCCGTAGCCGTCGTCTCCGCACCACAATCCAGTCTTTTGGCACATCTTGGCCGGCGTCCCTTGCACGCAGTAGTCCCCGCCACCACAACTATCGCCACTGCACGTCGTCGCCTGCTGGACGCGGCACGTCATGCTGGTAGCATTGGTCGAGCAGAAGTCACCCAGGGAGCGGCCGCTGCCATCGTTGATGTTGAGCAGCCGGCAGAAGTCGCCTGGGATCGCGGTGATGCCCGCGGGCAGATAGCTGGTGCAGGCGCTATCGGATGTGCACGGCACCGAACTGTTTAGGTAGCAGTAGGACTTGGTGCCGCTACAACTGGCATCCGAACAAGCATTGAGGTCGGGCACTGGGTACAGCACAGAGGTCGTCGTAACCGTAGCGCTGATCGTGTAGGTACCGGTCACCGTCTGAGTCTCCGTCGTGGCACTGGTGAAGCTCACAACCGCGGGCACGGCAGCGGTCACGGTGGCGGTTGCCGTCGCACTGACTGACTGGCTCACAACCGACGTGCTCGTGCCCGTCGGACCGAGCTCCGTGAAAGTCTTGGTGCCCGTCCCGGTGCCAGTTGAGGACGAGGAACCCGTGTACGTGTACGTCCCGGTCTGCGAAGACGTACTCGTCCCTGTGTTCGTGTAAGTCCCAGTTGAAGTGTGCGTGCTCGTCCCCGTGTTCGTGTAAGTCCCAGTCTGCGAAGACGTGCTCGTCCCCGTGTTCGTGTA
>PMIX01000340.1 GCA_003158395.1 Myxococcales bacterium | reverse complement strand
CATCACGCAGTTGAGGCGGATGACGTCTTTCTGCTTTCGCGCCTGCTCGACCATGGCCTGCTGCTCGACGATGATCTTGTCCATGTCGGCCCGGTACAACCGGCCCTGCTTGATCATGTCCTGGCCACTCAAGGTCGGGCGCTGCGGAACCGAGATATCCACCATGGCCGGCGGAAGGGTTCCCGGCGCCGGCTTCTGCCCGCCAGGAGATCCCGGCTGTGCCAGCGCGACCGGTCCTATCAGCAACGACAACCAAATGAGTCCTACCCGCCTAGACATTCGAGACCTCGCAAGTTGATATTGTTCGACGCCCGCCTTGACGCGGGAAACCACAAGCCACTAGGCGGAGGGAATATATATGTTTCCGGCGCTGAGTCAACTCAAGCTTCCTACTGAGATGCCGTAAAGACGAATGGGAATTCAACTTCGACCGACCCGCCCGCCGGTGCCGGGAAGCGCCAGCGTGCCACGAGTTGTTTGATGCAGCTCGAGACCTCGGAATCACCCATACTGTCATCTGCGATGTCCACACCTGACACAGTGCCTGCCGCGGTGATGGTCCACCGCACCTTGATCTTGCCGCTCAGGTTGGGGTTGCGCTTGAGCGCCCGCTCGTAGCAGGCCTTGACCGCGCCGATGCGCGCCCTGACCTCTTTGGAAACCAGGGCCGGATCCAGCTCGCCGTCCACCGCCGGCGCCTCGCTCCTGACCACACCGGAAACCCTCTTCTCGGTCACGCCCACACCGGTGCTGCCGCCCGCGATGGTGCCCGCCCCGCGCAAGCTGCCGATGTCAGCCACTTTGCCAGAGCCCCCCGTGCCGGATTTCACCCCGCGCAGCGCGGCATCGCTGGTCGCCACCGTCAGGCCACCCACCCCCTGGAATGCCTTTTCCTGGTCACGGTCCACGTCGCCCTTGCCCAGAACGTCCGCAATGGACCCCGACCCGTCGGCCTTGGCCCCCAGCAGCTTCAGGATCCCGGTGTTGCGAACCTGTTCGGCCAGNNTTCTTCGCCGCATTGTTGGCGGCCACCGCCTTGTCGGGTGTCGTGTCCTCGGTCTTCTCTTCCGTGGTCTGTACCTTGGGCGGCTCGGGCGGCTTGGCCCTCACCACCATCTGGACGAAGCGATCCGGGATCTCCTCGATGTCGGGCTTGCGCGGCCAGTCCACGTTGCGCAGATAGATGACAAACACCAGATGCCCGAGGAAGGATATGCCCGCGATGACGGTAAAGGCCCAGTCCAGGCCGGTGGACCACGACCCACGGACGGAGGCCGGGAGTCGCGGTCGCGGCTGCAGCGGCGGCGGCGTGACGAACTGGAAGAGGATGGTCAGGTCGCCAACCGAGATTTTTCCACGAGACCGCTCGTCGAGCAGCAAGAGCCAGGCGGACCCCTGGTGGCGGATCCTGCCCGCCTGCTTCAGCTGCGCCAGCGAGATGACCTCGTTGCCCACGGCGATGCGGGCATCCATGGCGTCGGCGAAACGCGCGACATAGCCCCTGGGCGTAATCTCGAAAAGCAGCCACTGCTTGGGCAGCGCCTCGGAGGGAACCGCGAAGGTGACCTTGGCCGACCAACCGATCGAGATGTCTTCGCGCGATCGGATCAGGCGCTCCTCAATGATCCGGCCGCCCTGGACGATCCCGATGCGCAGGACTCGGACCTTCCCTGCGCTGCCGGGTGCGCGGCCCCCCTGGGGCGTTCTCGCCGCTGTCTGGATCGCCATGTGGACTGCTTCCCTCGATAGTTAGTTCAACTAGAACGGCGCTTTCGTCACGCTGTCCAGAATTCTAGGTACAAACTCCTGTTTCAGCTCATGCCAATCGTAATTAATGCCCGACTTCTGTAGTACGTAGAAGGCCTCCGGCTTCTGGATCTTGCCTTCGATCACGATCGCGCCCTGAATTCTGTAGACCTTCCTGCCGCCCGCCCCCCGCTCAACCTTGACCTTCGTTGCTTCGCCGCCTTCCGCCGATTCCGCAGTATCCGATTCCGCAGTGGCCGTCTGGGCGGGCGCGCTCTTGGCCGCCACCTTCTTCTTGCTCTGGGCCAACTTCTTGCCCTGGGCCAAAGCCGTGGGCGCAAAGGCCGCAAGCGGACCCAAGCCTGCCGAAAGCATGATCACCAGGCATCGCGAGAGGAGTCTTCGCTTCATGGCGTCCTCCTGGGGGCCGGGCTGACCGCGGGCACGGCAGGCCGCGCTCCGGCTGCAGGCGCCGGCACGGGCGCGGCGGCGGGTGGCGGCGCGCTGGTCGGCGGGGCCGCGCCAGGGGCAGAACCAGCCGCTTTCTTGGCATCGTCTGCGTCCTTCTTGGCCGCGCGCTGCTTGTCCCGTTCTTCCTGATTCTTCTGCCGCTCGATGCGTTTCTGTTCCTTCTTGATCCCGTCTTGCGCCTCTTGGATGTAGGCGTCCGCTTCGGGCGTAACTGTCTGGCCCACGCCGGCCACCATCTGCTTGTACTGCTGCAGGTAAGCGATCGCGCCGTTGAACTTGGCGACCAAGTCCAGGTTGGGCATCTTGTCGGCGTCGAGATACAGGATGCCCAGATTGAAGATAGCGTCCGCGTAGCGGGGAAAGAGCTGCAGGGCGCGCTGGTATTCGACCTGCGCCTTCTCGTACTCCTTAACCCCACGATAGGCGCTACCCAGGTTGAGATGCGCCTTGGCGAAGCTGGGTTGAAGCTGGGCCGCCTTCTCCAGCGCAGGCACAGCTTCCCGATAGTTCTTGGCCACCAGATACTCGGCACCCAGGTTGTTCCATAGAAGGGCGTTGTCAGGCCGCGCCATGGCGGCCTTCTTCATCATCTCAATGGCACCGGGCGTGTTCTGCTTGTCGATCTCCATGAATGCGAGCATCTGATAGATGTCGGCCTGCTCGGCCTCCGTGGCGCCGGCATTCTTCATCATGTCGCCCAGGGTCTTGACCCACTCGTTCTTGCCCAGTTTGAAGTAGGCCTTGGCCATGACCAGCATGGCTGGCGTGTAGCGCTCGTTGCGATTCAGCGCTGCCTTGGCCTGGGCCACCGCCCCGGTATAGTTCTGCGACCGATACAGCCGCTCGGCCGCCGCCACTTCATCGGCCGGGATGATGGCAGGGGGTGGCTCGCGCCGCTTGCGGCCGGCGCCCACGGCTGAGGAAGTCGGCGCGTCGGCAACGGCGGTCGAGACGGCGGATGCCGTCAAGAGAAACACCAGAAGTGGCGCACGCATGGTCATGGGACCTCGATCCCGATGCGTTCATCTTTGACGAAGGGGAACTCGTCGGGCAGGTACTTCGACAGGTTCTCCCGTGCCTTCTTCACGTACTCGTTGGTCACGCCCAGGCTGACCGCGCGCTCGAGCGTCGATTTCCACTGGCGCTTGGCCTCCTCCTCCACCGGGGTCACGTACAGGAAGATGGCGTCCTTGTACTCCGTCTCGGCCACGCCGCAAAGATTGGGATCCACCTTGCACGCCTTCTTGGAGAGTTTCTTCACATCATCGGGCGGATTGTCGGCCGCCTTGATCAACTTCTGGGCAAACTCGTAGAAGATGTCGCCGCGGCGCAGGAACGCGGCCAGCGTCCAGTTGGCGTCCTTGTAGTCCCAGATCTTGGCGTACTCGTCCTGCAGGCCCTTGGCTTCGGCGGTGAAGCTGTCGAACACCCTGCGCACCTGGCCGGGGTCGCTGGTAAAGCGCAGCGTCTTGGCCTGGAATTCCTTGAATCTCTCTTCGAGGATCAGGAAGTCAGCCTTGGCGGCGGCGCCGGCAGCGGGCGAGGCGGCCGGCAGCCGGCGTGCGATGAACTCGTCGCGCACCTGCTTGTACGCCAGCATGGTGGCCCGCTTGTCGTGGCCCTGCTCGGTGATGGTGGCCAGTTTCAGGTAGGCGGACACCACGTATTCGCCCGCGGCCGGCTGCTTGCCGTAGCGACGAATCAGCTCGTGCAGGCAGCTTGTCTCTTTGGCGGTTTCCTTATTCTTCTCCAGGGCGGTGCAGCCAAAGGAATAGGCCTGCGCAGAGTCACCTGGCTTGTCGGCGATGTTCTCCGCGTATTTGCGGTACAGCTCGGCGGCGCGCTCGTACTGCTGGTCGTTGTCGAGCAGTTGGGCTGCGATGCCCACCGCTTCCCGGCGGTGCTCGAACTTGGCAAACTTGGGGTCGGTCGCGATCTTGAGATAGCCGTTGACCGCCTTTTCGAACTCGAAGAAGCGGTATTGGTTGCGGGCCGCATTCCACACCGCCTCCTTGGCCAGCGGATTGTCGGGGTAGTCGCGCGCCAGTCGCTCGTAACACTTGGTGGCTTCACCGTACTTGAAGATCTTCTCGTAGATCACGCAGGCGTTGTTCAGGTTGCTGGGCGCGTCCCGGTCCCTGGGATCGGCAGCAATCAGATCCATGAGGTCAAGCGCCAAACCCTCGTCGAGATCCGTGCTTATCTTACTGCGCTGGGCCTGGGCGCCGGCCGCGGGCCTGCTCCCTGCCGCGACCGTGGGCGCCGCAGCGCCGGTCACGATGGCGATGCCGCCCACCCCCTCCCGACACATGACCAGCTGGGAACTGGTGCCCTTCTCTTCGTTCTCCAGCGCCTTGTCGAGACGCTTCTTGATGACGGTGGACTTGACCGAAGCCTTGATCTCGGCGACGCGCGCCAGGTACGGCTTGGCCTCGGGGGATCGGCTGCAGGCCGATTGCGAAAACTGGTCGGTGGTCTGCAGCAAGCGGCCGAGCGCGCAGTCCTTGGCCTCTTCGTCATCAATATTGTAATCGATGAAGTAGGTGGTCAGGAGGGCGTCGTAGGCCTTGAAACCGACCTCGGGCTTGCTGGCACAGTACGCATCGGCGATGATACCCAGACGCGCGCGCGCCTCGGGCCACTGGCGATGCTTGAGCATGAGCACGGCCGAGGCGTAGCGCAGGTCAGGCGTGCGGTCGTCGGGCAGATTGGCCACGTACCAATCGAGCGCCGCCATGTACTTCTTGTACAGGTCGTGCATGGCCAGCCCGATGACCGGCGGCTTGGTGTTTTTCTCGTCGGGGATGGGCGGATCCTCGATGGTGCGGGCCACCTTCATCTTCTCGATGATTTCTTCGTAGGCTTTGATGATCTGCAGGGCGGCGTCCTGCTGGTACTTGTTGTCGAGGTTCGAATCGCGCACCGTGAGGTAGGCCGGGATCGATTCCGGCACCTTGCCGCCGTAGTAGAGAGCATCGGCATAGAAGTAGCTGAACTCGTAGGCCCGCTTCGAGGTTGGGTAGGCCACGAGATACTTCTCGTAAAGCTCGGCAGCCGTGCGGTACGTCTGCAGGCATTCGTCGAGCTTGCGCGCGTCGCTCTTGTCCTCCTGCCACTTGGCCTTGCAGGCCTGGGCCGCGGCGTGCACCGTGGTCGCGGATGAAAGCAAGGCTTCCTCGGCCAGTTGCGCCGCCACGGCGAGCGCATCCGGCTTGTCTCGGTTGGCCTTGTACCAATCGCTGCCCTTGCTGTAGGTGCGACCCAGAACCTCGCGCTCCTTGGCCGCAGCGACCAGGTTGCGGCTGCGCTCGTAGGCCCTGATGATCTTTTCCTGCAGGGTGGGGGCCTCGGCGAAATAGGGCCACTTTTGCAAGATAACCTTGTACACGGCGATGGCGTCGTCGTACTTGGTCATGTCGAAGTAGATGTCGCCCAGGCGCTGGAACACCTCTTTGACGTGCGGCTCGCTCTCGCGCCCTCGGTAGAAGGCCTGCGCCCGCTCCAACCCGCTCTCCGGGTCGGGCAGACTGTCGCCATCCCAGTCGGGCTCGGAAAAGCTGATGCCCAGGTACTGCACGGCCTCGGGACGCAGGTCCGATCCGAACTTGTCGCCGGCGGCCTTCTTGCTGTCGGCCCACTTGACCAGATTGTCGAACTCGCGGATGGCCTCGGGGAAACGGTTGTCGCGGTAGTATGACCACGCCAACTTGTAGATGGCCTTGTCGTAGTAGGCCGACTCTTTGAAGGCCAGCACGCGGCTGTAGGCCGAGATGGCCAACGCCAACTCGCCGGCGTCGAAGTGCATTTCACCCACGCGGGTCCAGGTTTCCGGCAGGAACTTGGAATCCTTCTTGATGGGGGTGCAGTCCTTGTAGGTATCGACCAGCGGGCCCTTGTCCAGGCCAGTGGATTTTGCGGCAGCGGGCGGCGGATCGAGTGGGCGGTACTGGTTGCTGCACACCAGGGCAAGCAGAGCCTGCTTGCCTTCCGGTTCTTGCCCCATCTCGCCCAGGCAGAAGCCGAGCAGGTAGTAGGTGGCATCCAGCAGCCGGTAGTTGGGGAATTCCACCAACAGGCGGCGGTACAGGTTCACAGTGGCGACGTAGTCCGGCTTGGGCGACGGCGTGGTGGGTGGATTGTCCGAATCGAGCGCCTTCTGGTAGGCCTCCTGGGCCAGCAGGAAGTCATCCGCGGCTTTCTCATAGTAGAGCTCGGCCAAGCGGAACATCACGTCGGGCGTCCACTTCCGGTCCGCGGGGTACCTGCGCAAGAAACCCTCGAGGACGGCGATGGCGTCGATGCGCCGCTGCTTCTCTTCTCTCTCGTTGCCGGCAATCTGCGGCTCGTACTTGGCCCGGACGGCGTTGATCTTCTCGGCATATGTGCGCCTGATAATGCCGTCGGCCGCCCTGCGCAGCCCGGTGACCTCTTCGGCGAAGCGGGTCATGTCCTGCGCCAACTCGTCGAGGACTTTCGGGTCGGGCAGCGCCCTTGGTCGCGGTGGGGCGNNGGCGCCCACCCAGCGCGTGGACGGGCTAGTCGCGTGGGGAGCCGGCGAGCTTTGCTCGCCGCGCACCATCGCGGGAGGGTATGGCGAGGCCGAGCGAAGCGAGCGGGGGGTGGTGGCAGGTGGGGGGCCGAAGGGCGCAGCGAACCCTTTCAGGGTTCCCATATCAGTCGCGTGGGGAGCCGGCGAGCTTTGCTCGCCGCGCACCATCGCGGGAGGGTATGGGAACCCTTTCAGGGTTCCCATAAAGAAGAAGCCGCGCCTCACTTTTCCTCCTCCAGCAAGGAGTGGAAGTCATCCTCGACCGACTTGAGCTCCAGCTTCTGCTGGTTTATGAGCTTGGAAACAGCCGCGGTGCGCTCATCCTTGAGCCCCCAGGCCACGTCGACCAGGCCCACGTCGGACTGGACCACCAGCTCGTAGAAACGATCAGTGATCCTGCTCAGCATGGCGTAGGCCAGGCCGCCGCCCACACTCTGCGATTCGCTGAGGATGCCGGTCAGCTTGTCTTTGGCGGTGTCAAGGTCGCCCCTCTCGGCCGTGAGCTTGCGCTTGAGCTCGGCCACACGCTTCANNATGGCGTTGCGATCGCTGTCCCCGGTGGCCGCCGCGACCGTGGCTTCGCGCGCCGCCTCGGCAATCTCGTTGCGCACGCGCTCGTTCGTCTCGCGCAGCTCGGCGATCACCTGACGCAGGCTCTCCACCGGCTGAGTGAGATCCGCAGGCTTGATCTTTTGGTCGCCCTGCGAGCGGATGAAGTACTGCTCGATGGCCACCAGCTCGGCCTCCATCCCCTGAATCTCCACGTTGAACTCCGAGGCTCGCGCATCGAGCTGTTGCAAATCGCTGCGGGCTTTCTTCTCCCGATCCTTGAGCTTGCCGGCCGACTGCGGCAGATCCTTGAGTTCCGCCTCAAGCGCCGCGCGCTCCTTGCCCACCTGATCAAGGTGCGCCTTTTCTTCAGCCGTCAGCTTGTCCCCAATCAGGGAGCGCATCTTGCCCACGAACCGCTCGCGCAGGTTTACCAGTTGATTCAACACCTCGCTTGAGCTGGTGCGCGCCTGGGCCAGATCGGGAAAAATGCCGACTTGGAGCGGCCCATTCACCGCCATTTCCAGACGGCTCAGGGTTTCCCGCGAGTCTTTGATACCGCGCTGCAGATCGCCCACATCCTCGGTGAGCGCCAGCACCCGTGCCACGTCGGCCTCGGCCTTGACCCACTTGACCGCCGTGGCGGGCACGATGACCGCGATGTCGAACTTCTCCAGACCCTTTCCGATCAGGTTTTCGAAGTACTTGGGGTCAGCTTCTGCCTTCTTCTGCGTCGCTCTGAGCTGCAGCTGGAGGGGCTCGAACTGGTCGCGTGCCTGCAAGAAAGCATCGTTGGCCAGAGCGAAGTTCGCCAGGCGAACGTGCAGGTTCCCCATGAGCAGGCGCAGCTCCGGCGCCCCCGGGCTGTCCGGACTCTGCAGCAGCATCAGGTCGAGCGCCCGGTAGGCAGCCTTGTAGTCCTTGGCCTTGATGGCGGTCCACGCCAGCTCGTTCATGGCGTCTTCGAAGTACTTGGACTGGCGCGGAATGCTGGTGTACGCGTCGCGGGCCCTCTCGAACTCGCCCCGTTGGTAGTACAAGCGTCCCACAGCCAAGCGGGCCAGATCTTGAATCTCCTTGTCCGCGTCGGACTGCGGCTGGCTGCGCATGACGGTGTCGAAGGCGATGAGCCCCGAAGCCAGATCGCCCTTCTTGACCCAGATGGTTGCGTAGAAATAGCGCGCCCGCAGATAGTAGGGATTGTTGGTCGGCAGGGCCTGGAAAATGGCCAGGGCCTCATCGAGACGGTCGCGGAAGTAGGCGGCTTTGCCGCGCACGTAGGGCACGGAAGGCTGCAGGGATGCGACCGGGACGTTCTTTAGGCGCGCCAAATAGTCGTCCACCTCGTCCAGATCGCCGGTGTGCAGGGCGATCTCGATCAGCCGTTCCAGCGCGTTTTGTTCCTGGGCAGACCCGGTGTGCTTCTGGATGGCCTGCCGGAAATAGCGCCGGGCCGAGTTCAGATCCTTGTCCTGAAAGAGCGACTCACCCAGCAGAAAGATGGCGTCGTCGTAGGCGTGTGATTGGGGATACTTGTCGACCACGTCAAGCAAGACTGTCGCGGCCTCGCGGTAGTTCTTCAGGTTGAACAGCAACTCCGCATCGAGCACACGCCGGTCGGCCTGGGTCGGGTCAGCAACCGGTGTGTCGCGGAACTCGGAGGACAGAACCCGCACCCGCTCTTGCAGATCTATCAGACGACCATTCGCCTCCTCCACCTCACCGGCCTGGGCCTGCGATGCCACGAAACCGAGCGGCAGGAGGGCCGCCAACAGGGCGGGATGCGGCCGGCGCGCCCTCGCAAGGGGTCGCCGGGGGGCGCACTCGCCCAGGGAGGAGTGAGGCCCGAGCCATAGAGGATGCCGCATCCGAGGATTCTCCAGGAAGGTTGGCTCTACCGCTGGGCAGCCGAGGGAGCGCCAGCCTCAGGGGTGACCAGATTGACCCGGAACTCGACCGCAGGCTTGTCCTCCATGTTGGTCGCGATCCCACCCTTCTCATAGCCCACCACAAAAACAATCGTGGCCCGGTTGTCGGCGGCTACAAAGGTGCTGCTGGAACTGGCCTTGAACTTATATCCCTTGAGGTAGCTGAACACGCCAAAACCGTAGCCCTGGTAGACGAACTGCACCGACAGGGTGTGGTTGCCGGGCTGGATGGCGCCGTTGTAGATGTCGAACTCGGTCATTTCGGAAAGGCGGCCGGTATCATCCGCCTTGTTGAAGAT
>PMIX01000458.1 GCA_003158395.1 Myxococcales bacterium | reverse complement strand
CGCTCGCCGAGAAACTCTACTCTCCGCGTAGAGAATCAAGCTGGACTCGTGGGGGCTTGCCAATCATGGCACCCTTTTGCCTGCCGGAAAAAGCTACGCACCGCGGAGCCAATTGGCCAGAGCCCGCAGCTGCCGGAGAAAGGGCGGAAGGATGAGTAGCTCGCTATTCCTGATGGCCAAGGGTGCGGGCGTCCCTGAGAAACTGACACGGGCTGTGTCAGAAAGTTGTCAGATCGCGGAATCGGTGAACCTGGAGAAGGCCAGCAAAGCGAACCTGAAGGGGCTGGGGTATGGGAGCTAGGTCGTGTACTTCAAGGTCACAATTTGTGATCTTGAAAGGCAGGAGCGTAGCGAATGGTTGAACAGAGTCTCGTGCAAATTGAGCATGTCGAACGGGTCATCCTGGTTCTACGCGGACAGAAAGTCTTGCTCGACAGCGATCTCGCCGCGCTCTACGCCGTCCCCGTCAAGGCGCTTAATCGTGCGGTCAAGCGCAATATCGAGCGTTTCCCGGCGGACTTCATGTTCCAGCTTACCAACGACGAGGTCGGCCTCTTGAGGCGCCACTTTGGCACCTCAAACGACCACGGCGCGGAATCTTTGAGGTCACAGTTTGGTACCTCAAAGGGCCGAGGCGGCCGACGCTATCTTCCCTACGCCTTCACCGAACAAGGCGTGGCCATGCTTTCCAGCGTCCTGCACAGCCCGCGCGCCGTTCACGTGAATATCGAAATCATGCGAGCCTTCGTGCGCCTGCGCCAGATGTTGCAGCAAAACACCGAACTCGCCCGCAAACTGGCGGCCCTGGAAAGGAAGTACGACGGTCAATTCAAGATGGTCTTCGAGGCCATCCGCGACCTGATGACCCCCGCGCCCAAGGAGAAGCCCCGCATCGGCTTTCGCAAGGGGGAATCATGATGACGAACCTGAAGGGGCTGAGATATGGCGGGTGAGAGGTCGACCACCGACGCCGCTACGTACCCGCGTGGCTTCGTAAGGGACATCGTTTGGAAATGGCCGCTGGTTCCAGCCCGGAACCTCGTCACTCTGAACTACGGTCGCGCCCTAAAAGCCAACACAAGGATAGCGGGCAAAGTGCCCGTGTATGGGACCAACGGTCAGTGCGGCTGGCACGACGAACCACTGGCCAAAGGCCCTGGTGTGATTCTCGGCAGAAAGGGGCAGGGCCCACTTGGTGTCGAGTGGTGTGAAAGCGACTTCTGGGTGATTGATACTGCTTACTTCGCCAGCACCCTCACGCCCGATCTTGACCTCAAGTACTTCTACCATCTCGTGAAGCATGTCGGGTTGAACCACCTGAAGGATGGAACCTCAAATCCGACGCTTTCCCGCGATACCTTCGGCGCTCAATTGTTTCCTCTTCCACCCCTCGCCGAGCAGAAGGCCATCGCGGCGGTGCTTGGGGCGCTGGACGACAAGATCGAGTTGAACCGGCGGATGAACGCGACNNCGCAAACCCGACGGCCTCGACAAACCCATTGCCGCCCTGTTCCCCGCCGCCTTCCAGGATTCCCCCCTCGGCCCAATTCCGAAAGGGTGGGCGGTTGCGCGACTCGACGATATCGCCTCGGTCATGATGGGGCTTTCGCCTGACGGGGACAGCTACAACTCAGATGGGGTCGGCGTGCCCCTGATCAATGGCCCGGTCGAGTTCGGCGACTACTTCCCGGTGAAGACAAAGTGGACCCAGGCTTCGACCAGGTTTGCCGCTGAAGGTGACCTCATCTTCTGCGTGCGCGGCTCAACGACAGGCAGGCGAGTAGTCTCTGACGGTGAATATGGCATCGGTCGCGGCGTCTGCGCTATCCGCGCCAAGGACAAACTCGACAGTCTTCTCTACCAAACGATAAACGTGGGTCTGGAACGGCTGCTCGAAAAAACCACGGGCTCCGTGTTCCCAAGCCTGAGCGCACCTGACATCAAGGGTTTCTCAGTCCTCAAGCCGAACGGGGATGTGCAGCAGTTGTATGAGCGCACCACGAAGCCGCTGGTTCAAAGCATCCAGCAGAATCACCGTCAATCCCGCACCCTCGCCACCCTGCGCGACACTCTGCTGCCGAAGCTGCTGAGCGGGGAGGTGAGCGTGGGTGACGCCAGACGCTACGCTGGGGACATCATATGAGTGGCGAGTCAACCGAGGAGCACTTCAAGCTGCCGAAGAAACTGGAAAAGTTTCTGGCCATTCTGTCTCGGCGGTACAAGGGCCAGGGCAACGAAACCTTTCTCAAGATCGTGGTGAACGCAAAGCCCGAGGTAGATGTCGGAGTCGATTACGACAACTGGAACGGTGGGCAGTCAGGGCATCGGGTCCGGCTGCAAGTACCGGAGTCTCTCTTCCATGAGGTGATGGAGGCGAAAAACGACTTCGCCAAAGCCCTGTGCAAGGACCTGAACGCGCTTGCGGAAATTCCCGATGAGTACTTCGCGGAAGTCGTCTTCACTTTGGACGAGGAGCCAGTGGCAGCTGACTGGCGCGAAAAGAGCGGAGCCCTTCTCGCCGCTCAGCCGTCGCTGGCGAAATCTTCGGAATCTGACGACGGCCGATTGTGGGGGACCGGACGCCCGCGCATATTTCTGAGCCACCGAGCGGAGCAGAAGAAGACCGCCACAACGGTGAAGGAGGAACTCGGGAAGCTTGGTGCTGCGGCCTTCGTCGCCCACGAGGACATCGAGCCAACGAAAGAGTGGCAGACAGAAATCGAACGTGCCCTCGGTAGCATGGACGTCCTTGTGGCGATTCTGACCACGGGTTTCCGCGAAAGCCACTGGACCAACCAGGAAATCGGCGTGGCGATTGGTCGAGGTGTTCCTGTCATTTCCGTTCGACTGGGTGAAGATCCTGTGGGCTTCGTTGGAAAGCATCAGGCACTTCCGGGTGATGTGGAGCACCCCAATCGGATAGCGACGGCGCTGTTCGCCCGGATGCTTGAGAATCTAGGGCTGGTAAAGCAGATTCTTCCGGCCCTGGTGGAGCGATGGGAACAGTCCGACAACTTTTCCGCTAGCAATCAGGTCATGGCCGTCCTCAAGAATCTCTCCGCTGTCCCCGACGCACTCATTGCCCGGCTAGAAAAAGCTTACCAAACGAACGGCCAGGTCCACGGCTCTGGATTTGTCAGGCGGGAGTTCCCGGCCTTCGTTGCACGGATGAAAGCCACGGGGACCAATGCCAGCGAGCCAGTGAGGAATGCATGATTTCCATCATGGAAATCGAATCCTGGCTACGTAGCGGCGAGGCCGAGAACATCGAGTTCAAGCGGACGACAGGCGAGCGCCGGGAGGCGGTGCGCACCGTCTGTGTGCGTAAGTACGCGAGGTACCTGCCGTTCTGGGCGTGATTCTCATTTTATGCTCACTCGGGTTAGTATCGCTTCGGGCATCCAAGTAGCGAAAATCATGTCGCTTTCTTATTTAATCGCAAACCCACGATGACCAACGAATCCATCGTCGCAGGCGCGGCACCAGATCTGGTCGTCGCGTTATGTCATCTGATCGATTTCCATTTTGGAAATAGCTGCCCCCGCCTTCGGCTCGACCCTGAGGTGAAGCACCCTGCAGGCAAGAAGCCATGACCTTCAACGAATCCACCGTCGAAGACGCTGCCCTGAGTTGGTTCGGGGAGCTGGGCTATGCGGTCGCGCACGGGCCGCACCTGGCACCAGGCGAGCCCGCGGCGGAGCGCGAGAGCTTTGGCGACGTGGTGCTGGTGGGGCGCTTGCGCGCGGCCATCCAGCGACTGAACCCAAGCATTCCCGATGAGGCTCGGGAAGAGGCTTTGAGAAAAATTCTGCGGTTGGCGACGCCGTCGCTCACGCAGACCAACCGCGCCTTTCACAAGTTGCTCCGCGATGGCGTCGAGGTGGAATACCCGCGTCCCGACGGCACGGTCGCGGGTGACCATGTGCTGCTGGTGGATTTTCAGTCGGTTGCGGCGAACGACTGGCTGGTGGTGAATCAGTACACGGTCATCGAGGGCCAGAACAACCGGCGTCCGGATATGGTTGTGTTCGTCAACGGACTGCCTCTTGGCCTCATCGAGCTCAAGAATGCCGCCGACGAGGACGCGACCATCTGGACCGCCTACGACCAGCTTCGCACCTACAAGGCCGAGATTCCG
>PMIX01000210.1:11275-11418 GCA_003158395.1 Myxococcales bacterium | reverse complement strand
AGGAACTCGGCCGCCACCTGGTTGCACCAGCGCTCTGTCTGGCGGCTGGGCACCTGCCTGATAGTTGCGTCCGTAACACCGGATTGCCCGATCCACAGGTGTACCAGTTCGTGCGCCAGGGTGAACGTCTGCGCGGCCTTGGT
>PMIX01000210.1:0-11257 GCA_003158395.1 Myxococcales bacterium | reverse complement strand
TTCCGACGGTCCAGGTCGAAATTGAGGGTCTTGCGCATCCGCTCGGCGACCTCGACGACCGGGCTGCTGGTGGTGGCCGAACCGACGAACGGGCATGGCTCAACCCCTGCCGTCGCGGCGAACTCCCGATACCAGCTTTGGCGCTCTTGGCACGCATAGACCATGGCCAGCAGATTCGGGCTCGGTCGCGATAGGGGCGTGTCACTAACCGTGCGAAAGTCCGGTAGCGGCAGCCGTTCCACCGGCGGCTCGGGCAGGAAAAAGTACCCCACGGGCGTCAGCGTCGCCTTGGCCAGTGCCTCCAACTGCTTCAGGGTCGGCTTAGAGGCGCCGCTCTCCCATTCCGCCAGCTTGGAAAAGCGCGACATCAGCGCGGCAAGCGGAATCCCCGCGCGATCACGCGCCCAACGAAACAGATTGGGGCTTACTTCGGCGCGAAGCATGGGTACGTGCTGATAGTATCCCGCCCACCGACACGGGCGCCAGAAGTCGCGCGGTCTCAGGGCGGTGGGCCGGCGGGCGTCGTGTCCTGCCATCGCCAAGGGATGGCTGTGATACCATGAACCGATGCGGCGGAAGTACCTTGGCGACGCGCTGGATTTCTGGAAGGGGGCCATGCTGGAGGCGGTCGGGCACAGGGCGGGCCTCTGCGTAGCGGCCATGATCACTGACAAGAAGGCTTGGAACCACGAGGAGGCGGCGACCTACGCGGACCTTCTGGGCGTGCCCACGGGCCACATTGAACTCAGATACTTCGACTGCAAGTCGCGGCAGGCGTACTTTCAGAATCTTGGCAAGCGCAACGGGCGCCGAGACTACTTTCTCGATCCCGATATCGGACTCGATGCCGGGTTGGCCAAGAAGAAGAGGAAAAAGGGGAAGGCCGACGCCCAGCACGTCACCCTTGGGGATGTACGCCAGTTGCTTTCGGACACCAACGTGGTCGCCGTCTACCAGCACAGCCGCCACGAGAAGAACTGGCTCAATAAGTCGGCGCGCCTCTTTCGTGCGCTCCACCGCGTTGGCTGCGAATGCACCCACGTCGGGATGCTGTTCGTCACACACAGCAAAGAGCGAGCGCGGGAGGTACACGGGGCACTTGAGCACCGCCTGGGCGCTGCGAACTGGAGGGTTTTCATTCTGAAGGTCGGGGCTCGGCGGCGTGGCAGGTTCCCTCAAGCACGCCGATCAGTTCTGTGAGCGTGCCCCCCAGACTTCACCGCGACGAGACGGGCACGAGCCTCCTGCGGGAAGTGCTTCCATATACTTATCATTTAGCACTAGGGAGCTAATATGATAAGTTATGGTTAATGGACAATGCCACCCTTGCCCACAACCTCCGTCGTCTCCGCGACGAGAGGGGCCTGAGCCAGGCACAGGTCGCGGAGCGGACGGGGATTTCGCGGGTTGCGTACAGGAACATCGAAACCGGCACGGCCGAGCCTCGGACCGGCACCCTGACCGGCCTGGCAGCGGCCCTGGGCGTGAAGATCCCCGACCTGATGGTCGAGGTCCATCCGTTGCAGGCGGTGCGTTTCCGCCAGAAGAAGATGACCAGCCGCGAGCAGGTCTTGGTGCGGGTGTCGCGCTGGCTGGAGGCGTACCGCGAGCTGGAAAGCCTGCTGGGCCAGGACAAGCGGTTTGCATTTGCCAGTGCCAAGGTCACCGGCCAGGCCCAAGGCGCGGAACGCCTGAAGAAGTTGGCCGAGGCCGCCCGGCGCAGCGCGGGGCTGGGGCCAAAGGATGCGATCCGCGACGTCTGCGAGCTGCTGGAGGACAACGGCGTCAAGGTGTACCCGCTCTGCATCGCCAACGACGGGTTCTTCGGCCTGTCCGTGGCGAAGGATGACGGCGGCCCGGCGATCATGGTCAACGTCTGGGAGCGGATCTCGGTCGAGCGATGGATCTTCACCGCAGCCCACGAACTGGGCCACCTGCTGCTGCATCTTGGCGCCTACAGCGTCGACAGCCGCGACGAGAACATGGCCGAGGAGAGGGAGGCGGACAGGTTCGCCGCCTACTTCCTGATGCCCGCCGAGGTGTTCGCGGAGGCGTGGCACGAGACCCGAGGGCTGTCGTTCGTGGAGCGGGTGCTCAAGGTCAAACGGCTGTTCCGGGTCAGCTACCGGACCGTGCTTCATCGCGTGCAGGACACCACCCCCTTGGGCAAAGCGGCGTGGGGGCGCTTCCAGGCCGAGTACAAGGCGCAGTACGGCCGCACCCTGGCCGTCACCGAGGAGCCCCAGGGCCTGAAGTCGGCGATGGCCGAAGCACACAGCGCGCACGAGCCCGACCGTCTGACCCCGCACGAGTTCAACGGCGAAAGACTGAAGCGGCTGGTCCGCGAGGCCATCGAGCAGGAGAAGATCTCGCTCGGCCGGGGCGCAGAGATCCTGGGCATGGACCTGGCGGACATGCGCAAGCTGGCGGCATCCTGGGTCGAGTAGACCGATACCCGCCCCACAAGTCACCCCACAGGTCGGCGCACCTCTGAAGGCCGCCGTCTTGGTCTAGCGCCCGCGAGCCCTGCGGCCCGATGGAGGGATCACGATGACCCCATTGGAGTCCATGGTGCCGGTGACGATCTTCCCGGCCACAGCTCTCGCAGACGAGGATCGGACTCGCTTTGCGAGTTTGCCCAAGGTCGTCGCCTGGACATGGCTCCGGTCCAGTCTCCCCTGCCCGTCGATGAGGCCAACCTTGACCAGCCGCCGAAAGCCCTGGAGGGGCGGAACCTTTCTCTGCTCCGCAAGCACCTCAAGGCTCTGCCGCACCAGGCAGTCCACCGGATCGGCGGATTGTGTGGATGCTCTGAGCATGAAGCGAGCGTACCTCGGCCGCGGCGAGATTGCCAGAAGCGTGACGCCAGAACTCAGAGCACGGGCCTGAAGAGGCCACCGATGACGCTCGGATCTCGCACGGCAAGTTGAATGTGGGTCTCCTTCCTGATGGTCGCACCGGGGAATACCGGTTCGCCCTCCTCGAAGGCGCCGCGCACCACGCTGTACTTCCCGCGGATGTCGGGGATGCTGAACAGCGAGTTGATGACCAGGCAATCGAGGTAGTGTCGCTTGCGGTCACTGATCTCGTTTTCTGGCAGTTCCAGGCCAGCGGCGCGGTACCGCTCCGCCAGCAACTCATAGGACTCGGCCAACATCGGGGCGAACCGGACATCGGTGAGGTCCAGGACGTCGCTCCCAAGTAGGATGATTGCACCAACCACGGCGGGCTTCGCGTTCTTCTTTCCCTTGACCTTCACCTTCCTGGCCTTGTTCTCGGCCCACCGTTTCGCCCGGCTCGGACCATGTTCCCAGAAGTAGATCCCCTCGCCGAGCCAGTCCCAATCGTTCTTGCTGGCCGGCCAGTCCGCGACGGACTTGCGACCAGTCAGCAGATCAGAGGCCAGGGGCTCCAGGCACCCGTGGTATCCGATGACGACTCGGGGGAAGTTCATCGCAGGGCCTCAGAATACGCCCCATCAAGCTCCGACTTCCAGTTTCGGGAGTCAGCGGTCCTCTCGTCGCAGGCTCAGACCGCCCGCCGGCCATTGCGCGCCGGGTAGGGCTAGGCCGGCCCACGATGCAGCCGAGGGCTCAGCGGTGAGCGTTTCATCCAGCACCACCACGACGCGATGGGGACCGCAAGTGTAGGACGAAATCGCGCGCAGGCCAGGTGCGGGGCGTACCGTCCGGCCATGCGCAAGACGAACTGGTCGTCTGCGCGCAGCTCGGCCTCGACTTCATCGTGGTTGTCGAAGTAGTAGCCCAGGGCGCGTGTACCTGCGCCAAGGTCAATTGGGGCAGGGCCTCGACGATGTCGTCAACGCTCTCCCCCTGGTACACGTGTCTCGAAACGACCTCCGAAACCTTGACCCGCGTGCCACGAATGTGCGGGCGACCGCCACAGACGTCAGGCAGCACCTCGACGTAGCCTCCGGGAAAATGGGGTATTCTGGCTGCGCCCATGACAGTGGAATCTATCATGCCGGGTTGCGCTTGTGTGAAAGGGCAGCGAGCGCCCGACCCGTCTGCCGCGGCTGAGAGCGCAGCGACCTCCGTCGCGACTTGGCGTATCATCGTCGCATGCCAGCGTCCCGGCCCGTCGAAGTCCGCCAGCACCTGATAGCGGCGCTGCATGCGGATCTCGTCGGGCCTTTTCTCCCCGAATCTGGCGACGGCCCCCGATCCGAGGAAGTGCTGCCGTTGCCACCTTCGCGCTGGTACCTTTGCGGTTTCCTTGCGCCCGAACAGGGACGCGCGCCCGAGGAGCAGGTCGAGGAAGGCGAACTCGGCGAGGGTGACGACGATGAGGAAGCCACTGCCAGCCAAGAGCCCGAGCCGAAGAAGAAGAGCCTTCTCCCAGCTTCGCTCGGCGTGTCCGTCTTCGTGCCGGACGGCGACGCGAAGGATGTCATCACCGCCCGAGTGAGCTTCGCCGACTACGAGTTGGTCGAGGGCGGCGAGAGTGGCGAAGAAGCCGACGGGCGGCGGAAGCATGAGTGGCGGCGAAAACCGCGCAGCCCGGTCGAGGTCGACGTCCCCATTGAACCCAAAGTTCTGGCGAAAGGCATCCCGCTGCCGGGTTTCCCGGAACTCGTTTTGACCGGCGTGGCAGAGGAGGTCGTGGCGCCGGGGTTGCCCAAGGGAGTGCGGGCGCTGTCGCTCTTCCTGGTCAACCGGCGCCAGCCCGCGCTGCGGGGTCGCGAGGACGAGGCGTACATCTTCCAGGTCGAGCTGGAGGTCCGGTGTGCGAAGGGCTTCGTCGCGCGCCCTAACGTCCGAGGCGAAGGCTCTGAGGAGTGGGACGAGCGGGTCGCCGATCTTCAGTTCCGAAACCGGGTTGAATACGTGGTCGGGCATGGCATTGCAGCCGAGCCCGTCGAGAAGGATGGCCGCGTGGTCGCTGTCAGGACGACCTGGCTGCCCACTGCGACGGTGCCTCGGGTGAAGACCCGCGACAACGTCCCGGACGTGCTCGTCGGCATGGAGGATCTGGCTGCTCTGCCGGACGCCGCCACCGCGCGGGCTAAACTGTCGCCGCTGGTCGAGCACTACGCGGCTTGGATAGCGGGGCAGAAGACGACTCGACTGGACACTCCCGGACGACGAAGCACCCTGGAGGCCCTTCTGCGCAGAGCGGAATGCGCCCGCGAACGGATCGCGGCAGGGATCGATCTGCTGGAACAAGACCCGCTGGCCTTCGATGCGTTCAGGATCGCCAACCGAGCCATGGCGGATGCGGCCCGCAGGCGCCCGGATCGCTACAAAGAGGGCGCGCAACCCGCGTGGCGCCTGTTCCAGCTCGCGTTCGTGCTGCTCGCCTTGCCCGGCCTGGCCGACGAGACGCGCGAGGATCGCGAAACCGTCGAGTTGATCTTCTTCCCCACAGGCGGTGGCAAGACCGAGGCGTACCTGGGGGTGATTGCCTTCAACCTGGTGCTGCGACGGCTGCGTGGCCAGGACCGCCCGGATGGTGGGCTCGGCACGGCGGTGCTGCTGCGCTACACCCTGCGCTTGCTGACGCTCGACCAGCTTGGCCGCGCGGCGACCCTGATTTGCGCACTCGAATTGATCCGCAAGGCGGACCCACGGCTGGGGCAGGTGCGCTTCTCGCTGGGCCTGTGGGTCGGGAAGTCTGCGACGGCGAACACGCTTGAGGAGGTCGCCCGGGCGATCACCGAATATCGAAACAGCACCTCTGCGGTCGCGCACTCGCCATTTCCACTTCCGGCCTGCCCGTGGTGTGCAAGGCCGCTGGGCAAGGACAGCCTGGAACTCAAACCGAACCGCACGCGCCCAGATGAGGTTCTGATCGGGTGCTCGGACTTCCGTTGCGACTTCGCTGCCGCCAAAAACCACGAAGGTCTGCCCGTGCTGTTCGTCGACGAGCAGATCTACCGCGAGTTGCCTTCGTTCATCGTCGCCACTGTGGACAAGTTCGCCATGCTGCCGTGGCGGGGCGAAACCGGCGCCTTCTTTGGCCGCGTCCACTCGCGCATCGGCCGTCGCTTCTTTGGCCCCATGGATGGCGCAGTGCCGCCCCCGCAGTCCGCGAAATTGCCCGAGGGATTGCGCCCGCCGGACCTGATCGTGCAAGACGAATTACACCTGATTTCAGGGCCATTGGGCACGATGGTCGGGCTATACGAGACAGCCATCGAGGGCTTGTGCGTGCGCACGCGGCCCGAGGACAAGGTGGTCAGGCCCAAGATCATCGCGTCCACAGCCACAGTTCGCCGGGCCGACAAGCAGATCCAGGCGCTGTTCGGGCGAACTGGCGTGGATGTGTTTCCGCCCAACGGTGTCGATCAATCTGAATCCTTCTTTGCAACCGTGGACAGCGGGCCAGGCCGTGAATACCTGGGCGTCGCCGCCCCAGGCCGCGCAGTCAAGGCGATCCTATTGCGTGTCTACGTGTCGCTGCTGGGCGCGGCCCAGCGCCACTTCGACAGCAAGGGCGCGGGCGACCAGGCCGCCGACCCGTACATGACCCTGGTGGGGTACTTCAACAGCTTGCGCGAGCTGGGCGGGATGCGCCGCCTGGTCGAGGACGAGGTTCGGTCGCGCTGTCAGAAGCAGGAAGACCGGCACCCGGTGGGCTTCAAGGGGCCGCACCCGTGGGTCGCCAACCGCGAGATCAAGGTAGAGCCCGTCGAGCTGACCAGCCGCGAGAGCACCTACGCCATCAGCCGGGCCAAGGATCTGCTGGGCCGCCATCACACCGACGAACAGCACGTCGATGTGGCCCTGGCCAGCAACATGATCTCGGTTGGCGTGGACATCGAACGTCTGGGCCTGATGGTGGTGGCCGGGCAGCCCAAGACGACCAGCGAGTACATCCAGTCCTCCAGCCGCGTCGGGCGCGACGTGAATCGGCCAGGGCTGGTGGTCACGGTGATGAATGTCCACCGGCCGCGCGATCGATCGCACTACGAGCGGTTCCGCACCTACCACGAGAGCTTCTATCGTTTCGTCGAGGCGACCAGTGTGACGCCGTTTTCGGGGCCAGCCATTGAGCGCGGCCTGTGCGGGACGCTGGTGGCGCTGGCCCGCCTTCGCACCCCTGCGCTGACGCCGCCGACTGCCGTGCGGCTGCTTGAGGCCGAAAGGGCAAGCACCGGGGATGAGGCGGCCAAGACCATCGCGGACAGGGCGCGGCGCCAGCCGCAACGAGGGGACGCGGCCGATGCCGACCGACTGGGCGAGGCCGTCCTGGGGCGGTGCAAGCATCTGCTTGACACCTGGCAGAGGATCGCCAGGAAGGCCACCGAAGGCGCTGGCGAGCGGGTCTATTCTCCTTACGACCGCGACTGCCGAAACAAGAAGGCACTGCTGCACACCGTTTTGGAAGAGGACGCGACCGAGGACGAGGAGGATTTCTCGGCGGCGACATCCATGCGCGACGTTGAGCCGTCCGTGCATCTGTGGGTCGAGCGGCATCGGCTGGGAAAGAAAGGGCCAAGCAATGGCTAACAAGTGGCGCGGCGGTCGCGATCCCCATGTCGAACCCGACGGGAAGGTTCGACAAAGCCAGGCCAGTTCCACGTTTGGGCCGGGCGCGATGATCGACCTGGTTCACGATGCTGTCGTGGTCGGCGGCCTGGATTTCTGGCGCTACGACGACAAGGGGCGTTCGGTTTCTGAACCACGTCTGCGCGACGCGATTGCCAGTCGGCTGGAGGAGTCGGGGCGCAAGCTGCGCGACGAGGGCTCGTTCAGACTGCCACCCACAGGTGACGATCACGAGCCGCGCCGGAACTGCGGCATCGAGGTGCTGGAGTTCCCCAAATGGTTCATCTGCCAAAACCCCGAATGTCGGGCACTGGTGCAAAGCGACCAGATGGTGCGCAAGGGCGACAAGTACATCCATTCGTGCGATGGAAAAAAGGGCAACCCCTGCGTGCCGGTGCGATTCGTGATGGCGTGCAAGAACGGCCACCTGGAGGAGTTCCCCTGGATCTCCTACGTCCACGGTCTGCAAGGCAGGCCGCGATGCGCGGCGCCCGCGCTTCGTTTGCACGAGGGCGGAACCGGCGATTTCGCCGACGTGGCCGTGCGCTGTGCCTGCGGTGCCGGTCGGCCAATGTCGAACGCCCTGGTGGAACAGGTCAACCCCACGTGCAGCGGCCAGCGCCCGTGGTTGGGCCGCGAAGGCCAAGAAGCCTGCTCCGAGAGACTGCGCCTGCTGGTGCGCACGGCCAGCAACAGCTACTTCCCGCAAGTGGTCAGCGCCCTGTCGATCCCAGAGCCTGGCCTGGGCCTGCGCGATGCGATCCGCGAGCAGTGGAGCACGCTGCAAATTGCGAACGAATCGAATCTGGCGGTCCTGCGCGAGATTCCCAAGGTCCAGGTTGCGCTCGACGGCCGCGGCGACGCCGAGGTCCTGGAAACCATCGAGGATATTCGTCAGGGAAAGCAGCCGCCGCGCGATGCCCTGCGCACGGCCGAGTTCAAGCAGTTCACCGGGTCGGTGCCTGAGCGCATAGGCGATCTGCCGCCGCCCAAGGGCCATTACTTCTTCGCGCGGACCTTCCAGCCCCGCGACGGCTTGCCGACGGGCATCGCCAGGCTGGTGCTCGCCCATCGCCTGCGCGAGGTCCGGGTCCAGGTCGGCCTGACCAGACTGGAGTCGGCGACCCCGGATCTGCAGGGCGAGTACGATCTGGGCGTCGCGATGGCGCCGCTCGGCTTGCAGACCGACTGGTTGCCCGCCACAGAGGTACGAGGCGAAGGCATCTTCATCCAACTGGATGAGCAGTCCGTTCAGCGTTGGGAGAACCGTGACGTAGTGCTGGCGCGCAGCCGCGAGCTGTACGACGGCTTCCAACGGTGGTCCAACGGTGGCAAGGCCATCTTTCCCGGCACCCGCTTCTATTTGCTGCATTCCCTGTCGCATTTGTTGATGACTGCACTGTCCATTGAGTGTGGCTATGGCGCCAGCGCACTGACCGAGCGAATCTATTGCGCACCCGCCACTGATCCGACCCCGATGGCCGCCATCCTGATCAGCACTGGCAGCACCGGGACCGAGGGAACGCTTGGCGGCCTGGTCGAGCAAGGCCGCCACCTGCGCGCCCACCTGCGGCTGGCCTTCGATATGGGCAAGCTGTGCTCGAACGATCCGGTCTGCGCCAGCCACAAGCCATCCAGCCTGACCGAGCGCAACCTGGAGGGCGCCGCCTGCCACGGCTGCCTGTTCGTCGCCGAGTGCTCGTGCGAGCGTTTCAACCAGTACCTGGACCGCTCCCTTGTCGTCCCCGCGCTTGGGCACGACGGCGTGGCGTTCTTCACCGAGCGACCATGAGCGCGGGACACGTGGTCGGATTGACGGCGCTGTCCGAGATGGAACTGGAGACCATCGCCCGAGCCGTCCGCCAGGGCCTCACGCCGTCCCCGATGACGGCATCGGCACTGGCCGAGTTGTCGGTTGGTGATCGCGCTGGATGGCTGGTGGGGCTGGATGCAGACGCCGTCCTGGCCGCGATCGTTGCCGTCCTGGCCGAGCGCCGTCGGGGCGATGACACCAAAGTCGATCTGGTGTGGACCGGCCCCGACGTGGCCGCCAGCGCCGCCCGCGATACCGCCGTCGTGGTCCGCGAACTCTTCGCCCGGGCAGAGCGCAGCGTCCTGGTGGCAGGCTTCTCCTTCGACCACGGCGCCGACATCTTCAAACCCCTCCACCGCGCCATGAGGGACCGGGGAGTCGAGGCATCCATTTTCCTGGACCTCCACCGCGCCCCCGGCACCGAGCCCGACGTCAACGCTCACGTCCGCCGCGAAATCGACGCCTTCCTGGTCGCCAACTGGCCCTTCGGCGCCCCCATCCCCCGCCTCTACTACGACCCCCGCACCGTCGAGCCCACCTCGACCGCCAGCCTGCACGCAAAGTGCATCGTCGTAGACGACCGCCGCGCGCTCGTGACGTCAGCCAACTTCACCAGCCGGGGGCAGGAACGCAACGTGGAAGTCGGCGTACTGGTGGAAAGCGAAAAGTTCGCCCGGGAGCTGATACACCAGTGGAGAAACGCGGCGGAGGCGGGGGTGTTCCTGCGGCCCGAAGCCGCCTCCGATGGGAGATAGCGCAGGACTCCTTCCTGTGGGACCGACCCCAGACGGAATCAGGGCGGGTCGGGGCAGCAGCAGTCCTACTTGGGAACGTACACCTTGGGCCGCCGGCGAGGTATCCTGGGAGGCGTGTTCGCATCACGGGACCCAGTCTACCTCGGCATCGCGTGCCAGCATCACACCCAGACGCCATGAAAGCTGCCGTTCTCACCAATGATCGTACCGTGCACTTCGGCGACGCTCCCGACCCGAAGATCCGGCGCGGCGAGGTTCTGGTGCGAACCAGTGCCGTCGGCATCTGCGGCACCGATTTGCACGTCTATCGGGGAGAGTTTCACGAGCGCGTGCGATTCCCCGCAATCCTGGGTCACGAATTCGGTGGTGTGATCCAAGAGGTGGGACCAGACGTGCGCGGCTTTGCGGTCGGCGATCGCGTTGCCGTGGATCCCATCCTGCCCTGTCACTCCTGCGCAGCGTGCCTAGAAGGACACATCAACTGCTGCGCCACGCTCAAGCTGCTGGGACTGGACCTCGACGGCGGCTTCGGCCAGTTCGTGGCGGTTCCGCAAGCCAACCTTTTCCGTCTGCCCGACAACGTGGCGATGAAGGTGGCGCCCATGGTCGAGATGTACGGGCTCGGTCACCACGTCTTGCAGCGCGGCCACGTCCAACCGGGTGAGACAGTGGCCATCCTGGGCGCAGGCAGGCTGGGACTGTCAGTGCTCGACGTGCTCTGCCACAGCGCTGGCGCCGCCTTCACGATCGTGTGCGATCTCGCCCCATTTCGCCTGGACACCGCGCGCGCTTTGGGCGCGGATCACGTGGTCGACATTCGACATGATGACCCCGTGGAACGCGCACGCGACCTGACCGACGGCGGGGGCGTTGATTGTGTAATCGAGTGCGTGGGGCATGCCCACGAGATCGACGGACGCGAGCCGCCGCTGGCCCAAGCCGTGAAGATGATCCGTCCGGGCGGGCGCGTGGTCACGGCCGGCCTGGGCGAACAACTCACGCCCGTGCATTTCAAGACCCTGGTGATGAAGGAAGGTGAGATCATTGGCACCCGGGTGACGGCGGGCGAGTTCTCGCGCGCGCTGCGATTGCTGGCCAAGGGGCTGCTTCACCCCGAGCGGCTCATCACACACGAAATGCTCGTCCGTGATGTCGCGGCGGCCTTCGCGTTGGTGGAT
>PMIX01000377.1:14539-21409 GCA_003158395.1 Myxococcales bacterium | reverse complement strand
CAAGAGCGACTCGACCAACACCCTCCGGGGAGGTGTCTACATCCCGACCGTCCTGGACACGATGAGGGAGCGGGCCAACATCAACTTGGCAGACATCGTCCACAAGGGCTTCGCAGGTGTCTATTGTGTAGAGGCTGGCGGTCCTGCGCCTGGCGTGGGCTGCGCGGGACGGGGAATCATCACCGCGGTCGAGCTGCTCAGACAGAAACACGTTTTCGAGGAGCTCAAGTTGGACGTCGTCATCTTCGACGTGCTCGGGGATGTGGTCTGTGGCGGCTTCTCGGTTCCCATTCGCGAAGGCATCGCCGAGCATGTCTTCACGGTGTCGTCAGCCGACTTCATGGCTATCTATGCCGCGAACAACTTGTTCAAAGGCATCCGTAAGTACTCGAACTCGGGCGGCGCTCTTCTTGGTGGAATCATCGCCAACTCGATCAACGAGGGGCATGCGCGAGCCATCATCGACGACTTCGCCGAGCGTACCCACACCCAGGTCATCCAGTACGTCCCGCGTTCAGTCACCGTGACCCAGGCCGAGCTGTCCGGCAAGACGACCATCGAGGCCGCACCCGATTCGGTGCAGGCCAGGATTTATCGCGACCTCGCCGAACGAGTGGTCTCGATCGCCGAGGGCAAGGTCCCCGAGCCCCTCGACGAGCGGGCGTTGCGAGATTGGGCGGCAGGGTGGTCGCACGAGCTGCTCGCCGCTGCCCGGGTCGATTCCCCAGTCGCGGTAGCGGTGTAGTGCTGGCTGGCGTTGCCCCAGGGGTCGACGGCGCTCTTCGCCGGCATCCGTGCATCAGCGCGGATGCCATGGGGCGGAGTGGTCGAATCCATCTTCCCGTCAGCCCGCATTGCAATATCCATTGTCGCTTTTGCCCGCGCAGGCTTCACGCTACGGCACCGGGCCCCGGGGTGTCGCGCCGGATTCTGACGCCGGTCGAGGCGGCCCGGCGTGTGGACCTCGCCGTGGCGCGGTGTCCGGACATTGCAGTGGTCGGGGTCGCCGGCCCAGGCGACCCGCTGGCCAGCGCGCATGCCGAGCTGACTTTGGCGCTGGTTCGTGCCCGCCATCCCGAGCTCCTGCTGTGTCTCAGCACCAATGGGCTGGAGCTGGCCGAGAGGGTGGACGCGATGTGGGCGCTCGGCTTGCGCTCTCTGACCGTCACGATGAACGCGACCGACCCGGCGATCCTCGCTCAGATTGTTTCGCGCGTCGTGCTCTCGGGTTGTGGGTTGGTCGGGCAGGACGCGGCCGAGCTGTTGATTTCGCGCCAACGGGCGGGTATTGCCAGGGCGGTCGCACTGGGCATCTTCGTCAAGATCAATCTCGTGCTGGTACCGGGCATCAACGTCGACCGCGTCGCCGAAGTGGCCCGAACCGCCCGCGCACTCGGTGCCCGACGGATCAACATCATTCCGCTCCTGCCGCAGGCGGGGTTTGCCGGACATCGGCCGCCCACGTGCAGCGAATTGGAACGTGCTCGTCGGACGGCGGAAGCCTTTCTTCCGGTCTTTCGCCATTGCCAGCGCTGCCGAGCGGACGCCTGCGGCATCCCGGGCAGGACCTCGTTGGAGGGCGAGCTGTTCGAGACCTTCGCCGAACCGATGCAGACGTTCTCCCATGGCTGATCCACGAGCGGCTTCGCACATCCCGTCGGGGCTCGAGGTTCAACATTCACATGCCCAACAGAAAGGAACGACCAGATGAGCAGTGAGAAAGAGTGTCCTCCTATCGATTTGAGCACCAAGACATGCCCTAACCGAGAGCAGCGGGCCAATGGCGTGAACGTGTTCTTCGGCAAGGCCAGCGAGTTGGTCGCCAAGGCTCGCAACGGCACCCTCTGCAATCGCGAGCGTCAGTTTCAGCAGTCATCCGGTTGCGTGCTGAACTTCTACTTGACGGTGCGTATACCGACGATTCGCGACGCCGCGGTCGTCTTCCACGCTCCGGTGGGGTGCTCGTCGTCAGCGCTTGGCTATCGCGAGCTTTACCGCGGAATTCCCCCGGCGCTGGGCAGACCCGAGAAGTTCGATCTGCAATGGATCACCACCAACCTCAGTGAAACCGATGTCGTCCATGGCGCCTCCGGAAAGTTGGCGACGGCGATCAAGGAGGCCGAGCAGCGATACCATCCGAAGGCGATCTTCCTGCTGACTTCGTGCACAGCGGGGATCATCGGCGAGGACCTCGAAGGCACGGTGGCCGAGGTCCAGCCCGAGGTGAAGGCCAGGGTCGTGCCGGTGCATTGCGAAGGTGTGCGCTCGCGCCTCGTCCAGACCGGCTACGATGCCTTCTGGCACGGCGTCCTGAAGTATCTCGTACGCAAGCCGACCAAGAAGCAGCACGACCTGGTCAACGTGGCGAGCATGCTGTCCTACACTTGGCAAGATCGCCTCGAGATCAAGCGTCTGCTGGGCAAGCTCGGGCTGCGGGTCAACTTCGTTCCGGAATTCGCCAGCGTGGAAGACCTGGAGCAGCTGTCCGAGGCGGCAGTGACCGCACCGCTGTGCCCGACCTACACGGACTATCTGTCGCGCGGCTTGCAGCAAGGCTACGGCGTTCCCTTCTTTCTCTATCCGTCTCCGATGGGGATCGAAAATACCGACGGCTGGCTGCGCGAGATTGCCAAGCGCACCGGCAAGGAGAAGGAGGTGGAGGATCTGATTCGCGAGGAGCACGCGGTCTGGGTGCCCAAGATGAAGAAGGTCCGGGACGAGTTCCTATCGCTCAAGGGCGACGGGACGCCGCTCAGCGTGCTCGGGGCGCTGGGCCAGGGGCGCCTGCTGGCTCAGACGCCGTATTTCCACGAGCTGGGGCTCAAGCCGGTCGCGGCCATCGCCCAGGACTTCGACAACCTGGTCTTGGAAGAGACCGAGCAGCTCGTGCGCGAACATGGCGACTTTCCCATCCTCATCAATACCTTCCAGGCGGCCGAGCAAGCCCACCTCACGCACACCCTCGATCCGGACCTCACCCTGACCTGCCCGTTCCAGGGCACTGCGTACAAGCGAAAGAAGGGGATGACCCGGATTCATGCCTTGCGTGGGGATGCCCTGCCCACGAGCATGCAGTCGGGTTACGCAGGGGCCATCGCCTGCGGCGAATTCCTCCTGCGCTCCTGGAAGGCCAAATCCTTCCAGCAGACCATGGCCGAGAAGACCGACGACCCGTACCACCCGTGGTGGTACCAGCAACCCAATCCCCACCACTACGTTCCCGAGGAGCCCGTGCGGAATGTATCAGGAGGGACGCCATGAGCAGGCTTGCGTCGGCGACGGAAACCCCGCGCGAGGTCCAGCAACCGGTGCTCGAGGCACCGCGTTGGTCATGCTCCCTCGGCGGCGCGCTTACGACCGGACTGGGCATCTATGGGGTCGTGCCCATCCTGCACTCGGGCGCGGGGTGCGGGCTCGGGCATCAGTTCGGCATGACCTACGCCAGTGGTGAAAATGCCGGTGGGGCGCTGGGCGGGACTGGAACCCCCTGCTCCTGCCTGGTCGAGGAGCACGTCATCTTCGGCGGCGAGAGCAAGTTGCGCAACCTCATCAAGTCGACCATTGAGTTGGTCAAGGGGGACCTCTTCGCCGTCGTCTCGGGCTGCGTGCCGTCGCTCATCGGTGATGACACCAACGCCATCGTGCGCGAGTTCGACGGGAAGGCGTCCGTGATCCACATCAAGGCCCCGGGTTTCGCAGGGACCTCGTACGACGGTTACGAGCTGTTTTTCGAAGCGGTCACCGATCAGTTCCTGCAGGCCCGGCCGGTGGAGAAGAAGACGATCAACATTCTCGGCGTGGTTCCCTTCCAACACCTATTCTGGAAGGGGACCCTGCCAGTGTTGAAGGCGACATTTGCCAAGCTCGGCGTGGATGCCAACATCCTGTTCACCGAGTTCGGCGGGGTCGAGAATCTGCGACGCCTGCCCTCGGCGGAGCTGAACCTGGTCCTTTCGCCTTGGAACGGCCACCGGGCGGCCGGCAAGCTCGAGGAGAAATTCGGCACACCTTGGTATGCGTACCCGGCCGTGCCGGTCGGGCCCAAACAGACCACCCGGCTCGTCCGCGAGGTGGCGAAGCGCCTGTCTTTGGACCAGGCGCTGGTTGACCGCGTGATCGCCCACGAGGAGCACCACGCCTACCGCTTCGCCGAGTACTTTGGCGACGGGCTGATCCTGGGGCTTCCCCACGCCTATTTCGCCGTGGTAGCCGACACGCCTACGGCCATCGGCGTAACGCAGTACCTAACCAACGAGATCGCGTACATCCCGGACATCGTGATCCTGGCGGACAATCCGCCCGAGGCGGCCCGCCCGGCGATTGTGCATGAGCTGACCGACGGGATCGACGTCGCCAACAAACCCGAGATCGTGTTCGAGGCCGACTCGCACAAGATTCGGCAGAAGCTCAAGAATAGGAACTTCCTCTTCCTGCTCGCGAGTTCGCTGGAAAAGATCACGGCCGGCGAAGAGTACGGGGCCATGCACCACAGCATCGCCTTTCCGTCCTATGATCGGTTGGTTCTCGACCGAACCTACGCCGGCTACCGCGGCGGCCTGGCGTTGGCCGAGGAGCTCACCAGCAAGTGGGTCGGACCGCTCTAGTCGACTTGCACCAACTGACATCTGCTGGCCGGTTTTCTGGCGGACGGCACTACTTGTCCCCGGGCGCAGTCTTCTGCTATTATTCCGACCAAATGGTTGCTAAGAAAGACAAGCGATCCACACCGGACGACGGCGGGCGTCCTCGTACCACTTCAGCCCTCCGCCAGACCCCATTGCCCCCCGGAGACGACATTGGGGCGGCCGAGATGGGCCGCCGCGTGGCTGTCAACCTGCGCGAAAGGCGCAAGGCCCGCAACATGTCGCTCGATCAGCTTGCGGTGGCATCGGGGGTGAGCCGGGCTGCCCTGTCGCAGATCGAGACTCAGAAGAGCAACCCGTCGCTGGGCGTGATGTGGAAGATCGCAGTCGGACTGGGCATCCCCTTTTCTGAGCTGCTGGGCGGCAACACCCAGGGCGCGGCGATCCTCCGCCGAGGCGAGGCGCAGGTGCTGCGTTCTGCCGATGGGCGCATGGAAAGCCGGCCGTTGACTCCCGCCGGTTCGTGTCCATGGGTCGAGGCGTACGAGTTGCGACTGGCCGCTCGCGCCAGCCACGCGTCGGATCCTCATGCGGCCGGAACGCGAGAGGTGGTCATCGCGCTCAATGGCCAGCTGCGGGTGCATGTGGGCGCCGCTGTCCACGACTTGGCTGCGGGAGACTCCATCTCTTTCCTGGCGGACCAGCCGCATTCCTACGAGAATCCGGGCAGCTCAGAGATCCGCTGTCACGACATCATCATCTACTCTCGCTGACTCCCTCCGCGCCTACAGATCGTAGGTGCCGAGGTATCGTTCCGCCGTATCGGGCAGCAGCACGACGATGGTCTTGCCCGTGTATTCCGGGCGCCTGATCAGCTTGTCCACAGCAGCGACAGCGGCGCCCGAGGAGATCCCGGCGAGCAGACCCTCCTTGGCTGCCAGCGCCTTCATCCAATCCAAGGCTTCGTCGTCGGAGACGGCGAGAGAGAATTCCAGCTTTCCCAGCACCCGCGCGGGCGCACCCTGGAACAGACGCGCAAGCCGCAGCAAGGGTGTGTCGCCGACCAGATCAACCAGGCTCTCCGCGATGCGCATGGCCTACGCTTCGATAGCCAGTGGGTGCTCGGTCACGACGCCCTCACAAATCGCGAACGCCTTCAACACCGGGTTTGCTGGTCCTTGCAACGACAGAATCGTGTACAGCACATCGGGTGTCAGCGCGAGTCGAATGTCCTCAGCCGATGGCCGCGAGGGGGAAGCAGGATGGCTGTGATGAATCGCCAGCACGCGCTGACCTGCCGCACGCAAGCTCTTGATCACCTTGAACTGCTCGGCGGGCTCCATCAGAAAATGATCAGCGCTGTGGTCCGTGTTGGTCATCGGGTGAAACACCTCGACCCGATCGCCTCGTCCCCCCAGGATGCCGCACGCTTCGATGGGCGCCTGCCTGCGGGCCTGGTTCAACAGTTCCCGGTAGATCGAACCGGGGATCACCAGCGCACTCATCGCGGCTTTCCTGTGATGTCGCAAACTGCAGCCGCTTCGTCACGCAACGTGGTGATGGTCGGATGTTCACCGCAGACCGCGCAACGTGGGTTGCGCGTGACCTTCACCTTGCGAAAATCCATGCGCAAGGCGTTCCACACCAGCAGGGTGTCGGTCAACAGGCCGTCCAGACCCAAGAGCGATTTCAGGGCTTCCGTCGCTTGCAAACACCCCACCACCCCTGCCACGGCGCCCAAGACCCCCGCCTGCGAACAAGAGGGCACAGCCCGAGGCGGCGGAGGCTCGTTGAAAACACACCGATAGCATGCGCTGGCGCCAGGCCGCACAGTCATCAGCTGGCCATCGAAGCGCAAGATGCCGGCATGGGAGAAGGGTTTCCTTCCCAGGACGCAGGCGTCGTTGATGAGGAACTTCGCCGCAAAGTTATCGGTGCCGTCGACCACAAAGTCGTAGTCCTTGATTAGATCCAGAACATTGCTGGCCTCGGCCCGCAGGTGGAATTCCTTCACCGTCACGTCGGGATTGATGGCGCGCAACTTGTTGGCGGCAGACGTCACCTTGTCGCGCCCAACGTCGTCGGTGTGGTGGATCACCTGACGTTGCAGATTGCTGATGTCCACCTGATCGGCGTCCACCAGGCCCAAGGTTCCGACGCCCGCAGCGGCCAGATACAGCGAGGCGGGCGCGCCCAGGCCGCCAGCACCGATAATCAGCACCTTGGATGCGAGCAGTTTCTCCTGACCATTGACCCCCACGTTCTCCAGGACGATGTGGCGGCTGTA
>PMIX01000377.1:0-14460 GCA_003158395.1 Myxococcales bacterium | reverse complement strand
CAGTTTCATTCTCACTCCTTTTCGGCGGACGCCAGGGCCTGTTGAAAATCTGCCAGGATGACGGGAAATGGTTCCAGTCCCACTGACACGCGAACCAGATCGTCAGAAACTCCCAGCGACAGGCGGTCCTCGGGTTGGTATTCGCGAAAGATCGTCGAGGCCGGGTGAATCACCAGGGTGTGGGTCTCGCCCAGATTGGCCACGCGGCGGGCGCTCCTGAGCGCGTTGATGAAGGCGAACGCCCTGGCAAGGCTTCCCAGTCGCAGAGTCAAAACCGCACCGGCTCGCCCGCCAAACAAGCGCTGTGCCCGTTCGAAATGGGGCGAACTGGCCAAACCCGGGTACCCCACGGCGGCCACGCGCGGGTCATCCGTAAGCGCCCGCGCCAGCGCCAGCGCGTTCTCGCAATGAACCTTCAGACGCAGGGACAAGGTGTCGAGGCCCTGCAACATCAGGAAGGACGATTGCGGCGCCGGGCAACCGCCCAGATCACGGGCGATCACCAAGCGCAGATGGGCCAGAAAGGCATGGGCTCCCGCCCTGCGCGCGATTGCCGCCACATCCTCGAACGGACCACGAGACCAATCGAACCGTCCCGTGTCGATCACGGCGCCCCCGATGGCTGTGCCGTGCCCGTTGATGAACTTGCTGGTCGAATGGACCACCAGGGCCGCGCCATGCTCGCCTGGCCTGACCAATTCTGGCGTGGTGAGCGTGCTGTCGACGATGAGGGGAATGTTGCGGGCGCGCGCCAGCCTTCCCAAAGCGGGCAAGTCGGGCACGTCCATACCCGGATTGCCGATGGTCTCGACAAATATGGCGCGCGTCCTAACTGTTACGGACGCCTCCACCAGGGCCGTGTCCGCGCCATCAACGAAGACCGCGCGAATGTTCAGCCGGCCCAAGACGTTGCGAAAGAATGAAACCGCTCCGCCGAAGATGCCCTTGGCAGCGACGATCTCATCCCCCGGCCTGAGCAAGCCCAAGGTTGTCGCCGCGATCGCAGCCATGCCGCTCGCCGTGGCCAGCGCCCCGATCCCATCTTCGGCTGCGGTCAGGCGGCGTTCCAGCGCCAGGGTGGTTGGGTTGGACAGGCGCGTGTAGACATGGCCTGGCGCACGCCCCGCAAATACATCAGCCATCTCCTCGGCGCTGGCGTAGCCAAAGGCCGCCGTCTGAAAGATCGGCGCCTCGATTTCCCCCAAAGCCTCCGCGGAACTCACGGACGCTCCCATCGCCGCCAGGCTCGCCCGCACGATCTCATCCAAGCGTTTCCGGGTAGGTCATCACCAAGTACATCAGGACATCGCGGTCGCTGCGGTTGTGGTAGGCGTGCGCCACATCGGCCACGAACAGGATCGCGTCTCCCTGGCTGAGTTCATGCACCGCAGTTCCAACCGTGATCGTGACCGCTCCCGAGCTCACCACAATGTTCTCGGCCGTACCTGGCGGATGGGGTTCCGCTTCCTCCAGGGCGTGGGGTTTGAGGCGCAGCTCGTAGAACTCAACCCGGCGGGGCTTGTCGAACGGGAACAGCGCCCGCGAAATGAATGATCCGTCCTGGCTGGCCAGTCGCTTGGCAGCGGATTCCCGCAACAGCAACGGCCCCGCCTCCGGAGTCAGGCTGACCAGCGCAGAAAACGTCACCCCGAGGGCGCGCGCAATCTTCCACAGCACGTTGATGGTCGGGGCGCTGTGTCCCAGTTCAACCTGGGACAGCATGGCGCGGCTGACACCGGATTGCCGAGCCAACCGCTCCAAGGACAGCCCGCGGCGCGTGCGCAGACGGCGCAGATTGGCTCCGACGGCTGGCAAGAATGCCTCGTCCTCGCCCGCTGCACGCTTGGTCGGGCTTGGCGTCGCAACCAAGAGAGGCGGCTTGCGTGGGAGCGATTCAACCACTCGTCTACTAGCCATCATCAGGAGGTCTCGCGTGCCTGCCGTCCGAGAAACCGGCCCATCCAGGCTCAGATGCTGTAGTCCCAGGCCTGCTCTTGTCTGAACTCAGCCGGCTTCCTGTCCCGGTACTGCAACTCGGGATTCTTGGTGCTCACCCGAGTGTGAGGTGGAACCGACTGCGTGACGAAGACGTTGCTGTTGATCACCGCACCCTCGCCAATCACGGTCTCGCCCCCCAGCACCGATGCGCCAGAATAGATGGTCACGTAATCTTGAATGGTGGGATGGCGTTTCACCCCACGCAGCGCCTGGCCGCCGCGCGTAGAAAGCGCGCCCAGGGTGACGCCTTGGTAAATCTTGACGTGGTCACCGATGATGCTGGTCTCGCCAATCACGACTCCGGTCCCGTGATCGATGAAGAACGCCTCGCCGACCGTGGCACCGGGGTGGATATCGATGCCGGTCCGACTGTGTGCGAACTCGCCCATGATGCGCGGAATAAGCGGCACCTCGCGAATGTGCAGCTCGTGTGCTAGCCGGTAGATCATCACGCCCCACAAGCCCGGATAGGAGAAGATGATCTCGTCCAGACTCGTGGCCGCGGGATCGCCCTCAAAGGTGGCCTGCACATCTGTGGCCAACAGGCCGCGCACGTGGGGCAGGCTCATCAGGAATCCATTGGTCGCCGTCTCAGCGCGTTCGCTGATGCCATCGACGTCCTGGCCCCCACGAACGGCCTGGTGCCGAAAGGCATTGTCGACCTGTTCCGACAACCTTTCGTGCAGAGTCGTGACGTTCTCGCCCACGTGGTACGCAAGAGTTTCCAGCTTGAGTCCCTGCCGGCCGAAGTAGCCAGGGAACAGAATCTCACGCAGCAGCTTCAGAATCGCGATCACCGCATCGCGACTAGGAAGGGGCGCTGTGCTGACGTGGGTAATGCGTTGCTCGCGCTGATAGCTTTCCACCAGCGACGTCACCAGTTCCGTGATGGCCAGGTACTGTGGCTCTGGCTTCGTGCACCCTCTGCTGCTTGCTAACGGCATGGCTGTTTCCTATCGTAGACACCGCGTCTCGACTAACCGTGCACCAGTTCCAGACCCGCGCGGGTCCAGTTGGAGATCCCCCCGTCCAGGCTGTAGACCTTGCCGATACCCAGACGGTCAGCCAGCTTGGCCGCGGTCAAGCTGCGCAGGCCCTGACCACAGACGAAAACAATATTCGACCTGGGCAGCGTTCTCGCCGGGTCGGCCCGCAGATCATCCAAGGGAACCACCCGGGCGCCGGGAATATGGCCATCCGCCCATTCCTGCGTGTCGCGAATGTCCACCACGTCAACCTCGCCGTCGGCCAGCAAGGCTTTCATCTCTTGCGGAGTCAGTGTCTGGACCATGTGTCTAGGATAGGAGACACACATCCGGAGCGCAAGATCATTTTTCTGCGGCAACGCAGCCCGCGTCACGAAGAGGCGTGACCGGGTCAGCCGTGCGAGCCTAGTCGTTTCAGGGCCGCCACCAAGGTATCGATGTCCTCGCAAACATTGTAGGGCGCCAGCGAGGCGCGCACCGTGGCCTCAAGGCCAAATCGGCGCAGGATGGGCTGGGCGCAGTGGTGGCCCGAACGCACCGCGATCCCCTCGCGATCAAGGGCAGATCCCAGCTCCTCGGTCTTGTGCCCTGCCAGCACGAAGGAAATCACTCCCGCCTTGTTGGGCGAGGTGCCGATGATGGTCAGGCCGGGGATCTTGGACAACTCGGCGGTCGCGTAGTTCAGAAGCTCATGCTCGTATGCCGCCGCCCGCTCGTGGCCCAGGTTATCCAGCCAGTCGAGCGCGGCGCCCAGCCCGACCGCGTCTGCAATGTTGCCGGTCCCGGCCTCGAACCGCGCCGGCGCGGGATGGTACGTGGTCCGCTCGAAGGTAACGTCCTTGATCATGTTGCCGCCGCCTTGCCACGGCGGCATTGAGTCCAGCATCTCGGGTTTGCCATACAACGCCCCGATGCCGGTTGGCGCGTATATTTTGTGTCCGGAGAACACGTAGAAATCGCTGTCGAGCGCCCTGACATTCACGGGGAAATGGGCAACAGCCTGCGCGCCGTCAACCAGCGTGCATGCCCCCACGGCATGAGCCATGGCCACCATCTGCTGCGCGGGCGTGATCGTGCCCAGGGCGTTCGACACCTGGGTCAAGGCCACCATCTTGGTGCGGGGACAGAGCAGCTTCCCGTACGCCTCGAGGATTACCTCGCCCCGATCGTTGACCGGCGCGACCAACAACCGCGCACCCGTCTTGGCGCAAAGTTGCTGCCAGGGCACGATGTTGGCGTGGTGTTCGAGATGGGTGATGACGATCTCGTCGCCAGCAGACACGAATTGTGCGCCCCAGGCCTGCGCCACCAGATTGATGGCCTCGGTGGCCCCGCGCACGAACACGATGTTTCGTGCACTGGACGCGCCCAGAAAGCGGGCCACGGTTGCGCGTGCATTTTCATAGGCATCCGTCGCGCGCGCCGCCAGGGTGTGGGCCGCCCGGTGAATGTTGGAGTTCTCGTGGGCGTAGAAATAGGACACCCGGTCGATGACGGTCTGCGGTTTCTGGGTGGTGGCGGCGTTGTCCAGCCATACCAGGCGACGGCCATGAACCCGTTCATTCAAGATCGGGAACTCGCGGCGAACCGCGTAGGGGTCAAAGCCCGCCTGCCGCAGCGGCCTGTTCAACGCCGGGGACACAGGCGTGAGTTCCTTGGTCTCCACTAGCGAGATGTCGGAGGGTGAATCGGGATTTGGTGCGCCGGTCTGGACCAGGAAATAGGACGTCGCCACCGGAACGGCTTCGCCCAGCAGGGGAATGCGAAAGAAGTCTGCGCTGGGTTCGGCCAAGGCAAGCGCGTCGATGGCGCCCGCGCTGGGCGCGGCTGCCGGCGTGGCAGGCACACCGGGCACCTGCGTGGGTACGTCGCTTTTGGTGGGCGCAGCGGATGGGGATACGCCCGGTGTGCCAGCCACGATAGCTGGCTCGGAACCCGACGACGGCGAAAGCGTGGGCGTCACCCCTGCCTTGGCCGCGGGAAAGACTTGCGCGTTCGGATCCCTGACCACGTCCATCATGGCCTGCGCCAGAATGGACAGATCCCACCCTGCCAACGACGGCGCCTGCGCCGGGGCCACGCCAGCCATTGATGCCAGCGGCGACACAGGCGCGGGCACGCTGCCGACCGGAGCCGATGCTAGGCCCGACACGGCCGGCGCCGTTTCCGACGGGCTCCCAGCAGAATCACTTGTAGTCATAGTAGAGGTCGACCTCGACACTTTCGAGGGCGCCGAGCGCGTCCTCGGTCAATACGGCAGCCGAGCAATACAGCGACACCAAGTACGAAGCCACGCCCCGTTGATCGATGCCCATCAAACGCACCGACAAACTTGGGCTAACCTCGCCGGGTAACCCGGGTTGAAACAGACCAATCACACCACGACGCTGTTCGCCGGTGCGAAGCAGGAGGATGTCGGTCTTGTTGCCAGCCAGGTGCAACTTGTCGCAGGGGATCAGAGGCACGCCACGCCAGGTGATGAAGGGAGAGCCGAACATGGTGACGGTAGCCGGAGGCACACCACGCCGGGTGCATTCACGACCGAACGCCGCGATGGCCCTGGGATGGGCCAGGAAGAACGCCGGCTCTTTCCATACCCGTGCCAACAATTCATCCAGATCGTCAGGCATCGGTCGTCCATTGCGCGGCTTCACCCTCATCGATTCGTGCACGTTGTTGATCAACCCGTAGGCGCCGTTGTTGATGAGCTCTTCCTCCTGCTTTTCCTTCAGCTGCTCCACCGCGATACGAAGCTGTTCCTTCACCTGGTCCATCGGGCTGCGGTACAGGTCCGAGATCCGCGTGGACACTTGAATGGTAGTGGACACCGTGTTCAGCAGATACTCGCGCGGCTTGGGTTCGTAGTCGATGAAGGCCGTCGGCAACTGGCCTCCCAGTTCAGGCGAGCATTGCACCGCGAACTTGTTGTCAATCACCCGATTGACCCGGTACACGCCAGCTTCGACCGGCGTCCACGGCAGAAGCTGCACAAACCAACGCGGCGTCGCACCCACCCACTGCGGGGGCGTCTTGGTGGTGTTCGCAAGTTGCCTGGCGGCTGCGTCGTTCAAAAGAGTGCTGGCATCAACGGCATTCGGCATTGGGGCTCCCTCCGAGAAAATCGAGCGGTTTCCAAAAAGTGAGCCGATCCCTACATCTAGCCTCAGGCATGGGCAAGGTCGCATCGCCGATCACCTGCGTTTTCCTCCGCTATATTTGACACTTGTAGGAGTGAGCGGAGGAATCGCCACTGGGCACAGTCAACGCGTAGCATGCCGGTTGCCAGAAGCCCACTTCGGGTGGCTGATTTGGTAGCCTACCAATAGCCTTCACCGGCCGAATTCAGAGGAGTTCTCGATGTCCGACCACGCTCTACGCGCCTACGACTCAATCCTGGACATGCTCTCCAGCGTTGAGAACCCAACCCCAATTGTCCGCCTGCTGCACATCACGCCGTACAAACACACGCAGGTTTTCGCCAAGCTCGAATGGTACAACCCGTTCGGCGCCGTCAAGGACCGGGTGGCTGCGAATCTGGTGCGCGACGCCGAGGAGCGGGGCGAGAAGCTCGAGCACCTGGTCGAGCCGNNGCGGAGAAGCGCGCCGTGCTGCGCTTCTTCGGCACGGATCTCTACGAACTCGAGGACACACTGTGCCCCATGCCCGGCCAGCCCGAAGGCGCCATGGCCAAGGCCACCGAGCTGGCCGCGCGACCGGGTTGGAAACAACTCAATCAGTACAAGAATCCGGCCAATCCCGATGCGCACTTCCGCACGACTGGACCCGAGCTCTGGAAGCAGACGCGCGGCAAGATCACCCACTTCGTGGCGTCGCTTGGTACCTGCGGCACCATCACTGGGACGGGACGATTCCTCAAGGCGCAGAATCCGGGGGTGAAGGTGATTGGCGTGCACCCGACCGAGGGTCACGACATCCCCGGCGTACGCAGCCGCAGGGCTTTGCGCCTGACTGACTTCTTCAAGCCCGAAGAGTACGATGGCGTGGTCGAGATCAGTGATCAGGAGGCGTACGGGCTCTGTCTTCGCCTCAATCGAGAGGAGAGCATCATCGCCGGCCCGAGTAGCGGGCTGGCCCTGGCCGGCGCGTTCCGCACTATCCCCGACGAGCCGGGCAATCTGGTCGTCGTGATCTTCCCTGACAATGCCTTCAAATACGTCTCGTCCTTTCAGAAGCACTTGCCCCAGCTTTTCCCCAAGCAGGACGCCAAGGCGCCTGCCGCCGCTCCCAGCGATCCCTTTGCTCAGCACCTCCGGGCGGCGTTCGCGTTCGCCGAAAAGGGTCCCGACGTCATCGACGTGCACGAGGCGAAGAAGATGCTCGACGCGGGCGTGCCGGTTCTCGATGTGCGCAACCCCGACGAATTCGCGCAAGAACGAATCGCCGAAGCCCGCAACCTACCGTTGCCCGCGCTGTCCAAGGGCGCGAAGGACGGCCTGCCCGCTGACCGCCAGGCGCCAATTATCACGATCTGCGCTCGTGGCCAGCGCTCCCTCTACGGCCTGCTGTTGCTCAAGGCCCAGGGCTATCAGATCGTGAAGAGCGTCGCTGGCGGCATGGGCGCGTGGGTGAATGCCGGCCTGCCGACCCAGGTGGGGCCCTGACAGATCTGCTCTTGCCGACAGCCGCTGAAGATTCCGCTCTGCCGCATTCACCCGTGCACCCGACGCAAATGGTTGATTACGTCGATGCGGGTGATGAGGCCGAGGAACTTCTCCCCCTCGCAGACGATGGCCACCAGACCGCGATCGAAGAGCGTGAAGAGAGAATCGAGTGGCGCATCGGGACTGACGGTGACCAGCTGAGTGGTCATGAAGTTGCGCACCGGTTGGCCGAACGCAGAGGGCGCGGCGGTCACAGCGCGCAGCAGGTCCGACTCGTCCAGCAGGCCAACGATGCGCGCGCCGTCGAGGACGGGAAGCTGCGATATCTCCGATATCTTCATGCGCGCGTGCGCGGTCTGCAGCGTGTCCGCGGGTGAGACCACCACCACCTCGCCCTGATCAGGACGACGGGCGATCACATCGCGCAGATCGCCAGTAGGCCGGTCACGCAAAAAGCCGTGGTCCTGCATCCAGAAGTCGTTGAACATCTTGGACAAGTACTTGCTGCCGCTATCGCAGATCAACGTGACCACGCGCTTGGCGGTCTTCTGTTCGCGGCAGTAGTGCAGGGCTGCAGCCACCAGGGTTCCCGAGGACGAACCGGCAAGAATTCCTTCCTGGCGCAGCAAGGCCCGTGCTGTAAGCAGGCTTTCCTCGTCGGACACGGTGAAGGCGTGGCGCACCGGCGACAAATCGCAGATGGGCGGCAGGAAGTCTTCGCCGATGCCCTCCACCAGCCAAGATCCCGCCTCCAACATCTTCCCGCTGCGCACATGTTCCGCCAGCACCGAGCCCGCAGGGTCGGCCAGGACCATCTCCACGCTGGGCGCGTGGCGCGCGAAGAAGCGGCCCAGCCCCGTGATGGTGCCACCCGAACCCACGCCGCACACCATGGCGTCCATCCGATGGTCCATCTGTTGCCAGATCTCGGGACCCGTTGTGGTTTCGTGCGCGCGCGGGTTCGCAAGATTGCCAAACTGGTTGACGTAATAACCGCCCACTTCGCCCGCGATTCGTTGAGCCATGTCCTGGTAGTACTCGGGATGGCCCTTGCCCACGTCGGAACGGGTCATGCGCACCTCCACGCCCAAGGCGCGCAGGTGAACCACCTTCTCCAGGCTCATCTTGTCAGGGATCACCAGCAGCAGGTGATAGCCCTTGAGCGCGGCCACCAGGGCCAGGCCGAGTCCCGTATTGCCCGCTGTGGCTTCCACCAAGGTGGCGCCAGGCTTGATAGCGCCGCTCTCCTCGGCCGCCTCGATCATAGACAGACCAATGCGATCTTTGATGGAGCCGCCGGGATTCTGGTTCTCCAGCTTCACGAAGAGTTCGCACGACCCGGTGTCGAAGCTGCGCAGCGCAACCAGCGGCGTGTTGCCGATGAGCGCCAGCACGCCGGGACGGGCGCTCACGACACTCCCCTCGCAGCTGCCAGCGCGCCCTGTAGGTCGCCCCACAGATCCTCGACATTCTCCAGGCCCACCGACAGCCGAACCAGCCCGTCAGTGATCCCCAGCTCGGCCCGCCTGTTCGCCGGAATAGACGCATGGGTCATCAGGCCTGGATGCTCGGCCAGCGATTCCACGCCTCCCAGGCTCTCGGCCAGGGTGAAGATGCGCAGACTCGTCAGAAAACGCCTGGCCTCTTCCAGTCCACCGTCTAGCTCCACCGTGATGATCCCGCCGCCACCCGACATCTGCCGCAGAGACAATTCGTGCTGTGCGTGGCTGGGCAGCCCGGGATAGTGCACGCGGCGCACACCCCTGGCGCCCTCCAACCGCCCCGCCAGATCGGTCGCTGCAGCAACGTGCTGGCGCATGCGCAGGGGCAGGGTCTTGATTCCCCGCAAGACCAGGTAGCAGTCCATGGGGCTCGGCACGGCGCCGATGGCGTTCTGCAAGAACTTCAATCGTTCGGCCAGAGCCGGGTCACTGGTGATGAGAGCGCCACCGACCACGTCGGAATGGCCGTTGATGTACTTCGTGGTCGAGTGCACGACCACGGTGGCGCCCAGTTCCAATGGCCGCTGCAGCATCGGCGACGCGAAGGTGTTGTCCACGGCTAGCGCGATTCCGCGCCCCCTGCACACCTCCGCAATGGCCCGCAGATCCACCAAGCGCAGCAGCGGATTTGTGGGCGTTTCCAGCCAGACCAGGCGCGTGCGCGGGGTCAGCGCAGCCTGCAGCCGCTCTGGCTGACGCAAGTCCACGAAGCTGGCCGCGATTCCCAGCGGCCCCATCACCTTGTCGAAGATGCGGAACGTGCCGCCGTAGACATCGTCGCCGCTGAGCACGTGATCCCCGGGACGCAGGGTGTGCAGCAGCGTAGTGGCAGCCGCGCACCCACTGGCGAATGCAAAGCCTGCGCTTCCACCTTCCAGGGCGGCCAGGCATTCTTCCAGCGCAGCCCGGGTGGGATTCCCGCTGCGGGAATAGTCAAAGCGCAGTGGCTTGGCCGGCTCGGGCTGGGCAAAGGTGGAAGCCAGCACGATGGGCTGCATGACCGCCCCATGCGTGGGGTCGGCAGGCTGCCCGGCGTGGATGGCCAAGGTCTCGATCGCAGGGCTCCCGAAAGTGACGAACATGCCATGAGCGTAGCACACGGCGTGTCCACTTTGCTAGACTGCCATAACCGTTCACGCTGCATGCGGCCGGTGTGTCGACCGCCATGCCCAGGATTTCCGCAGAAGTTGCGCCGCTGGCAGCACGGAATGCCCCGAGTTACAGCGCGGCGCCGCGTCTGCTTTGCGAAACTTCAGTCTTGACAACGCGAAGAGTGCCCCCAACACTGTCTCCATCATGACCAAGGAATCACGCCCATGAAATACATTCGCGCTGCAACCTTCGTCCTGGCCGGGTTGCTGTCCTCCGGCGCGGCCAATGCCAAGGACGTCACCCTGCTCAATGTCTCCTACGATCCCACGCGCGAACTCTACGCAAACTTCAACGCCGCTTTCGCCAAGCACTGGAAGGCCAAGACCGGCGACGACGTCAAGGTGAACCAGTCGCATGGTGGCTCGGGTAAGCAGGCCCGCGCGGTCATCGACGGCCTGGAGGCCGACGTGGTCACTCTGGCTCTGGCCTACGATATTGATGCCATCGCCGAGGCAACGGGCAAGCTGCCCAAGGACTGGCAGAAACAACTGCCCGCGAATGCTTCACCCTACACCTCGACCATCGTGTTTGTGGTGCGCAAGGGTAACCCCAAGGGCATCAAGAACTGGGACGACCTGGTCCTCCCCGGCACCAAGGTCATTACCCCGAATCCAAAGACCTCGGGCGGGGCGCGCTGGAACTATTTGGCCGCCTGGGGCTTCGCGCAGACCAAGTTCGGCGGGGACGAGGGCAAGATTCGCGACTTCGTCACGCGACTCTACAAGAACGTGCCTGTGCTCGACTCGGGCGCGCGCGGCTCGACCACCACCTTTGCCCAACGGGGAATCGGGGATGTGCTCATCGCCTGGGAAAATGAGGCCTTCCTGTTGGTCGACGAGCTGGGCAAGGACAAGTTCGAGATCGTGGCACCTGCGCAGAGCATCCTGGCCGAGCCGCCAGTGGCCGTGGTGGAGAAGAACGCCAGCAAGCACGGCACCACTGCCTTGGCCCGCGCTTATCTCGAATACCTCTACACCGAGGAGGGCCAGCAGATCATCGCGAAGAACCACTACCGACCGCGCGATCCAAAGGTGGCAGCCAGGCACGCTGCGCATTTCCCCAAGCTGCGCCTGCTGACCGTCGACGGGGATTTCGGTGGCTGGCAGAAAGCACAAAAGACCCACTTCGCGGACAACGGCACTTTCGACCAGATCTACTCCAGCGGGAAGTAGGTGGCGACTGCGGCACACATCGCTGCGCGCCCGGGCTGGCGGCCCGGGCCGCTGCCTGGCTTTCGGCCGACGTTAGGATTCACCCTGCTGTACCTCAGCCTGGTGGTCCTGTTGCCGCTTGCCGCCCTGGTGTGCAAGAGCGCGGGGCTAAGCTGGGGCGCATTCTGGGCCACTGTCACCTCGTCGCGCGCGCTGGCCGCGTACAAGCTGAGCTTCGGCGGGGCCTTGCTGGCGGGGGGAATCAACACCGTGGCAGGTCTGCTGCTGTCCTGGGTGCTGGTGCGCTATCGCTTTCCGGGCCGCGACGTGGTGGACGCGATCATCGATCTGCCGCTGGCCCTGCCCACNNTTCACCTGGGTGGGCGTGGTGCTGGCCATGGTCTTTGTCGGGTTGCCCTTTGCGGTGCGCTCGGTGCAGCCGGTGCTGATGGAGCTGGGACCGGAGCTGGAAGAAGCAGCGGCCGTGCTCGGGGCGTCGCGGCTGCGGACGTTCCTGCGCGTGATCTTGCCCTTGCTGGCTCCGCCTCTTCTGACGGGTTTCGCGCTCGCCTTTGCCCGCGCCGTGGGTGAGTACGGTTCCATCGTCTTCATTTCAGGGAACATGCCGAACCACACGGAGATTGTTCCGCTTCTGATTGTCACCAAGCTAGAGCAGTTCCAGTACCAACAGGCCACTGCCCTGGCCGTGGTGATGCTGGCGGGATCGCTGGTCACGCTTCTGGCCGTGAACCTGTTGCAGGCGTGGAACCGGAGGTGGACTGGGCATGCCTGAGCTGGCGCAGGCGCAACCGGCACCCCGCCTGCCGCTGGCAGAGTTGGATACCTTGCCCACTCGGCGGGTGAAGACGAAGGCGGGCAACCGGCCCGCACTGCGCGGATCATTGTCAGTGCGCATCTCCTTGATCGCGCTGGCACTGGCGTTTCTGGCACTGATGGTGCTGCTGCCCCTGGCTGCCGTGTTCGCCCAGGCCCTGGAAAAGGGGCTGGGCGCCTACCTGCGGGCGATCCGCCAGCCAGAAACCATGGCGGCCATCCGACTCACGCTGTTGACTGCGCTGCTGGTTGTTCCGCTCAACACAGTATTCGGCGTGGCTGCGGCCTGGTTGATTGCGAAATACCGCTTTCCCGGACGCAACCTTCTCATCACGCTCATCGATCTGCCTTTCTCTGTGTCGCCGGTTATCTCGGGCCTGATTTTCGTTCTTCTGTTCGGAAGCCAAGGTCTCTGCGGGCAGTGGCTTTCCGACCACGACATCAAGATCGTCTTCGCCACGCCGGGCATCGTGCTGGCCACCGCCTTTGTCACCTTCCCCTTCGTCGCGCGCGAGGTCTTGCCAGCACTGCAGGCGGCGGGTAATGCCGAGGAAGAGGCGGCCCTGGTCTTGGGCGCGAGCGGCTGGCGCCTGTTCTTCCGGGTCACCCTGCCCAAGATTCGCTGGGCTCTCATCTACGGCATCATCTTGTGCAATGCGCGCGCCATGGGTGAATTCGGCGCCGTTTCAGTGGTATCCGGGCATATCCGCGGGGTGACCAACACGGTTCCGCTGCAGGTCGAGATCCTGTACAACGAATACGACTTCGTCGGAGCGTTCGCCGTGGCGTCGCTGCTGACCCTGGTCGCCCTCGCCACCCTGGTGGTCAAGAAAGTGGCCGAGAGATTTCAGGGCGCACGAAGTGCGGAGGGCTTGCGATGAGTGTCCAAGTTGAAGATCTGACCAAGAGCTTTTCAACCAAGGCTGCCCCGACCGTATTCCAGGCCAACTTCGAGGCTCCTTCCGGCGGCATCACCACCCTGCTCGGCCCGTCGGGTTCGGGCAAGACCACCATTTTGCGAATCATCGCGGGACTCGAGTCGGCGGACGCGGGCCGCGTGCTGGTGGCTGGCGAGGACATCACGCCGGTTCCGGTGCAGAAACGCGGCTTCGGTTTGGTGTTTCAAAGTTTCGCCCTGTTTGGGCACATGACAGTGCGCGAGAACGTCGCGTTTGGGTTGCGAACGCAGCGGGCGCCCAAGGATCAGATCGATGCTCGTGTAGCCGAGTTGCTCAAATTGGTCCAACTGGAAGGCCACGGCGACCGCTATCCCGGCCAACTGTCGGGCGGACAGCGACAGCGGGTGGGCTTCGCACGAGCACTGGCGCCTCGGCCCAGGCTCTTGCTCTTGGACGAACCCTTTGGCGCGCTCGACACGCGCGTGCGCCTTGAACTGCGCGAATGGCTGCGTCTGCTTCACGAGGCCACGCACCTGACCACCATCCTGGTCACGCACGATCAGGAAGAGGCGCTGGACCTCTCCGATCGTATCGTGGTGATGGATGCCGGGCGCATCCAGCAGGTGGGTTCGCCCAACGAGATCTATCAATCTCCGTCCACGCCCTTCGTGGCATCGTTCATTGGTTCTGCCAATGTGCTGAGCGGCCGAGTGTCTGCGGGACACGCCCAGGTGGCATCGCTGTCGCTGGATGTGCCTGCAAACACACCCGACGGAACCGCCGTACGCGCCATTGTCCGGCCACACGACATTCGCATCGAGCGGGCTGGGAATGGGAATGGTGTCTGCAGCAGACGAACCGCCGCCGGACGCATTTCCCGCATGGTGAACCTGGGTGCGCACGTGAAGTTGGATCTGGCCCTGACAACCGGCGATGCGGTAACCGTGCACGTTGCCCGGCGCGAATACGACGGTCTGGGATTGGTGGCCGGGGAATCGGTGCTGGTCGACCTGGAAAGTGCCCGCGTGTTCGTGGAGGACTATGTCATCTGAGCCAGACATCGCCCGACTGCGGGCGCTCATCCACAGCCAGGACTGGCCGGCCGCTCTGGCGGCAGTGTGTGGCCGGTTCCCAGACGCCGCGGTCTTCAGTACCAGCTTCGGCCTCGAAGACCAGGCGATCCTGCACGCCATTGCTCAGGCCGGCCTTGCCGTGCGCGTGGCGACCCTGGACACGGGACGTCTGTTCGAGGAAACACACGCTCTGCACGCCCAGACGCGCAAGCGCTACAACATCCCCATCGACGTCTTCTTTCC
>PMIX01000159.1 GCA_003158395.1 Myxococcales bacterium | reverse complement strand
GCCACCGGTCGCAGGGGCAGTGCTGGCGCCACCTGCGCCACTTGCGCTCGCGCTGCTGCCGCCGCTTGCGCTGGTGCCGCCGCTCCCGTTCGCGCCGCTGCCCGCGCCGCCCTGGCCCCCGCTATTCTGAGCAGTCCGACTGCTGGAACAGCCAAGGCTGATGCCCGCCGCGCACAACAGCGCCAAAGCGGGCACAATATCAAACCGCAATCTCGATCGTTCAATCCATCTAGTTTGCATGGGATTCAACCTTCGCGAAAATGGTGGGCCAGGTGCTGGAACATGTCTATTGGGTGACCGCCGTGAGTCCTTCGACGCAGAAGTCAAAAGGTGCCGGTGCGGTGGAGGAAGTCGGAATCTGGAACTCAATGATCGCAATCATCGTGGGATCCCAGGTTTCCGTCTTCTCCCAAGATCCTTGGGCCAGGGTCGGAAGCGAGGCCAGAACCGTGCTCTGGCCTGTCGTCGCGACCGTCGAGAAAAAGACGTTGTCGTCGCCCTTCTTGCCGTACGCAAAGCGGACTCCCCCGGGTGGAAGCGTTCCCGACAACTGGAAGCAGAATCCTTTGACTCCATGCAAGGTTAGATTATATGGCTGCTGCCCACCAGCATCGTTCAGCTCGAGCCCGATGCCGCCATACCCCGTCGTCGTGATGGTTCCCGATGTACACATCTTGCCACCCGTGTTCGGAAAACTCCCAGTGCCGGGAGTTATTTTCGAGGCGGTGTCGCTATAGGAGAACCAGTTGCCGTTGATTCCGATGGAATTGGATGCGAGATGGCCTGTGGCGTCTGAAGTGATCGCGACACCTGAGCAGCCGGTTCCGGAGCCTGTCGAGCCGCCCGGCGCTGTCGAGCCGCCCGGCGCTGTCGAGCCGCCCGGCGCTGTCGAGCCGGCCGCGGTCGAGCCACCAGGTGCGGTCGAGCCACCCGGCGCGGTCGAGCCGCCGGCTGGTGTCGATCCACCGGCCGCTGCTGATCCGCCAGGTGCGGTCGAGCCGCCAGCCGCGGTCGAGCCACCCGCTGCGGTCGCGCCGCCGGTTGGTGTTGATCCACCGGTTGGTGTTGATCCACCGGCCGCTGTTGATCCACCACGTGCGGTCGAGCCGCCGGTCGCCGTCGATCCGCCAAGGGCAAGCGATCCGCCAAATGCGGTCGATCCACCGGCCGCCGTGGAGCCGCCAAAGGCAAGCGAGCCGCCGTCGCTTGCCCTTCCACCGGACCCAGTCTGGCCACCCGTTGCCGGCAGGCTGCCGCCCGCTGCGCCGCCGGTGCCGTTGCTGTCTTTGCCAGCAGCGCAACCCTGCGCTAGCAGAACTGCCAACCCAATCATTGCGAGAGAACACCTGAGGGAGCCGCCTTGATTGCGGCCGTTGATGTGAGTCTTGAGCATCGCGCGAAGCTAGCACGACCCAGGTCGGCCTGGGTTTTTTCCGCACCGTTCGCCGTCGCCCAGACGCTCCAATTGTGGGCTAGATTACGGCCCTCAAGTGAGAGCTCCCGTGAGTCCAGCACTTCGCCACTCCCGGCACCCGTCCGTCCCAAGGCGTGGTGTAGCTCAGCGCGCCATGCTGTCCCGCTTGCGGCCCAGAACCGTGTCTCTTCCACTTACGCGTTGCGATTTCATCCGAAGCTGTTCCAGAGCGTTACAAGATGAGGGGGAACGAGCAGCATCGTCGCAAGAAGTTACGACACGTGACGATCCCTCTTTTCTGTTGGCTTTGTTTGTTGGGAGGTCTAAGTAATGATTAGCGGGCGGCGATGGGCGTCCCAATGTCGTAGCTAGGGGTCAAAAAATGACAAACCTCACGAAACTGAGTGCTCTGGGGATCATCATTTTGCTCGGTGCCTGCTCACCCACCGGAGGTGTCACTGCTTCGGGAGGAAATCCGGGCGGCGGCGGTGCCGGCAACAGCGGTGGCAACGGCGGCGTGAGCCAGGGCGGCGGCGCCCCGGCACTCGGGGGGATGATCATCATTCCGTCCAGCCTTGCCGGGCAATCGGGGACTGCCGGAAGCAAAGCCTGTGGCGCCGCCACGGTCTGCACGTCAACTAGCTGCGGCAACATTGTTGACGATTGTGGCGCACTCATCCCCTGCGGTTACGACAATTGCGATGTGAGCCTGTGCGGCACTATAACGCCCAACGAATGTACCCCTTGCATACCTCTCACAGTCGCGGACTGCGCGTCGCCTTTGGGGCAAGGCTGCGGGCCCATATCGGATAATTGCGGTGGGACCATCGATTGCGGGACCTGCTCGGACCCGACCCAATGCTGCGGCTGTGGCGGCGTATCTAGCGTGTGCGGCAACTCCAACACCGGTGGCCTTCCGGGAACCAGTGGCCTGCTCACGACTTGTATCGCCGGCTCAAAAGGATGTCTTTGCGATGACCGGGGGGCTTGTGCCACTGGCCTCACTTGTACGCCCCAGACTGACCCGAGGCCGAGTCTTTGCTGCGATGGCACGGATTGCACTGGGTCCTCGACTAGCGTAGGCGGAACCTGCACCGGGACTGGGATTGCCACCTGCACTCCCGGGGTGACGGTGCCCGCCGCAACCTCGACGCTTGACAATTGTGGCTATGTCGCCACCACTTTCAACGAGAGCACAATCATGTGCGGGATCTATGCAGCGGGCGGGGGCAAGGACCCGGCGCAGATTCAGGCATACTTCAATGACGAGCACGCGATGACGCTGGGCTGCGCCACCACGACCTATCCGGTGTCGGCGATGCCCTCGAACCCAGGCGCGATGTACTACCCGCAGCTCGGCGATCCAAGTTGCAACGACACCGTGGGGCGGCCCATGCGGCCAACGCTGTATGTCACCGATATCACCTTCGACCCGGACTGCAAGACCGGCGACCAGCAGACAGGCGGCACGGCCTATGACCCGATTGCGGTTTTCGGCACCTGGAAGTCAGCCACTGGCAACACGCCCGGCCCCGACCCGAAGGCGATGAATTACTGGACTCTCGGTGCCGGGTCGGACCCGATACCCGCTAGCGTCAGTGCTCAGTGCCCTTGCAGCGGAGCTGGCAAATTGTGCCCCGGGTCAGGCAAGACCGGGAAGGGCTATGGGATGGAGGTGAAGTATGAGGTTGGCCTCATTTCAGGTCACTCGTACCGGCTTCAGATCATGGGCCACGACGGCGACCAGACCCAGGGCGCCGACGCGGGTGAGGCCTGTGCCATCTTCTGCGCGGGAACCGGCACTTGCACGCCACTCACCTGTGCGGACTATCCGACGGGTACTTGCGGCCTGCAGCCCGACGGCTGCGGCGGTCTGACTTCCGATTGCGGCGTATGCTGCACGCCAAAGACCTGTGACGACTACCCGGTGACTGTTCACGGCCCGCAGGACGACGGCTGCGGCGGAATGACTGAATACTGTAACTTCGTGCCTTGAGCTTGTGAGGCGGCAGGGCACGCGGCGCGCACGAGCAGTCCGGTCGAGGGCGGGCGCGGCGGCGTGCACGAGGAGCCCATCTGGTTTGGGGAATTGAGGATCGCGCGGTGAGTTAGCTTCGTGGCGTGTGTCCGCTTTGCCCAATCTCACCCACGTCCCTCTGCTGAGAGCGGCTCGTTGAAGTTGTCCGCCATGTGCAAGACGGCGCCGCGCAGGGCTCCCAAGGGTCGCTTGGGCTTGGCGGAATCACTCAGCGGACGGAGTTCGGCCACGGGGACGTTTCTGTCGCAAATGACGAGCGATTCACCGCGGTTGACGCGTTTTAGATAGCGCGACAAATGGGTCTTTGCTTGCTGGATGTTGACCGGCTTCATCAGCCAATTAGACCATGTTTCTGGTCAGGTTGCGAGTTGGGCGGTACCCATGCCCGACTCGCTCCGTTGGGGGGCTGGCGGTGTTGACGGAGGCTGCTAGCTGCACCAGATAACGCTATGCAATCGTCACTCTGTTGACAAAGCGTCAATAGGGTGACGGATGTGAATATACTGTTAACTGTGAAGTGGTCTGCTCCATAGTGCTTTGAAAGTATTTATGTTTATGGTGACGATATGCAGAAATCGTCAATAACATGACGAACCGTCATAGATTTGACTTGCAAGATGCGTCTTCTTGGGCAAGCATCAGGCCCAACCGGCGGATTTCAGCCGGTATCAGGAGATCCACCATGAAGAAGACATCCGGCATCAAGGTTAAGTCCCGAGTACGTAGTGGCGGAGCGAGGTTCCCAAGGTAATCGCTGTATAGGTACTCGCCCAAACGCCGCCTACGGGCGGCGTTTTGCGTTCTGGGGTCAGATCTTCGCAGCGCGCAGCTCGCGTGCGAGTTCGAGGATGCGGCGGTGATCGGGGATACGCGTGAGGAACGACTCTCGACTTGCGGTGTCCTCGATCGTTTCTGCCGACGCTAGAATACGGTTGGCTGCCCTCTCGACAACCTCTTGAGCCGCGAGCCTGTCTCCAACCGCTATCAGGCACTCGGCCAGAACCACTCGTATCGTCGCCTCGCCATCGTCCACGGCACCAAGGCTCTCAAGCTGGGAATACGCATCACGTGCGCTGGACAGAGCCTCGACTAGGCGCCCTTGCGCTAGGAGGGCACGAGCCAGCAACGCGCTCGCGAAGGGCCGGACCGAAAGCACAGTCTCCCATGTCGTCACAGCAGCGCGTGCATAGCTCTCGGCACGCGCGTAGTCGCCTGCTAGACACTCGGTCACCGATAGATACGCCTCCGCGTATCCCTGGAAGCGTCGATCGTTCTGCGCGCGGGTTATGGCAAGAGCTTGCCCGCCGGCCGATCGAGCCTCGTCGAGAGATCCCAGGAAGGCGAGGATGTTGGCGAGCACGTTGAAGCCATTCCCAAGCATGTACTTGAGATCCATTCTTTGCGCCGTGGCCAAGACCTGCCGCGAACAAGCCTCTGCCTCCTCAAGTCGACCGACATCGAGGAGGTATAGGCCCAGGTTCCCGAGAGCCTCGCAAGCGACTCGCCGGTGGCCGATGCTCTCGTAGTACTCAGCCGCGCGCCTGAAGCCTATGGCGGCTTCGGCTGGCTTGCCTCTGTTCCCCGCTATGTGCGCCCTCATGGTCTCAGCCCGTCCGATCAGAATCGGCTCCAGCCGCTCCCTAGACTCTTCCAAGAGCGCCAGGGTGCGCGTTCGAACTTCGCTGTCGCCACTGACGGCAAGGTAGGCAGTCGCGCCCTCGACGCAGCGAAGCCACGGATTCAGCAGTTCAGGGGCTGCTGGTCGATCTAGGTCGCGGAATAGCGTGGCAATCTCGGCATACCTGGCCTGTGGACCAAGTCCGTCGAAGAGCGCGCTCAGGGCGTCCAACCTGGTCTTCGGTACCTTGGATGACAGCGCCTCGCGTGCTGCTGCTTCTGCCTCCGCGTATTCGCCGTGCCAGTACCGCGCTTGCGACTCGACGACCCTCATGGCGCACAATTCTTCGCCTGCGGCGCCCAGGTTCACGGCCCGCTCGACGCGCGCGAGCGCTTCCGGCAAGTCATCTGCGTCCAGGGCTTGCTGGGCGGCTGCGCCCAACCAGTGGATGGCGCGCGGCTTTTCACCTGCGTGCTCGAAGTGGTCGGCCAGCACGATGCCCTGGCGCTCGCCAGTCTGCTCCAGGTACTGCCCAGCCAGCAGGTGGCCCAGCCGCTTTTCAGACGGGGGCAGCATCTCATAGGCCGCTTGCCGCAAGAGAGCGTGCCGGAACGCGTACTCGCGCAGGTCAGGCGTGGGCCGCGAAAACAGAATATCTCGCTTGGTCAAGATCTCCAGC